>MKSD01000001.1:0-547104 GCA_001898075.1 Alphaproteobacteria bacterium 40-19
GACGAGCAGGTCTGTCCGAAGAACTTCTTTGTCTGTCGTAACCTCTACCCTCTCTTTCAGAATCAGGGCGGGAATCGCCTCTTTTCTTATTGGCTGAAGTAGAATCTTCGTCTTGACGGTCTGAGACTTCAAAAGAACGTCTTTTGAAAGGAGCCCCGGAAGATCTTCTGCTTGGGTTGTCCTTTGAAAAATAATCGCTTTTTTTGTCGGATTCATCAGAGCGACGAGCACGTCTTTCCCCAGGCATAGTCCAATCTAGACGTTTTTGACGTTTTCTTTCTTCTTCTTCGTCAAGAGGGGCCTCCTCATCTTCGCCCAGTGTATTTTCAGCGGTTGCGCTTTCAGCATCTTCGTTTGATGTATTTTCAGTATCGTTCTCTAGTGCTTCTTCAGCAGTTGTATTTTCCGTTTCGTTATCTAGTGCTTCTTCTGCAACAGGGACGGAAGGGTCTTGTTCGACCGCAGATTGTAATGAAATATTTTTCATGGAACTCCTAAGGAATGATGTAAAGGTGGAAAAAAGTGATTCTTTTTGCTGAATACAGTCAAAAAAGCTCTTTTCGGTAGGGCATTGGAAATGAAACGGTTGCCCTTTGTGGTTAAAGCAGAGCTCAGCGCAATGCAGTCTTAGAGGTGTTGTATCGTCTTGGAAGCCATACAGTTTGTCCCCCCACAAGGGAAGGTCTAGGCTTGCCAGATGGACTCGGATTTGATGTTTACGACCTGTAACAGGCTTCACAATTAACCAAGCCCAGGCGCAGGGCTTTTGTCCTACTTCTTTCACTTGGCAAATCGTTTTGGCTGCAAGACTGTCTTTATCCGAGTGTAATGCCACAGCCATACCGTATTTAACAGGCTGCAGAGGCGTGTTTATCGTTGTTTCTTGAAAATCAGGGGTGCCGTGGACCAAAGCCCAATACGCTTTCTGAACTTCTTGGCGGGCAAACATCTGGGTCAGCTCAGTGGCAGCCTGAGGTGTTTTAGCCATCAACATCACTCCCCCGACTTCGCGGTCTAAGCGATGCACCAAACGGATTTTACGGCCGTATAAACGGCTTAGCAGAACGTCAAGGCTTAAGGTTTGGCCTGTACCTCCTTGACTGGCTATACCTACGGGTTTATTTAAGACTAAAAAGTCTTCATTTTCCCACAGAATCCACTTTTGAACGCGCTCTTGCCAATCCGCAGACAGAGGAGCGAGGGGGTCTTGGATTTGGCTGATGCGCTGCATCCACCCCTTGTGTATTTGTACTTCTTGTCCTTTTCTTACTTTTTTGTCACAAGTTATTTTCTGGCCGTCGACCCTAATCAGACCTTTACGAAAGGCCTTGTGTACGGCACTGAAAGGGATACCTTCGAAATTCGCGACGATCCACTTATCCAAACGTTGTGAAAGTTCCGAAACAAAAAAAGACTGGAAAAAAGAAAGATCAGAAAACGACAAAAAAATATCCATCAGCAACAACTCTTATTCTAAAGGAAATATTTTTTACTGCAAGTCAAAAAATGAATCTATTAAAAAATGTTTTCTTGCAGCGATAGCAAATGAACAAAATTTGAAAAGAGCCTTAAGCAAAAATTTTGTGAAAGATATTGGTGTTTCTTTTTTTGGGACAGATCACCTTTTTAGCGATCAAATAAGATTACAGGTTAGAGAAACATTCGATTTAAAAAATCAAAATAAAATTTGAATTTTTTATATATTCTGTTATGCTGCTTAAGAGTAAGTGGAGTTTTGCTTAATGAAAGAAAATAAAGTGCTTGCACAAACGCCGGGACACACGGTATATGCAGGCCCAAAAGAATCTGAGGTTTATCACTATTTTACAGATCTTTTCCGTTGCCCTGTGACCGCAAAGGAATGGGAAATTCCGGGTAAAGGAGTGATTAACCATCGTCTTTCTGCTTTTTGTTTTTCAAGGTTGGAATATTTGGGAATTGCGACGCATTTTATTCGCACTGTAAACATGCGACAGTCGTTGATGTATGCCACTGCTAGTCTTCCGTTTGATGTAGAAATTCATTTTGGTGTGACCAGCGCTTTGGTGGGCCTTTTTGAGTTACCTGAAGGGCACGTATTTGAGCGGCCAGTCATCAATTATTTCCATACAGCTTCGGGTAAAGAGCTCAATGAGAGTTATCTTATCAGCTTAGACTATCTTCACAGCGACGAATGGGAAGATTTTCAAACTTTGATTTACCGGGCTACGGACATCTTGAAAGGGGTGTTTATTGGTCATGGGCTTCAACTTATGAAAATGACGTTATCGCTGGGAAAAAGTGAGACAGGTTTTTCTGCAGCTTCCTTCTTTTTAAGTGGTAAGCTGTGTCCAGAGTCGTTTTGTGTTTTAGATTTAGAAACAAAGACACTTTTGGGTGCTGAATATATCAGCAACAGTGATTTACCTTGCGACCAGCACTATCAGCGTGTGGCTTCTAGAATGGGGATCGTACTGGAAGGACCTATGCGTTCGCATGTTTTGAATTTTAAGAAAAAGCAGGATTCTTTAGGATGACAAATTTAGCCTGGGTCAGGGAAAAATTGATGCAACGATTTCCCGAAGCTCGTATTGATGTGAGGGATGAAAGGGGAGACGATCAACATTTGGCCGTGAATATTATTTCTACCCAATTTCAGGGTTTGAGCCCGGTTTCTTCTCACCGTTTAGTTTATGAGGCTTTAGAGGGTCAGGTGGGGCAGCGTATTCATGCTTTAAGCCTGCGAACCTCGGCAGTAGATTAAGCCAGGGTTCCAAACAAATCCAAGATTGCATCATAATCTTGCATTGGAAACCATAAAATCAGCGTGTCCTCAGCTTCTAAAGCCACGGCTGACCAATAAGCTTTTTTCTTGCGAATACAGACGACAACATGAATTCCGTATTCTTTTAGTTTTTCCCAAGAAAAGTAAAGAGCTTTGACATTTTCTTGTACCCATACTTCGGCTACCATTAAACTTTGATCTCCTTGGGTAAGCCACATTTTTTTCAGATAAGAAGGGGCCATTTTTTTAAACGTTCCAGAAACCACAGTTTGCAGCGGATACGCTAGACAGGCTAGGCCTGATTTAAAAAAAGTGTGAAAATTTTGCATATTTTCTGTCATCGCAATACCCGCATAGGAATTTTTTTGTCTTGCTATCAAACAGGTTGTCAGATTTTGTTCATCAGACTCACTTAATCCCATCACATAAGCTGGATGTTCATCGATAGCCTGCCAAACGTCTTGATCTAGGGTAGGGGAGTAAATAAAAGAATACTCTGGGTACAAAATAGCCATTTTTTCTGTATGCTCCTTATTTTGTCCGATGACCAAAACTTTTTGATCTTTTAATGATTCCAGTAAACCATAGGTTGTTTCATGAGCCCCTAAAAAGACAAAGCGTTGCTTAGTATAAGATTCAAAAAATAAATTTTTAGAAGAACGATCCGTCCCTCCTGCTGTTAACAGATACACAAAATCATCTTTGACCAACAGTGTATCTTGGCAAACCTCAATTCTTTCCCCTTTTCTAAAGGCCATCATCAGGCGCATCTGAGGAATCTTTTTTTCAATGTCTTTGATCGTTTTAGAGTGAAAAAAGTGTTTTTCCTGGACATGGATACCCAATAATTGAAAACGGTTTTGCACAAAAAAAGCATGGTCAAAAATGCCAGGCATTTTTAAAATCTCTTGGAGGTGTTCAGCCATCAGTCCCCAGGGCCTGATGACCCAATCAATTTTTAGCTGTTGCAAAAGAGAATCTGTTGCAATCACTTCTAAATAATGGGCATGACGCAACCGGAGGGCTTTAAATGAGGCATGAAAAAGCATTTGATCCAGTTGACAAGCTACCAAATTGACTTCATCACTGCCTGTGATGACTAAAAACGCGCACTGTGGGTCTAAGTTGGCTTTGCGTAATACATAAGGGTCGCATACATTGCCCACCACTCCTTGAACATCATAACGATCTTGAATGCGCGCAATCGCTCCAGCATCAGTATCAATAGCTACGACCTCGTAATGAGTAGAAAGATAATGAACCAAACCTGTTCCCAAACGTCCTACGCCGGCTATGACAACGCGTCTCACTTTATTTTTGACCAAATGTGATGAATGATTGTATCATGGCTGGGAAAGAAAAATATTTTATTTCTGATAAAGCTGAAAAATTTTGTCAGGACAAAAGTAAAAATAAGTTTTTTGAATATATTTTTAAAAATCATTTCAAAGATATTATACTTTTGGAATTTTTTATTATTAATTTGGTCATTTTTGATAAAAAATCAATTAAAGAAAACTTTTTAAGTATACCAAACAGGGACTTTAAAACTGTTCTAAGCTTCCTTGCGAAACAACAGTTTTTCCAATTTGTTCCTATAGGTCTTTGTACTCTTTTCTGGATTTTTTTTTTGTGTTATAGATAATCATATGAATCGTACAATGTCTTTTTGGCGTTTTTTTTAGATTTTTAAGGGATTATAGAAAATATAATTCGTTTTAAAAGTAAGGAGAGATAATTTAATGAAGAAAGTTTTTCTTTTGAGTTTTTTACTGGGCAGTGTTTTAACTGCTACTAACCCTGTTTTCGCTCAAGGCGAGGCAGGAACTGCTACACCTGCAGCTCCTGCTGCGACAACTCCTGCAGATTCATCTGCAGCAACACCTTCTGTAGATCAGCAGGTTCCAGCCACAACAATGCCTGATCCAGCTGCTCCTGCAGGCTTGCCTGCTGGAGATACTTCTGGTGCCATAACTACTCCTGCAGTAGAGGGTGGCACTCCTGCAGAAAAGAAAGAAGAGTCTAAGGACGGGGAAAAGAAGAAAGTCTCTGCAAAGAAGGGTAAAAAAGGTAAGGCCAGAAAGCATAAGGCTAAAGGATCTAAAACCTTTAAAGGATGTACAATCGTCGTCAATAAGGCTTCTGATACTTTTGCCCAAAAAGCTGATGCGCAGACTAAGTGCTGCACTCCAGCCCCAGCTTGCAGCGTGCCTGCTGCTACAGTAGAAGCACCGGCTCCTGAAGCTTGCGCTGCTGCCTAAAAAGCTAAAAGACGTTATGTTTTTTAAAATCTGACAGTCTTTAAAAGGTCACAAAGTTTTTTGTGGCCTTTTTTTATAAGTACATGGCAACAAATTATCATGAGCAGCAGTGTTCTCATGGTGGGTAAATCTGTAAAAATGATTGGGCCCACACAATCTGAAAGCTAGAACACATGTTTTTTTCTAAAAGAGCCATGATAGAGCAATGAGGTTATGGTCTCTGATATCTTTTCAGCGTATTTTTCACGAATGCCTAGGCCTGAACCTGTATCGTAGGCTTTAATAGACTAAATTATTTTTAAAACAGGGATATTTTAATATTTTTTTTATTTATTTTTATAGAATGTATTGACAAAGTGTGATTTTTTTTTTAAAATAAAGTTATTAATCTCTTACTTCTATTGACACGATGTCTAAATTATATCTTCTATTGTCTTTTTGCTTCATGCTGCCATCCTATGCAATGTTTGAGGAAAATGCCTCAAACGATAAAGAAGATCGCGCCAGGAAGATGTTTCCTAAAATGACAACTAACGAAGAGACTCCTAAAGAGCTTCCAAAAAAAATTGAAAATGCTGCTTATGAAGCCGTGAATAAGGATTTAAATCAGTGGGCGTTAGGTCTTTCCAATGACGATCTTATAATAGGCAAAAACGTAAGTTTCATTGAGTTTAACGTGACACTTTATTCAAAGCATATGAAAAGCGTACGTCTGCCTGCAGCAATATTTTCACAGAATCCCATTTCTTTTAGCAATTTAAAAGAAATACAGATTGGCTTTTCCAAACAAGATAGTCTGGAAAAGATATCTTATGTTCTGCAAGGTCCCGATTTTCAACAAGTAGAAGAGATAGAAATAACAGGTAATCGGCGTCCTATTCCAGTGACAAAATCCTTGGGAAAATTAGCTGAAAGAAAAGAATCAAAGACTTTTCCAAGAATCTCTTTAGAATTTCCAAATTATGATCCTTATGAAAGAGATCCTGAGCATCAAAGCTTATACGATGTTAACGGAGGATGTTTGTGGGATGGTTTTGTGCACCCCAAAGATTGTGCTGCGTTGACAGGAAGTCCCAAAAGTCCTAAAAAGCCTTTTACCGTTTTACAGAACAGGGGCAACAGCCAGATACCTTACAATGTGTACGTAAGAAATAACCAAGATGTTTATGCGGTTCTAAACAGCACTGGGGAGGAAGCTTTTTATAACCAAACACTTCCAGAACTTTTAGAACAAAAAAGACCTGGTCAAAACCAGATCAAAACTATGGCAGAAGAGGTGCCAGGAAATCAGATAGTGAATCAAATAAATCATAATGTAGAAGTGCCAGAAAATCAAATGATGCGTCAAAGAAACAACGATGTTATGGAAGAATAAGATCTTTTTCTGTGCAAAAAGGGGGCCTCTATGGGGCCCTTTGTGAAACTGTACTGTAAAAAGCAGGGAGAAACTGTAGAAGAGAGTTTTTAAAAATTGCCTTTATTTTTGAAGCAGACTGCTTTACAATGAAGGCGTTTAGGGGCTGTAGCTCAGTTGGAAGAGTATGTCGCTCGCATTGACAAGGTCAGGGGTTCGATTCCCCTCAGCTCCAGCAATAAGACCAGGAATACTAAAAAATGGCACTCAAATCTGTTGAATGGTTTATCGCATCACGATACTTAAAACTTTCTCGTAAACAAGGTGTGGTGGCAGTCATTGCAGGATTCTCTTTTTTAGGGATTTTATTAGGTGTTGCCACGTTGATCATTGTTATGTCTGTGATGAACGGCTTTCGTCACGAGCTGGTTTCCCGAGTGATTGGTTTTAATGGGCACATAACGGTCAGTCAGTTTTCTGGCAAGCTTCAAAACGCAGATGAGGTCGTTCAAAAAATCCGATCTTTAAAAGGGGTTACGTCTTGTGCGCCTTATGTGGAAAGGCAGGTTCTTTTGACTGCCAAAAACGGGGCAGCAGGGGCTTTGGTGCGCGGTATTGCTCAGAGTGATCTTTTTCACCGCCCTTTGATTGCAAAAAATATTGTTGGGGGCAGTCTTGAAAATTTTGGGGCTCCGGCGACGATTTTAATCGGACATAAGTTGGCTCAAAAGCTACAAGTTTCTGTAGGGGATAAAATAAAAATCCTTTCCCCAGAAAGCCAGCCGACTCTGTTAGGATCTCTACCGAAATCGCGTCATTTTAAGGTGACCGCCGTCTTTGATAGTGGTATGCATGAATACGACAGTGCGTTTATTTTTATTCCTTTGCAGGACAGCCAAGCTTTTTTTTCTATGGAACAAACGGTCTCAGGAATTGAGGTTTTTGTGCCAAATCCAGAAGATTTGTCTTCCTTAAAAACAACGTTACTGCATCTGTTTCCCGAGCTGTCGGTTTATGACTGGCAACAAGCCAACCAGAAATTTTTTTCCACCATCGAAGTGCAGCGTAATGTCATGTTTCTGATTTTAATGCTGATCATCGTGGTGGCAGCGTTTAATATTATTTCTTGTTTAATTATGATCGTTAAAGACAAAACCAAAGATATTGCCGTCATGCGGACACTTGGGGCATCTCGTCAGTCTATCTTGAAGATTTTCTTTTTAACGGGAGCTTCTTTAGGGGTGGCGGGGACGTTAGGAGGGACTGCTCTGGGCCTGCTCTTTTCTTACAATATTGATCACATTCGTCGTTTTTTGGAATCTCTTTCAGGAACGAATTTGTTTCGGGCAGAAATTTACTTTTTATCTCATTTACCTTCCCGCACAGATGTCAGTGAAGTGGCTGTTGTCGTGGTGACTGCTTTGTTTTTAAGCTTTTTAGCCACTTTTTATCCTGCCTACCAGGCGTGTCGTATTCAACCTGCGGAAGGCTTGCGTTATGAGTGATCAAATGAATATCAATAGTAGACCCATTGTAGATGTATGCCAAGTTGGACGATCTTATGGTGCTTTGACAATCTTCCAAGAAGCACATTTTTCTATTCTGGCGGGACAGCGCATTGCTTTGGTCGGTCCTTCAGGAACAGGAAAGTCAACTTTGTTGAATATTCTGGGGCTTTTAGATACGCCTTCCCAAGGAGAGGTCCTATACCATCATCGTGGGCAAACATTTTCATCTCAAAATCTCTGTGATCGTCGTGCCACCGCGTTACGCCGATCGATGCTGGGATTTATTTTTCAATCTCATCATTTGCTGCCAGAATTTACGGCTTTAGAAAATGTTCTTTTACCAGCGCAGTTTGCAGGTCAAAAGGGGGCTTTAAAACGAGGTAAAGAACTTTTAGACCGGGTGGGACTGAAAGATCGGATGTCGCATAGGCCTTGTGAGCTTTCTGGCGGCCAGCAGCAAAGGGTAGCCATTGCCCGCGCGTTGATTAATAATCCAGAATTGATTTTGGCCGACGAGCCTACGGGTAACCTGGATGAAACAACAGGCCGAGAAGTTTTTCAACTGCTGACAGATATGAATACGGAAGAAGGAACCAGCTTGTTTGTGGTGACTCATAACCAAAGTCTTCTGCCTTGTTTTCATAAAATCTTTTTCTTGGAAGATGGCAGACTGATAGAGTCATAAAAAAAATTTTCTGACATTTTAACCTAAAATGACGCCGTAACAAATTTTTTGGATTGGGATATCTTTGATAAAGCCGTATGTCTTGTCTGATTTTAATGGGGTGCAGGGTTTTTAGAAAATGTGGGGGCTATTGAATTCTTAAAGTAAAATCGCATTGCTTAAAGTAGGAAAATGATGTTTCTTGTCTTTTTCGGCAGAGAAAATGAAGATTTAAAAGATATTTGGCATGATCTTTTATAAAACACACAAAAAACTTTTTAAGTGAATTAAACTTTATGACGCTGGTCTTAAGCTGGTTAGACTATCTTTTTAAAATGAACATTGTGTCATATTCACATAACGTCACATAAAATTTGCAATATGACTGTAACCTCATCCCCTAATGAGGTCCAGTAGACTTTTTAAATACCGTACAGGAAATGCCCTGTTGACGTGCTGTTTTGTAAAACGTTTTGAGTTCTGTCACAGAAAGATCCTTTTTTACAATAACGCGGTAGAAAAGTTTTCCTTTGACCCGGCATCTTTGAATCGACAAAGTATTTAGTCCGGCAGATTGCGCTTTTTGTAAAGTATTTTCTGCTTCTATTAAGGAAGAAAATACGCCTCCGACTTGCATATTGAAGACTTCCTTCTTTTCAGTCAAAGGCTTTGTTGGGGCAGTCTTTTCTGCAGGGACCTTTAGATTTTCGGCTTTATCTACGATCGGGGAAGAGGTTTCTGGAGCTAAAGGTTTTTTTGCAGAAGAAGGATCTTGATCTTCCACAGGTTGCTTAGATGTTTCAGGTTCTTCTGACTTCCCAGAGAAGGAGGTTTTTGGGGCTGAGACGCTGGGCTCTGCTGTTACAGGAGGTTCTTCAGTGATAGGGACAGGAGCGCATGGGGGTAGAAATTTTTCAACGACTTGAAATTTTTGTAGCTCATCCCATCCATAGGCTAAATAGTCATTTTTTTCCCCTGAACTTTTGCCAGCTTCCCTGATAGGCCATCCATAGGTTTTTATAACGGGAATTTGACCATTAGTATTTCCAGGATAAAATAGCTGATAGGCAAACCAAGACCCAACGCCAGTGGCTACTAAGATAATCAGTAAGACCAGATATTGGTGAAATTTAATTTTGCGAGAAGCAAACTGTAGGCGTGAAGACTTTTTTCGTTTCAAAGAAACAAATACCTCTTTTTGTGCAGACTATAAAAAAAATATCATTTTGTCAAGATTCTGCTGTTTTAATAGATAAAAAACTGTTCATTTTTTAAAATCATTAAATAAAGGTCAATGGAGCAAAAGGTAGGATTTTAAAAATTCGTCAATCTTCCCATCCAAAACCGCGCTGGTGTTTCCTTCTTCAGTGCCGGTGCGCAGATCTTTAACCATTTGATAAGGCTGTAAGACATAAGATCGAATCTGGGATCCCCAGCAAATACCCTGCTTATCAGGCTGTTCTATCGAATTCTTTTGTTCTCTTTCTGCTTTTTCGTATAATTTAGACTGTAACATGGCCATAGCGGTTGCTTTATTACGGTGTTGAGAACGATCACTTTGGCACTGGACAACAATTCCGGTAGCAAGATGGGTAATACGTACTGCACTGTCTGTTTTATTCACATGCTGACCTCCAGCCCCAGAAGCCCGATAAGTGTCTATTCGTATGTCTTTGTCTTGAATGTCAATGACAATTGCGTCATCTAATTCTGGGGAAACCCAAATAGAAGCAAAACTTGTATGACGCCTGGAAGCCGAATCAAAAGGGGAAATTCGAACCAAACGATGAACGCCAGTTTCACCTTTTAACCACCCGTAAGGAAAGTCACCTTTGCTGATACGCAGAGTGGCGGACTTTATGCCGGCTTCTTCCCCAGGTGTTTCATCCAGCAGCTCTACACTGTACCCACCTCTTTCAGCCCAGCGCATATACATGCGCATCAGCATGTTGGCCCAGTCTTGTGCTTCCGTGCCTCCTGCACCTGCTTGCAAAGATACAAAGCATCCTTTTTCGTCTGTAGCTTGGGTAAACAAATTTTCGATATGAATTTTTTCTGCTTTTTTGCACAAGCTTCGCAGTACCTGGCTTTGTTCTTGCACCAATTCTTCTAGGTTTTCTTCTGCAGCCATTTCTATCAGTTCTTTACAGTCTTGGAGTTGTTGACCTAGTTCTTGAAAAGTTTTTTTCTTTTTTAGTAAAGCTTCTTGTTGGCGCAATAAAAGGGCTGCTTGGGTGGGGTCTTGCCACAAATCTGTGCTTAATAGCTTTTCAGCAATAGCCTCTAAATCCGGTTCGACAGCTTGTTGGTCAAAGACGCCTCCTGAGGAAATGCAAAACCTCCTCTATTTTTTGAATATATAGACTGTTATGTTCGATCATTGCGTTCTTTGCTAGAATCATTCCTACTTTATAAGAATAATCTGATGACAGAGTAAAAGGAAGATCGTTAGGTTTTGACGCCATCTTTTTATAAAATCTGTAAAAAATTTACAGCTTATCCTGCGGATTGGGGTTCATCGTTAAAAATAAATTTTGTATGCCGTCTTTGTGGTTATTTAAATACAATTGGAACCAAGGGGTGTATTCTAAGTGGCGAGAGTTGTTGAATAATTCTTCTTGGCATATCCATAAATAATCCGAAGCTTCAAATGGGTTGAGTTTTGGAATATCTTCTGTAATGCCTTTAAAAAATTGTACAAATTCATGTTCTACCCATCCGTTCGATAGCGATACTTTGTAAATGAAAGCTATGTCTGGGGTTAATTTTGTCTGCAATCCCACTTCTTCTAACAGTCGTCGCTGGGCGGCAACAGAATACTCTTCTTCTTGCCGAGGGTGGCCACAAAAGCTGTTAGCCCATTGGGATGGGGAGTGATATTTTTCTGCAGCTCTTTTTTGAATCAGCAGTTGATTGTTTTTGTTAAGGATGAAAATGGAAACCGCTCGGTGTAGGTGCCCTTCTTGGTGGGCTAACAGCTTATCCATGACACCCATAGAGCGATTTTGACCATCAACTAATATTACTTTTTCTAAAGAGTCATCTTGTTTTATAAAAGAGAGATGCATAAAAGCCCCTAATTGTAGTGTAAAAAAAGCGTGTTATATTATTTTAGGTCTATTTTTTTGGGCAGTTTGTTTAACGCATCACGGGACTGTTGCTCTTCTATTGCTTTGTCTAATTTGGATGTTAAGCTTTTTTCCAGAGAATTTTTGGTAAATTTTTTAAAAAGCTCTTCTTTCCAAAATTTTAATTGGTCGTTAAGAGGTAAAGATTGAAAATTTATTTTAATACTTTCTAAAAGCGTGTCAGAACTGATACATTTTTCTGATACAGCAAAACGTTCGGCAATATTTTTAAAAAGATCGTCAGAATTTTTAGATGAAAGCTTAGAATTGCTTGTGGAATTTGAGAAAATTTTAACCAAAATTTCTTGATTGTTTTCTTTATCACCCCATTGAAATGTGAAATTTTTAGGGTATACATCAATATCTAACGCAATATCTTTTTTAAAGCTTATGGTTCCATATACAACTGTCTTGATGCCTATCCTGGTTATATGACCTTTTGTATTCTGAAGTTGATTGATACATTGTTGCAGAAACCAAGCAACAGAACACGCTTGCAAGTTGTTTTTTCCACACAAAATATCATTGAAGTTATGAGTGTTTTCTAAAATAGACGATCCATCAAAAGGCTTGAGATAACTTATAAAATTTTCGCTTATACGACTTGAAATATTATTATCTGGGGAAATATTTTGGGTTTTTTTATTTTCTGTAATCATTGCTTGCACTTCGTGCATCTTCAGCAGTAAAAATATGGAAAAAGTTTTTTTTCATGAAAACTTATCTAATTTTTATAAATTATATTTTTTTAAAAAATTATGTCAATAGATTCTTAAAATACTCTGTAAGGTGCGCAGTCACTTAAAGAGTGGTCATAATAATATCGAAAATTCAGAATAAAAACAAATATTTTAAAATTTTCCTAAATCATTCAAAATTTAGGAATTTTTTTTTATCGAAAGAGTATTTTCGCTTTTTTTATTGTGAAAGCAGGGTGTCTAATTCATGACTTCTTGTGGGAAATTTTTCTCTGATGAGTGCTTTAGCAGCAGGACTTAAAATGTTTCCCTTCCAGATTTCTAGTTCTTGTGGTTCTTCCATAGTGTTAAATATTCTCAGCATCATAGAAAGAAGATTTCTTTGACTGAGTTCTATTGATTTGCTAGGATTATTTTTGGCGTCTATAATAGTATATTCTATAAGAGCATTGAATGATTGACTGCCATTTTCTTTTTTTATTTTTTCTTTTTTTATGTTGCAAAAGATCTTGGTATTGGCAGAAATTGGAATATTTTGATATCTGGGGAGGCACTTTACGGAACACTTTTTATCTGAAATTTCAATATTTGCATGAGTACTGTTAGAAAGCATTGTTGCACATTGATCAATAAAACATGCTAAACGAAAGATATCATAAGGTGGAACTTGTTCCAGATTTTTACCAGGATCTTTTATAATCTTGAGTATTTGATCAATGTTTTTTTGAGACATAATTTTGTTTATACTCAGTTCTTGGGCCAGATTAGAAAGTAAGCTGTTTTGTTGCTGATATTGATTTTGTTCCGTATCGGCTGTCGTATTGCTTTTTGGGGTTTTTACTTCATCGCTATTCCCTCCATATATCAGAAAAGGGAACAAAAGTAACCCCAAAAATAAATGTATTTTTTTCACTCTAAATTTTGTTTTATTCTATTACTTCATTTATACCGAAATAATATTGAAAAAAAGCATCTAAAATTCAAAAAAATAAGATCATTTTTGAAAGAGAAGTATTTTTTCTGCCAGGACAACACCATCTTAAGGCGTTATTTGCGTTAACACCATAACAAACTGGTACTACACCAAAGACTTTTCAGAAAGTCGTTTACTGATCTGGGCTGTAAAAATAGCTTGTGCCACTATTTGATCATCTACACTAGATTTTCCAGAAAACCGCCATACCATTCCACGCTGGTGGCTTTTGACGACATGCATTTCCAAGCGGTCTCCGGGCTTGACGGGTTTACGAAAGCGAGCGTCCTGAATAGACATAAAATAAACCACATGATCACGACAGGTAATGTTCATGCTTTCCATCACCAAAACTGCAGCGGTCTGGGCCATGGCTTCGATGATTAAAACTCCAGGCATTACAGGTAAGTCAGGAAAGTGTCCTTGAAAAAAAGGTTCGTTAATAGTTACCCCTTTAATACCAACAGCTTCTGATCCTAGGCGCACTTTTTCTAAACGATCAACCAACAGCATAGGATACCTATGGGGTATTCGTTGAATAATTTGCTCTAAGCTTAGGCTTAATGTTTGTTGGTTGCTTGCTTGGGATTGAGTTTCTTTTTGATTATCCTTCACTTTTATGCTCCTTTTTTGACTTGTTTCCACGCTAAGGCAACTTGACGTTTCCAGATAGCAGCATCTGTGGCTGGAATACCGGCAATCTCTTTGCCTTCCTCTTGAGTGCTGCGCATCACACCGCTTTTAGCGGCGACCCGTGTTCTGGGGGCCAGTGTAACATGAGGTGCCAATCCTACTTGTCCTCCTAACATACATCCGGCTTTGACGTGGCAACTGCCAGAAAGGCCTACTTGAGCTGCAATAACGACATGTTGACCTAAGATGCAGTTGTGTGCGATATGCACCAAATTATCAATTCGACAGTAAGGGCCAATAATTGTATCTTCCAGCATCCCCCGGTCGATGGTGCTGTTGGCCCCAATATGACATTCTTTTCCTATGCGTACTCCCCCTACATGAGGGATATCTAGAAAGCCTTTAGCAGTTATGGCAAAGCCAAATCCTTGCTGTCCAATCCGGGCCCCAGACTGTATCAACACTTCGTCTTCTAAAATAGCGTTTATCACAGAAACATGACTTTGAATGGTGCACTTTTGCCCTAACACCACCTCGGGTCCAATATAGACTAATGGACCAATGACGCAGCCTTCCCCGATTACAGCATCCCGATCGATGACTGTGCCAGGACCAATGTCACAGGGTCCTTTTAAAACGGCTGTTGGATGGATGACCGCAGAAGGATGAATACGCGTTTCCAGGGGAGCGTAAGAAGTTTGACAATGGCGCAGCAACTCTATAAATGAAACCCAAGGATCTGGAGAGATCAATGGAATGGTGTGCTCAGGCAGCTTGTTGACATCACAGGCAGCTACAAAACAAGCTCCAGCATGAATGGGAAAGGGCACCTTTTCGCCAGGTCGAAGAACGCTGATATCTTTTGACGTTGCCGTGATTAATGGGGCCAAGCCTTGAAATTCCTGACAAGTGCCTTTAAAAGAAGCGCCAGTTATTTTTTGAATTAGGGTTAAAGTTAAAAGAAATGGAAACATGATCTAGAGGTTTTTGATGGCGCTGAGATCAATTTTAGGCAGCATCTGAGACAAATTATGTGCTCGGCTGTTAATGATTTCAATAACCTCTGGAGTCAGATCTCGGATTGTGTTGGGATCACGATAAAAAGCCGTTTCTGCTGTTATGCCTAAAGAGAAACCATATTTTTTTTGAAGTTCTTCTAAAATAGTATTGACCTCTTTTTCTAAAAAACTGATGATTCTTTGATGAACAGCCATAATTTCTGATTGGATACTTTGGATGGTTTTGTTCAAGTTCTCTCCGCGTCGAACCAATTCTCCTCTGCGAGTCTCAACAGCTTTAGGATTTAAGTCTGTTTGCATACCGCTAAGTTGAGCAAATTTGGCCTCAATTTCGCGTTTTTTTTCGCCAGCAGCCCCTTCCAGCTTTTTGGCTGCGTCCTCTAATTTTTTCCTAACTTCAATATATTCTTTGACATTTTCAACAATTTTTTGAAAATGCACAACAGCAACAGACAAAGCTAAAGTCTTTCCTGAAGAAGGAGTATCGGGAGTAACGTTTTTTATAGAAGAAGGCAGTACTTCATCCGCTGCGCGGGCTGTCCACGACAGCAAAAATACGATGACTCCTGTGCATAGGATTTTTTTGTTCAGAAAAAGCTTACTCATTTAAAAACAACGATAGTTACCCTTTGATGGTGGAGGTTTTTCTTGCAAAAATCAAGATCTTTGAATCACTTCTTAAAACAAAAGGTACTTTGCAAATTTTACAAAAAAACAGTCTGGCAGTTTTTTGTTTTTAACTTTTTTATGATCTGTACCCATTAGAAAAATCTAAAAAAAGATTTTTAAGCGTTTTTGTTAATGTTTAATTAACCTAAGGTGGTCAAAAATAGAGGGACATCTTTAAAAGAGTATAAACGTTGAAATATACAAAAGATTCTCCTGAGAGGGCGCTTGTGGGTATAGAAAACGAGTTAAAGTTATTGAGGGCTGCGCAGGCTTTGGTATCTCAGATTTTGCACGACTTGATTTCACCTTATAGTGCTCTTTCCACTGGGCTAGATATTGTATCAGACCACAAAGGAGAGTTGTGGAAAATGATGATTCTATCCAAAAATCAGATGGGGGTCTTGCTGTCTTTATTTCGAGCTATTTTTGCGACAGGCGATCTGCCTATTTCTGAAACGCAGCGTCTTTTAAATCAGTGGTTAGAAGATCGCTTTCAGTTGCACAATCCCGTTCCTGATCAAATGCTGGTGTTATATCCTAAGGTGGTTTTGGGAATCATTTTTTGGTTGACACAACAATCTATGGTTAGAAAAGGAAGTCTTGGCATTAGAATGACCCCTAGAGCCGTTATTTTTTCCCTTCAGTCTGGGGGGGTTAAGCAGGATGCAAGTCAAGATCTTATTTTAGAAGAAGGGTGTGCAGAGCCTGTTCCTCAGCAAAGTTACGCTTATTTTATTTATTTGCTTTTAAAAGACCAAGATTTAAGAGTCCGAGTTTATAGGAAAGAGACAATATTGGAGGTCCATGTTTTAGAAAATGTCTAAAGTAAATATAGAGTTCTATGAAAAATTCAAAAAAAATTCAGAATTGCGATCATTTAAGAGGTGAGTTTTAAGTTAGCTCTAGAGATGATTGTTTTTAGGAGAGTCATTTTTTGCAAAAAATCTATGGAAAAATTGTAAAAAGACCTTCTTAAGATTTTTCCCAAGAAGGTCATCATTTTTCGTTTTTATTTAAAGCCTTATGCGTCAAGTTTTTTCATGATGGAATAAACCAAAAAATTGCCTAAAAAATCTATGTCTTGCCAGAAACGCTCTGATGGAATGTAAAATCCCAGTTTTCTGGCAAGAGGTTTAGAATTATTTTCTTTATATAATTTTATTTATTCAAATACGGACAGTATTCTAGAAGAGTTTCTTTGACATCTTCCTCTTGAGTGTTAAAATGTTGTTTAAGGATCTTGTTAACTTTAGTTTTTTCGTTATCATTGAGCCTTTCATTGCCTTGTACACGCCACGCAAGATTCAAAAGAGAACCAGATCGATTTTTTGGCTTTAGAGTTTCCAGTTCTTTTTCTATGAAATCAAAACAGTTAAAAGAATAACAAAGGCTACCTAGTACATCTTTTTTTTTTCGGGGGAAAGTTTTGGAAGCTCGCTTTTAATTGTTTCAATTACGCGTTGCGTATCGTTCTTTGGATCTCTAGATAATTGGTTTAAAACCTCGTATGTAACATCAGGATTGGCAGATTTGGCGAGAAGCGTCTGCAAAAGGGGCAGAACATTAAGAGAGAAATAGCTGCTAGCCAGTGTTTTGACGACGCTTTGTAAAGATGCCGAATTTAGAGTATCTTTATGATGGTTTAAAAACTGCAGAACATCATCCAGAGTTTCTTTTGATCCTTCGTCGTGTGCAATGTGTTTTAAAAATATTAACCTGCAAGTCAGGAGCATAGTTTCTGAATTCACGCTGAATGTCATCAAACTTCTGTATAAAAGTCTTCTTTGTAATAACGTTTTCAGGCAGAGTAGCGTATTCTTTTTTGTGTATGGGTTTGTGCTTTTCAGGGTTTTTTCCTGTTCTTCATCATGGAAGTTTTTTTTTGCCAGCATAAGTATTCTGAGATGTGTATCCGGCGAGCAAAATGAGTAAAATTTTTTTGTACATGGTGAACTGAAATTTTTAAATCATATTTTTATTATAGTATTACAACGTTAAAAAAAATGAAATAATTTTTGACAGTCTTTTTAAAATACTATTTTATGCAAATTCCTGGGCCGGGGCCATGACGCAGTCTCCGGGATAGCGGATGACCTGGCCATTTAATTCCATTTCCACCAAAGCATTTCGTACTTGTAACTCCGAGGCCTTAAGGTGTAAGGCTATTTCCGGAATAGAGGTGGGAATGAAGCTTAAGGCTTGCTGAAGCTGCTGAAATAAGTCTGCTTGTGGACAAAGATCAGAAGAAGGTTCATCAATTTCATATTCATCCCCATCTTCATGGGCAGAAAACAAAGTGTTGGGGGCTGGGCGTTGCTGAAAACGTTCTTGAATAATGTCTTGGGCAGATTCTAAAAACAATGCACCTTCTTTCAAAAGCTGGTTGCTGCCTTTGCACCGCAGGTCCAAGGGGTGGCCAGGGGCAGCAAAAACAGTGCGACCTTGCTCTGCCCCGTACTTTGCAGTTAATAAGGCTCCGGATTTTACGCCAGCTTCTATGACAGCCACAGCCCAAGAGAGCCCTGAAATAATGCGATTTCTTTTGGGAAATAAAGAAGCCTGAGGCACACTGCCCAAAGGGTCTTCAGAAAGGACTAGACCTTTTTGACCTATTGTTTCGTATAACTGCTTGTTTTCCAAAGGATAAACGTTACCCAAACCACCGGCGACCACTGCAATTGTGGGGACGTTATTTTCTAAACAGGCTTGATGAACCCATGTGTCTATTCCCCTGGCCAGACCCGAAATAATAGGATAACCTTCTGCCTTCAGACCCAACACCAGCTTATGAACAAAGACTTCACTGGCCTGAGAGGCGCTGCGAGAACCCACCATGCCGACACCTTTTTCTTGTAGTAAATTGAGGTCTCCGTAAGTGCTCAAAAAGGGGGGCGGGTCCCTTAGTTCTCGTAAAGCCGAAGGATATTCAGGCTGAAAATAAGAAATTAGTTGAAACCCTTTTTTTTCGTGCAGTAAAATTTCCCGGCTGATTTCTTCTATGCTGGGGATACGTGTATCTTTACGTGTGATGATGGCAGGAAGTTTTTTAAGGGCTTCTTTGGGACTTCCAAATCTCTTTAGAAGGTAAAAAAAACCTATAGATCCTACATGTTCTGTGCGGCTTAGTCTTAAATAATCTAATTTCAGTTCAAAGGGTAAGGGCTGAAAAACCAAACTGTTCACGGAACTCCTATGTCATTTTTTAATAATTATAATCAGAAATTTAAACAAAAACAATTATTGATATTTTTTTAATTAGAGCAATCTTTTTAGGCATAAAAGCTTAAGAATATTTTTTTTGGTGGAAAGGGTACGTGTTAGTCGTTTTTTATATCTCAATACTTTGTGAATGAATGAGTCTGTAAAATTAGACTATAAAATTAAAAAAATACGCTTCTAAAAGTTCTGATGATGATATATAAAAAAAAATTCATAGGGTCCTTTAAGTGTGTCGTAACCAAAGAGGGCACTATCAAAGTCATATCGAAGAAGTTGGGATGTGGCGGGAATACCGGAAGAAGTTCATAACCTTAAAAGGAAAAACAAACTACTGGCTGGAAATCATTATTCCGATAGGACTATTGTTTTTACTAATATCTTAATAATCATTTAATGATGATAGTTGATATTTTTTTTATGATCAGTTAATATATTTTTTATTGTTAAAAAAATGTTTGAGTATGAAATTTTTAAAGTTATTGCTATTGGGAAGCTTATTTTGGAGTGTAGAAAGTTTTTCAAATCTTTTGCAACCACACAACAGCCCTTTGAATTCTTTTCAATCAAGTGAAAGTGATTCAAGTTCTTTTCAGTCAAGTGAAAGTGATTTAAATTTGGCTAAACCGAATGAGTTAACAGGTTTTTCTGTACAGATATCTAAAATAGATGACCTATCTGATAGAATCGATTTTGCTGATTACTCGGGGCATTTTGTGGATGAGAGTCGCTATATTAGAAGAGACGATTATGCTGCCAATTTTTTTCTTAAAATGCAATCCGTTTTGACAAGAAATCAGTTTAAAAAAGAAGTACAGTCTTTTTGTACAGAGATTTTAAATCGCATAACGTTAGAGCTTCCTGAGGAACATGAAGAGGTGCCTTCTTTCATAGAATCAGGCATTATAGTGCGTAAAGAAGAGGGCGAACTTCAAGTCAATAAGGAGCTTTTCAATCAATTTGTGACGTGTTTGGTCCAACAAGGGATACCTTTAAAAGAGGTTGATGGGGGAAATCGACAATATGCAGATTTTATCTGTCCTTCCTCTGGCGTGGAGTATGTCATAAGCAACAACAGTTTTATTGTGGAGGGGATGGTTTCTTACGCTATGTCCAAAAAAAGTAAGCTTTCTGAAGAAGACGCGGAAAAAAAATCCATTTATTGAATTTTCATTTTATTACAAGGATGAATCAGAGTAAAAAGATTATAGGGTGGCATAGTTGTCAGTATCTTTTAAAAATTTGTTGAATTTTTAAAAGGACTCAGATATTCTGCCCTAGGAAGGGTGGGCAAGCGCTGTATTTTTAAGTACAGAGGAAAGTCCGGGCTCTACAGAAACACAACGCTGGATAACGTCCAGCCAGGGAAACCTGAGGGAAAGTGCCACAGAAAACAAACCGCCCGCAAGGGTAAGGGTGAAAAGGTGCGGTAAGAGCGCACCGCGCACAAAGTGATTTGATGCGGCAGGGTAAACCCCGTTGAGAGCAAGGCCAAGTAGGGGTAACATCGCCAAAAGCGAGGTAGGTTTCTGATACTCCGTTACCCGGGTGGGCTGCTAGAGGGTTTTGGTAACAAAGCTCCCAGATAAATGCTTGCCAAGACAGAACCCGGCTTATAGCCCTTCCTATTCCAATATTGGTTTCTTAAAAAATTTTTTTATGAAAAAATACTTGCACTATTTTAAAAGCAATATATAATAATAAAAGTTTTCAATTGTTACTTTTTTCTTTAAAAAGTTTTAACAACTGATTACAAAATGCAGGTTCTAGGTTGTTTTTTTTTGAATACAACCAAAGCAAGTATTACACCGCTGTATAATACAGTTTCTAAAGGCAGCTTCAAAAGTTCATCTTCGATTTTTGGGAGTAGCTGTCAGAGCGTATACGAAATTTGTAAATACAATGGTTTGATCTAAAAGGCTTTTGTTTTTTATAAAATTAATAAAACCTTGAAAAAATTTTGTTGGCTTTGGTTCTGTTGTTAAATAATTACTTTGAATAAAATTTTTATAATCTTCTTCCGAGTATTCTTGTTGATTTGTTGTTTTAGAAAATTGCTGTTGCATTCTCATTAATGGGATGACAGTAGATAATAAGCTTAATAATACGATTTTTCTGATCATACTATAATAAAAGAAGTTTTTTATATAATACACTATATATTGCAAAAATCAATCATTTTTTAATTAAATAAAAATAAAAATTATTTCAAATATTTAAAATAATTTAAATGTACTTCCAGGGGCGATAACTTAAAGCACAGGAGATATGATCTTTACTTAAAACCTCTTTTTGTTCAAGGTCCGCAATGGTGCGTGCTACTTGCAGGGTGCGATAGTATCCTCGGACAGAAAGATCAAACTTTTCAGCAGCCTTGCTTAAAAAAGCTTTGGTTTCGGGTTGATGTTCCAGCTCTTGATCTAGTATCGTTGAAGGAGCCCGAGAGTTGCGATAAAAATCCATTCCTTGATAACGCTGTTCTTGTATTGCAACGGCTTTTTCCACTTTTTTACGATAAGAAGCACTTTCGCTGCCTTCTTTTTTGGTCATATTTTGGAAAGAAATATCAGGGACTTCCACAAAAAGATCAATACGATCCATTAAGGGTCCGGAAAGATTTTGAAGGTACAGCGCTCCGCAAGCCGGTGCTTTGGTGCATTCCTTTCCTTTTTTTCCCAAGTATCCACATTTGCAGGGATTCATGGCAGCGATCAATTGATAATTGGCAGGATAAGCCGCCCGGTAATTGGCCCGGGCCACCACAGCTTGACGGGTTTCCAAGGACTGCCTTAAGGATTCTAACGCTGAGCGAGAAAACTCGGGCAGCTCATCCAAAAAAAGAATACCTCCGTGGGCCATCGAGATTTCTCCGGGGGATCCTTTCAGGCCGCCCCCTACCAAAGCTGCTACGGATGTAGAATGATGGGGAGAGCGAAAAGGGCGGTTGCGCATCAGTTTAATAGGGGTCTGTGAGGTGCTGCCGGGTCGTCGGGCCAGGCTTTGAATCATGGTGGCTTGCAGGGATTCCAAAGGAGACAAGGGCCCCATCAAGGATAGCATGCGTTCTGCCAGCATAGATTTTCCTGTTCCTGGAGGTCCACTCATCAACACATTATGACCTCCTGATGCGGCAATACAAAGGGCCAATTTGGCAGTCTCTTGTCCGTGAACATCTGAAAAATCTTTTTGAAAAGGAACCCACTCTTCAGCTTGCGCGGTGGGCATAGACAATGCATGAGTCCCCTTGAAATGATTGATGAGTTCTAGTAAATGAAAGGGGGCTAGAATTTCGACGTCACCAGCCCACCGTGCCTCTGCCCCGCAGCTTCCCGGACAAATCAGCGTTTTATGCAGCTTATGGGCTAACACTCCTGCACTTAAAACACCCTGAACAGGTTGAATGCTGGCATCTAATCCCAGCTCTCCTAGGGCCAAAGGGTGAATATCTTGGGGCAAGATGTCCAGGGCCATTAAAAGCCCAATCACCAAAGGTAAGTCATAGTGGTTACCTTCTTTGACCATATCAGCAGGGGATAAATTCATGGTAATGCGTTTGGCAGGAATCCCAATACCCAAGCTGTATAGCGCAGAACGGATGCGGTCCTTAGATTCTTTCACTGCTTGACCTGGTAAACCTACAATCAGCAATGTCGGCAATCCTGGCACCACCTGAACTTGCACTTGTACAGGTACAGCTTCAATGCCTTGAAAGCAGGAGGTTAACAAACAGGAAATCATGAATATAAATAAAAGAGATTACAAAATAGTAAATTTTTTATTTATTTTTGTCAACAAAAAGCGTTTCTTCCAACGCTACGGGGACCTTTATGTATTTTGTGATGAGGTTAGGTTTTTTTTAAATAAAAGATTTTTTTACCTCATTTTAACCTTACAAATATGTGGAATTTTTTTCTATTTCTTTATTATGCTTGAAAAATAAATGGCGTAAAAATAGCAATATATTTTTCTTCTGGTCTTCATCTGTATTTATTAAAAAGATCATTTGAAATAGACGCCTTATTTATTGAAATTTATTTATCAGCTAAAGTTTGTGAGCTAGGGGCATGTTCATTAGATGAATCAGAGGCCTATCTGCGGCTTTCTAGAAAACTTTATGTGTCCGTGGTTCTTGAATGGATCATCTGTATCGATGGGTGAAGGTCCAGGCAAACAACTGTCGTGATGAAGAATCAACGAAAAAAATAAGAACTTTTTAAGGTGGTTATCAGGCTCTAGCCTTAAATTTAAAGCTTTGTTACTATGCAGAACATATTTACTTTAAAATTAAATTCATGGTGTTAAAAAAAATAAAGAAAACTCTTTCTTTTTTAATGTTGACGAGTTTTGCTTGCAGTCTGCCCCTCTACGCAGGTCCTGCAAAAGATAACCTTTTAGAAGATGGCTTTGAAGAAGAGGTGCTTCAAATGCTATTGGGCTCTGGAGATGTCCCAAAAGCTAAAATAAGAGAGCTTGTGAAGCTTCTAGAACGAATGTGTACTTTTAACGGTGCACGTTACACTTTTCTTGACCCATGGTTTGGTTGATCCGTTTGAGTCTGTAACTTCTGGTCAATACGGCCCCATAAAAAATACCAGTTTTCATACTTTGAAATTAATGGGCAATAAAAACTCAGAATTTTTATTCCGTTTTTTTTTACAACCTAATTTTACGTATTCTAATTTAAGTGTCTTAATTTTGGATTGTCAGAACATTACGAACTTAGAAAATATGGCTTCTTTGGTGCAGGGAAAGTCTTCTTTGGAAGAAATTACCTTGGATAACGCAGATCAGATTAGCAATTTAGGAACTTTAAAAAAGATTTTTTTTACTGATAAAAAAATTTCTATTAATGTTTATACTGAAAAAGGGGGTATATTTAATACTTTTTCTTACTTAGAAAATCTTGTGAAAAATGTAGAAGGCAGTTTGGATTTAAAAGATCCTAGACCTAGGACGGCTGATGGCCTTGAGGCTTTCTGTGAAGGTACTTCTATGATGGTTTTTTTATCAGAGCTGGCACGGGAATATGACTTCAAGTGTCCTCCAGTCTTGGGTGTGCAGCATATTTGGCAAAAGTTAGGCCAAAAATTGATTCCAATGTTTAAAGAGGAAGATTCTGAGTCAGAAAATCAAGAGTTTCAGGAGATAGAAGAAGAATACCCAGGAAATAGGAGGCCTGGAAATAACCAGGGAGTACTTGAGCAAGAAGACTCCGCAAACCAGAGCTCTGTTAGTGCATCGCGTATAGAGGAAGAATAAATCTTCCTCTTACGTGGGACGCCTTCTTGCGTTTTGTTAGATGAGATATGAACCCAATAAGATGTGGAGTTGCTTATTTAATAGGTGGATCTAAGGGGGTATTTAACAAGGCTTCGAATGGGTTCTTGTAAATTATGCGTTGGTCTTAGAGATATGATCTGGTTGGGCTGATATAAGCTCCTTTTAAAGGCGTCGCTGTGGTTTTGGGGAATAGAAAGATTAAAAATTTTCTTATTCCTTTGGCTGGGGGAAATACGCACAGGATCCCCAGACCGATAAACAGATGTCCGATTGGCTGGCAGCAGACTTTTGAGGCACAAAAGATTTAAAGTGTTCAAAAAATTTTGATCAGAATTATTTAACCCTAAAAAGTCTCCAGAGATAAATAAAGGAATGCCTGAAAAATCACTCAGCGTCATTTTAACTGAACTTCCGCTATAAGACAGCGGTTTCGTTGTGCCACTTTCAGTAGGGCAGTTTTGTTTATCTAAATTTAAGTGTTTATAATCCTTAAAAAGGGAAAGCCAGCTGGTAAAAGAATGTATTTCATTAAGACCATCTTCTGGGAATGGTTGGAACGGGGGTGCTAACAAAGCTTTGACAAAATCTTTTAACGTTGTGACAATGATCCCATTAGGAAGTAAGGTAGGACTTTGATTAGAAGTCGTAAATTGGATGTTGTTAAAGGCAAATGTCCAGTATTCGGGTTGTATCCCAGTGTATCCTAAGAGTTGGGCGAAATGATCTTCAGTCAAAGGAATCGCGTTGCCCACAGCGCAAGGGCCAATAGCTTTTCGAAGATTCAAGTGTTCTTCTGTGTCTTGCCAAAGTACTTTTTCAAATTTATCTGCTAGGGTGGCATATTTTGTTGTATCTTGGTAAAAGAGGTCGTAAGTGCATTGATCTTCGTCAGGCAACAAGGTCACATCATCAAGGTTACCAGAATTTATGAGATTCTTTTTAAAAGCTATAAAAAAGAGCTGTGTTAAAGTATCAAAGTTAATATTGTTTTTTTTCCAAGAAAAAAGAGCTTGCTTTCCTGCTTTGGAAAAAAGTGTGTGGAGGCCATCTATTTTTTCCGAGGGAAAAAGAGAATTTTCAAAAAATGTTGGATTTAAGAGGGCAGGAAAGCTGCTGAGAGAGCAACCAGAGCTCTTAATAGTGCAACTGTCGTAATGAAGGCCTATGCTGGGGCTGAGTTTATGTGCGATCTGGTCCAGAATTGTTATAGAATCCAGAGGGAGGGTAATCCCCTGGATGTCAATGTTGCCATCGCCGTTTGGAGTTTGCTTAATGAGGGATTTCAACAGTTGGGAGGCTTCGTCTTCATCCTTGTTTTCTGAAACTGAGGACTTTATCTTAAGGGCAGGATGTTCTTCGTTGTTAAAAGCACACAAAGAGGGATTGTTGAGGGCGTATAACAGCCAAAAAAAAGAAACTTTTTTCATTTCATCTGAAAAATAGCAAATTTTCAATATCTTACAGAACAAGCAATTAAAAAAAGGATAAAATATTTTTATTTAAGGAAGCTGATTTTTTTATACTGTCATTGATAAAATTTTGAATAAAAAAATGACGTTACAATGCAGCGTTTCAACTATACATATTTAAGACTTGTGTATAATCTCACCCTCTCAGGTTTAATCACCCGTACAAATGCGCTCTACCAATTCCTGCACCGTGGGGATGAAACCGTTGGCATAAAAAGGATCTTGTCCGAACATAAAGACGTTATGTCCTGCAAACATTAAATTATCTTCTATTGAACCATTATGAATAATATCTTGGAGCGTTTTTTGAATACAAAAAGATCTAGGGTCAGGTCGCAAGCCTGTGCTGCCATGAGCTTGATCCCAGTTACTGAAGACACAAGCACTTAAACACCCCATGCATTCGATTTGATCTTTGTGAATGGCGAGTGCTTTTTCTGGTGTGACAAAAATAACTGTTTTCTGAGGAGTTTTTAAGGTCTGTGTGAACCCCTGTTCTATCCACTGCAAAGCTTTATGGATATCTTCTTCTTTCACATAAATCGGGCGCCCTCGGGATCCTACCTCTAAACGAACAGGAAAACCTTCTTCTTGGTCTTGGCTGTAAGAAAGTTGCCGGGCAGAGCGTTCTTGTAATTCTTGAATAAAATGGTTGCGAACTGCCGATGAATAAAATCCTGTAGGACTGAAACGGTTTAGTAACACGTCCCCTGGTTGTAAAGTAGGTAGTCTGCGCTTCCATTCTTGGGAAATAGGGCTTTCTTGAGTTAATAGAGGTCGAGTTCCAAACTGAAATCCTAAAGGTCCTAGTTCTTTGTTGTCTATCCAGTCCTTCCAATCTCTGAGGTGCCACACACCTCCGGCCATGATGACCGGTACGTCCTGAAGACCACAACTATTCATGACCCGACGTAGCTCTAAAACCCGAGGATAAGGATCTTGGGGCAGAGTAGGGTCTTCTTTGTTGCTCAGCCCGTTGTGTCCTCCAGCTCGCCAAGGATCTTCATAAACCACACCCCCTAGCCACTGGGTAAAGTTTTTATAGCTTCTTTGAAAGAGGGCACTAAATGCGCGGGCAGAAGATACAATGGGAACATAAAAAATTTTAAATTTTGCAGCTATTTCTGCCAAGCGGTAAGGCATGCCAGCCCCACAAGTGATTCCATGAACCAAACGTCCTGCCTTTTCCAGGATTCCTTCCAGGACAGGCTCGACTCCGCCCATTTCCCACAACACATTAATGTGAATGCCTCCTAGGTTTTTGGATTTTTCATAGGCCATTTGAGCCTGGTAAATACCAGCCTTGATGGCATATTGGATGAGTTCATAATGTCGCTCTTGACGTGTTTTGCCGTGATAGATAATAGGAATTAAATTGCCATTTTCGTCAAAGTTTTGTGCGTTGACGCCAGAAAAAGTTCCCATTCCTCCAGCTGCAGCCCAGGCTCCTGCTGTCAGACCATTAGAGATCCCAACTCCTTTCCCTCCTTCTATAAGGGGCAAAACTTCTCGGCCTGAAAGGCGAATACTATTTAACCTGAACATAAAAAATAAACAAATATCAGCCTCTGATTGTAATATTTTTTTTACAAAAGATCAAATAGTTATAGCAGAATTTTTAATGTGATTTCTTCTTAAAAATTCACATTATTTGTGAAAAAATTCTGTCCTTATAAAATAAATGATCATTGTTTAATTAAATTTTAAAAAATACATCATACAATTGAATTATAAACTTTCAAACCTTATATTTATCATGAAAAAATTTTACATTTTAGCTGCATTCGCAGTTTCTTCAACAAGTATCTTTGCCAGTGGATGCAAAGTTGTTGTCAACAGTTGTAATCCTTGTGCTTTGAATGTGCAAGAAAAAACTCCTGCCAAAGCTTCAGTTGAAAAGAAAGAAGCTACTTCTGCAGGAAAGATCGGTACAGGTATTGGGCCTGTCGTAGATGTACCTATGAAGCTGGCAGTATTACCTATTGCTGCACCCATAGAGGGCCTGGCAGAAGTTATTAGGAAAATGACTGGTGCCTCTGCATAATCATTAAATGAATTAGAAAAACGGTAAATAAAATGAATAAAAAACGTCAAATGATCCTTTTAGGATTTATTCTTACTTCTGAAATATCTTTTGCTTTTGATTTTGGAGGTCTTATTAATAGTATTGTCAGTCCTGTTACAAACACGATAGGTGATATCGCAGGGGGTGCAATCAGGGGAGCTGCAGGTATTGTGTCAAAGGTGGTACCGGACTGTACGCCTTGTGGAAATGGAGATGCAGCAGTTCGTTGCCTGCAAGTGATAGAATCTCCTGGACAAGACACAGTGATTAAAACGGGGGCTCAGTATTCAGGGAGAGTTCGACGTTGTTTGAAGGCCGCCATTCCTCCGGTGTGCGGCCCTAGCCAAGACGATTTAGAAAAAGCCAGACAATTCTGTCAATCGCACGGGCAAATCCTGGATGTGGATGCTGCCAATAAATATGAAAAAAGTGTTATTGATAATGCTTTAAAATTGGGAACGGCAACGATTAATCAGGTCGCTACCTCTGCTTCTGCCATAGGCGCTGCAGGCATTGGAGCCTACAAAGGAGATGCTAACGTTGTAAAAGCTGCGGTAGAGGTTTCTGGAGACGAGAAGCGAAAAAATGATTTTCACAAATTAGACCTGAAAGAGGCAAAAAAGCAGTTGAAAAATGTTTCTGACAAAAATGCGGGGCAGGAGCATCTACCAGAGTATAAAAATTTAGAGCTTAAAGGTTCTTCTGAGCATGCCCAAAAAGAATCTGAAAATATTGTGAAAGAAGATAAGCCTGATTCACACAAAGAGAAAAAAGCGAAGGAAATCTCTAAAGAGGCGCAGGAAATATCTCGGCTTAAATTAGAGTTGGAAGCAACCAAAAAAAAGCTGGAAAATATTTCTAAAAAAAATGCAGAGTATTTACGGGAGCATAAAAATTTAGACGCAGAGTCTAAAGATTCCTCTGAGAACGCCTCAAAATACCCTAAGAATGTCCATTCACAAAGTGAAGTTGTTCATAAAGGACCTGAAAGCAAAGACCAGGGAATAAAAGAATTTGATCACAAACAAAAACATGAATTTGATGTTCACGCAAAAAACGGTTCTGCATATGGGTTCAAAGAGAAAGAAGTTGAAAAAGACTCTAAACTGCCGCTGTTGCATCAGAAAGATTCTGCCATCAAAGACAAGAAAGGCGCTTCACAAGAATTTCACTCAAAAGAGCTCAAAGACCTAGAGGAATCTGATGATGAAAGTTTCGAAAAATTATCTGATCAGGCATCTGGTCATGGGAAGGAACAGGGGAAACACAAGAAGTGGAAGCATAACAGATAAAGCCTCCACGAAAACAAAAAATAATTTTTATTAAAAAGGCGCTTTTAAGCGTCTTTTTTCATTCATATTAATTTACTCTTTTTTTGATAAAATAATAAAAATACAGAAAATCCAAAATGAAAAAAATTTTATTTATAGAAGATAATGAATATTTTTTGATGACCTTGAAAAATTATTTTCATAACAATAAAGATTGGTCCTACACGAATTTTTTCACTTCCAATCCTTTAGAGGCTCGGGCGGTTATCCAAGAAAACCCCGACCTTAGTATGGTTGTTACAGACCGGCACATGCCTTTGGAAGATGGATTATTTTTGGCCTATGAGTTGAAAGAAACTAAGCCATGGATCCATCTTTTGATGATTTCTTCTGATCTTTCCACGGCACAACATTTGCCTCCACAGACTGGTTTTTTGGCCAAACCTTTTTCCCTTCCCCAGCTTGAAGAGCGTATCCTAGATTCAATTCTTCATGAACGTATTAGATATCCTAGACAGGGGCAGTCCCTTTAAGAGATTAAGAAAAATAAAAATCTTTAGCTATAGAAAC
Source organism: Alphaproteobacteria bacterium 40-19 (assembly GCA_001898075.1). Taxonomy (GTDB): domain Bacteria; phylum Pseudomonadota; class Alphaproteobacteria; order Holosporales; family Holosporaceae; genus 40-19. The sequence goes on from MKSD01000001.1 coordinate 29,543, forward strand.
TGAAAGTAAAAAGGTAACTTTTAAGGGCTTGTGTGTCGCCTTGGCTCCAGATTATGCTAAATCGATCTTTTTTTGAAGGAGGAACGGATTTGCGCTTCATCAAGACGCTGCTGTCCATGATCAATTGGCGCCAAAGTTGGCTTCTGATTCCCTACTTTTGGTTCATTATTTTTTTGTTAGCCCCCTTGTTGATTGTGTTAGTGATCAGTTTATCTGAACCGCAACTAGGCTCGCCTCCTTATACGGAACTTTTTCAGTGGCTTTCTGGGCGTATTTTGCAGATTCGTCTGTCTTTTGAAAATTATATGTTGGTTCTTTCTAAAAGACTGTACTGCAACGCTTATCTGAATTCTTTGTCTATCGCATTTTTTTCTACCGTGTTTTGCTTGCTTTTAGGGTATCCGATTGCCTATGGGATTACGCGAGCTTCTAAACGACGCAGAATTGTTTTAATGTTGCTGGTGATTTTACCATTTCTGACTTCTTTTTTGGTCCGGATGTGTGCTTGGATCAATATTTTAAGTTATAAAGGGCTGATCAACTATGCATTGTCTTGGGTGGGCATAGGTCCATTTCAGTTTATTGACACGCCGTTTGCAGTGGTCATAGGTATGGTGTATTCTTACCTGCCTTTTATGATTTTTCCTTTGTATGCCAGTTTGGAAAAAATTGATTCATCGTTGTTAGAAGCCGCGTATGATTTGGGCTGTAAGCCTTGGGGAGCTTTCTGGCGCATTATTCTGCCTCTTTCCCGTTCAGGAATTGTGGCGGGAGCAAGCTTAGTCTTTATTCCTGCTATCGGAGAGTACGTTATTCCAGATCTTTTAGGAGGTGCCAGGTGCATTACAGTAGGACGATTATTGTGGTATGAGTTTTTTATCAACCATGATTGGCCCACAGCGTGTGCATTGGCTTTGGTGATGATTGCATTCTTATTTATCCCTATTGTGGTGTTTGAAAAAATCCAAACAAAGCTTGAAAAAAATTTGGATCGATCTTAGTCTTTTGGTGTTTCTTAGCGCTCTAGAAAGTCCTAAGTTTGTGTGCTAGAATAAGGCAAAAGAGTCTGTGTAAAATAAAAGGAGCTCAATGGCTATCATCGTCAAAGACAACGATTTGGAAAAAGCACTTAATAAGTGGAAAAGGTTCAACCAACACAGTGGGCTGAACAAAGAGGTTCGTAAGCAGGCTTATTATATTCCTAAGACTCAGAAAAAAAAGGACAAGAAGAAAGAAGGAATGCGCCGCTGGAAAAGAGAACTTCGCCGCCGGATGTTGAAAGAAGGCTATTAATGAAGAGCGCTTTAGGTAGGTTCTTTTTTGTTGCGTTTTTAAACTTAACAGCCCTAGAATTAGAAGCTTTTTCTGATAAAACGATTCCAGTTTTTCATCAGGAAGCGTGCCCTTTTCTGGAGCATAAATTTCCTGCAACGTCCGTTAAAAGAGTCATTTTTAAAGGGTCTGGTCGCGTTGCGATAAAAGCTCTTCCTGTATCGGTTGCACAGCTTTCTGTCAAAGTCAGTGGTTCTGTAAAAGATTTTAAAATCATTCAGGCCCGGGGCGGGGAAACCTTAGTCGTAGAGCAGGTAGAAAAAAAAGGGTCAGATGAGGCCTATTGCGAATTATATCTTCCACCAGAGCTTTCTGTATTTGTGTCCGGGGGAAGCATTCATTTATCAGTAGATGGCATGCACGGTGCTCAGTTAAGTGTTCAGGCCGGGTCTTTTAAGGGGCAGGGAGCTTCGCAATTAAAACTATTCCGGGGTTCTTTTGGAAAAGCTCAAATCGATTTTAAAGAGTTAATGGGCAATTGCGAGATCTCTTGTGGGGAAGGGGAGCTTTCTTTGTCTTATTCGCCTTGCTTGGTTAAAAATTCCCAGAAAAAGCCACCCGTTGTTGCCATCCGCCAGGGTAAAGGAAACTGCACTTTATGGGTCTGCAAAGAGTGTCGCGTCTTTTTTCCTAAACATGACCCTATCCAAAGTGATTTACCTCATTACAAGGGTAGTTGCCATCTTCGTTTGTTGACTTATAGCCCTTGGCAGGAGTGTAAAGTCTCTGTGAAGGCTCTTCAATAGATTTTTCGACTGGTGAATTCAAGAAGTTCTAAAGAAACAATTTTAACTTTATAAAATCTATTTTTAAAAGGCCTAAGTTTATTTTTTAATGGCTTTTGAGTAGTTTTTTACATAAAGTAGTCTCTGCAGAAAAAGGTGAGTATTTAAAGCGCAGACTCTAGAAGTCAAACTCTAAAATATCTGTACCTAAGAAAAAGATTTTGCGAGGGATAAGGCTTTTGATCATTTTGAACAACTTTTGAATAGAAGGGTTACTTTTTTACGGGAACTTTGTTTTACAGTAACAAGAGAAGTTGGAGGTTTTAAAAATTTTATCCGCGAAGCTCTTATTGGTACTGAAAATAATTTTTTCTTTAGGCACAGTTCAATTTCGTTTTTGGATTGATGATTTATTTCTTTAATGGCTTTAAAAGGGTCGTTGTGCTAGAGAATTTTAAGTAAGTTCTCTTTTTTTGAACTCTAATAATTGATAAGAAGCAGAAAATCATATTACTAGAAAAAGCTCAGAAATTTTTTAGATTGTTTTCTTTCCGTTTAAGTACTTTCCTAAGAGAGAAATAAAGTAACGCATTAAAAATCATTTTTTTCAGTAACCATTATAAATAAAAAAAACAATAAACTTGCTAAAAAATGAAAAGAGTCTTACAATTCTAAGGATTTAGTAATTTGGAGAAATCTATGGAAAATTGGGTTGAATGGGTGGGCTTTTTAGCTGGAGTATGCACGACGGGTTGTTATATTCCTCAAGTTCTCTTAGCCTTGAAGACGCGATCTTTGAAAGATCTTTCAATCTGGATGATCGTTCTTTTATTTATCGGAGTGGCTGCTTGGGGTGTTTATGGGGCTTTACTTGGCAGCTCTTCTATGGTGATTTTTAACGCGCTAACCACATTTTTGGTGGGTATTGTTTTGTGGGTTAAAATCTCCTCGGAATACCTCCCGCAAAAAGCTTGAAGCTTTGTTGCGCGGAAGGACAGCGAGTCTAGGCAGGTTGACTGACTGGATTCGTTGTCTTTGAAACCTTCTTCAGTTCGCTCCAGCTAAGGTAGAAGGTAGCAGCTATGATCAGAAAGGTTCCCATCATAAGATTCCATGTCGGTTTATCCTGGAAAAAGATTAAACTCGCCGCACAGGAAAATAAAAATTCTGTATATTTAAAAGGCTGAAGAGCCGAAACTTGATAACAAGAAAAAGCCTTTAGAAAGCAGAAAAACAGGAGGTTACCTCCTACGCCTAAAACTGCTAAAACTGCTATGTCTTGTATCGAAGGTGTATACCAGGTGTAAAGAGCAAATGGTAAAAGAAAGGCGGCCGACCAAAAAGTGGGCGCGATCATCATAACCAGACGATTTTCTTGCAAGTTTAGAAGTTTTTTGTTGGCGATATCTAAAGAAGCAAACAGAAAAGTAGCACACAACGCCCAAAAAACGGCCACACTCATCTGCGAGAAAGAGGCTCCTACGCTGACCACAATCCCCAAAAATCCTAAGACTGTAGCTGCAATTTTAGGTAAGGTAAACCTTTCTTTCAAAAAAAATGCCGCCAACAGCGTTACAAACAAAGGAGTCGAAAAGTTTAAACAAGTCATTAAGGGTAAGGGAAGTTGAATTAACCCGTAACACCAAGGCAGCATCGCAATGGCAAAGGAAGCTCCTCGCAGGAAATGAATTTTTTTATGGGTTAAAACTTTTTGAAAAGTGTCTGCCTTTAAAAAAGGCATTAAAGATAAAAAAGAAAAAAGGAATTTTAAGAATACAATGTTAATTGTGGGTAAGTTAGAACTGACAGATTTAACAATGCTATCATTGATCACGCTGATCAAACAAGCCAATGTTAGCCACCCCGCGCCTACCAAAAATGGTTTTTGCACTTGTACCTCGAAAGATATGCTTAAAGCATATTTTAATACAGAATCAATTTTTTTTCCAGGTAAAAGGTTTTATTATAGAAATTTTTAATGAGATTTTTAGTTTTTTTATTAGATTGAATGAGACTTACAGTAAATTATGGTACCTAAAGCGCCAGAAATATTCCCTCTTTCTAAGCGCTTTTGGCCACCAATCTGTTAAGGCTTTTACAAAGATCTTTTAATAGCTTTAGAAGGGAATTTCATCGTGATCCATCTGGTCCATACGTTCCATATCACCATCTAAGCGGTCTTCTTTGCGGTTGCTACTTAAACTCACTACGTCACCCCGGTAACGTATTAAAATTTCCACAGCTTTTTGCTCTTGTCCCTTGGCATCTGTGTACTTTCTGGTGCGCAAAGATCCTTCTACATAAACCTTTTGCCCTTTTTTGATATACTGCTCTGTCACATCTACTAGATGGGGATTAAAAATCACTACATTGTGCCACTCTACGCGCTCCTTTCGTTCATTAGATCCTTTTTCTAACCAACTTTCTGATGTCGCCACCGAAAATGAGGCCACTTTTGTTCCATCCCCTGTCACACGAATTTCCGGATCACGTCCTACATTCCCAATCAACAATACTTTATTTAAGCTGCTTGCCACTAAAATTTCTCTGAAAGAACCTTGGATATTATATCTTTGTTTTACCCAAAAATGAACAGATAAGTTTTTCTTTATTAAGTATTATAAATACAGTTGCTCCTTTCTTCAAAATCAAAAAATTGAGAGTAAATGAAGAACTCAAAATCTAAATTTGAAAATTGTAAGTCATGAGATTTATTATGATTGTTACTACGCTTGCAGGATTTAAATCATCCGCATATTACCAGCCTAAAATTTTATACTGGGGGATAATGTGTTTTTTGATCTGACTACGTTTTAGTAACTTTCTAGGATTTTAAAAGCTTTGCCTGTCATAAGCAAGCAAAGCACTTTGAAGGATCTTTATTTATTTTCCGATGGGAACTGCAGGGGGAGCAAGAGGCTTTAAGTGCAATTCTTTCCACCTTTCTGGGGGCAAAGAACTAGGTGCATCCATCAAAACATCCTTAGCTTGCTGATTCCATGGAAAAGGAATCACTTCACGGATGTTGGGTGACTGAGTCAACAGCATAACAATGCGCTCAATTCCTGGGGCTGCACCTCCATGGGGTGGGACCCCATACTGAAAGGCTCTTAATAAAGCACCAAACTGTTTTTCAACTTCCAGAGGGCCATACCCTGCGATTTCAAAAGCTTTGTACATGATCTCGGGTACATGATTTCGAATGGCTCCGCTGCAGAGTTCAATGCCATTGCACACCAAGTCGTACTGCCAAGCTTTAATCGATAAAGGATCTTGGGTGACTAATGCCTCCATTCCCCCTTGGGGCATAGAAAAGGGGTTATGAGAAAAATCGATTTTACCAGTTTCGGGATCTTTTTCGTACATGGGGAAATCCACCACCCAACAGAAGGCAAATTGATTTTCATCTATCAGATTCAAATCCAAAGCTACTTTTTGACGTAATTTACCCAAAAAGGCAGCAGTACTGTCGCCAGGTCCTGCGGCAAAAAGCAGGCAAAAGTCTTCTAGGGCAGAAAAATGGACGGCAAAATAATCTTGTAGTTGTTTTTGAACACCGTCCGAAAGGAATTTGGCAATAGGGCCTTTCCACTGACCTTCCTTCCACACAATATAACCCAGTCCTTTGGCGCCCATGTCTATGGCCCAAGATTCCAAGTCCTTAAAAAATGTTCTGGATTGTTGACCCATTCCAGGAACAGCCAAAGCGCGGACGGACCCACCTTCCTGAAGAGCCTCTTTGAAAGGTGGAAAAGTGCTTTCACCCATTATTTTAGAAAGATTATGCAGCTTTAGGGGGTTGCGCAGGTCGGGTTTGTCGCAGCCGTATTCTTCTATGGCGGTTTCATAAGTAATACGGGGAAAAGGCGTCGAAGTGACAGGAAGATCAGAAAAGTGGCTGAATGTGGCCTGCATGACTGGTTCCAGTTCCCCAAAGACGATTTCCTGAGTAGCAAAAGAAATTTCAAAATCCAGCTGGTAGAACTCTCCTGGAGAGCGATCGGCCCGGGCGTCTTCATCACGAAAGCACGGCGCAATCTGGAAATAACGATCAAATCCGCTGGCCATCAACAGCTGTTTAAACTGTTGAGGAGCTTGGGGGAGGGCGTAGAACTGGCCAGGGTATAGTCGGCTGGGGACCACGTAGTCTCGGGCACCTTCAGGGCTGGTGCTGGTCAAAATGGGAGTTTGGATTTCTAAAAAACCCCGACTGGACATCTGTTGACGCAGAAACTGAATAATCTGACACCTTTTGGTAATCAGATCATGTTGTTTTTGGCGACGTAGATCTAAAAAACGGTATTTTAAGCGTGTTTCTTCAGGAAACTCTTGATCACTGTTGACACTCAGAGGTAAGGGCATGGCCTTGGATAAAACTGTGACTTCTGAAATGACAACTTCGATGGCTCCGGTGGCAAGTTTATTATTGATCAAGTGAGGTTCTCGCGATACTACTGTTCCTGTAACAGAGATCACCGATTCCAGAGGAAGGTGTTCAAGATCCTCAAGGCTGGGGTGCTGACTGTCTAAAAGACACTGAGTGATGCCGTAATGATCACGCAGATCTATAAAAAGAAGCTGTCCATGGTGACGTTTGCGATGGACCCACCCTGCCAAAGTGACGCAGGATTGTTGATGATCTGCTGTTAATTCTCCACAGGTGTGGGTTCTGTAATGGGAATGTGTCATTTAAAAACTCAAATTTTGATAAGCTTCTTTGAAAAGGGACAATCCTTTTTCTGTCAACGGATGATGAAAAAGTTCTTGGAAAACTTTTGCGGGCATGGTGGCCACATCAGCTCCTGCTAAAGCAGCCTGAACAACATGTCTGCTGCAGCGCATGGAAGCCGCTAAAATTTTAGAACGAAACTGGTAACGGTCAAAAATCTGACGCATTTCTGAAATCAAATTCCACCCGTTTTCACCATAATCTTCCAATCGCCCCACAAAAGGTGAAATGTAGGTGGCCCCGGCTTTGGCAGCTAAAAGGGCTTGGTGAACCGAAAAGCATAGTGTGACGTTGACTTGGATCCCTTCAGATACTAAAAATCGACAGACATTTAACCCTGCCAGTGTCAAGGGTAATTTAACCACAACGTTGCTTCCCAGTCGGCAAATTTTTTGACTTTGTTCCATCATTTCGGCTTCATCTTCGCACATAACTTCGATGCTGATGGGATGAGGTAGAGTTTCAGTGCATAGACTTCTTAAGAAGGTCCAGATGTTATCACGTTCTTTCATATGGGCTAGTAAAGAAGGGTTTGTAGTGACGCCCGAAATAAAGCCGGTCTTCAAACCTTCCATGATTTCTAATGGGCAGGCGCTGTCTAAAAAAATTTCCAAAATACACATGCTTTCCTTCCGCCCCAGTAGTTTATATTGGTCAGAGCTTCTTTTCAATATGTTAGATATCTTCCTAATCATTATGAAAAAAATAGCCGCATTAAATGAAAAAAAATATTTACAATTTACAATATTAAAATAATTTCTACCCCTTTAATGAAAAAAAAATGAATTACAAATTATGTTTATTGGTATTGTGCGCTGGGTTCCAAGGCGCTGTTCAGGCGGAAGGAGGCTTTTTTCAAGAATTAAAAATAAAATTTTAGGTCTGGATTCTAAAAATTACCCAAAAGAAGATGAACAGCCAGAAAAAACTGAACCTGGAAGTATTTTAAAAGTAGAAAAGCGCGATAATGATGCTATTGCTTCAAGGTTGCTTAATGATTCTAAGCTTGATGGAGATGAGGTCTCTAAAGAGCAAGTCTGCCGTGACGGGCATTATGCCAAAACTAAAGCGTGCCGATACAGGAATTTGGAAAACAATGTTTTAAAGGCTCATGTGGATGCTTTAATAACTTTGATTTCTATGTCTTATTTCAGTCAATATGAAAAAATAGAAGCAAGTGTGAAACTGTTAGCAGAAACATCCGATTCAAGTGCAGCAATTTGTAAGAAAAATCCCAATATTCAACAAAATTTAGATGTTTTATTGAAAAAACAGGGGGGTGAACTTTTTTGTGAAGATTACGTTCAGTTCTTAAAATTGCAGTTAGCAGAAAAGCATTTCAAAAAAGAAAGAGCTAAGAATTAAAATGTGTCATAGATATAAGAATATTTAATTATTATATTTTTAAGCCTTTAATTAAAAAATAAAACTCACAATCTATAATATTAGAACAATTTCTATTTATTGAATAAAAAAATGAAATACAAATTATCTTTATTGGTTTTATGCGCTGGCCTTCAAGGATCTGTTCAGGCGGAAGGTGGCTTTTTTTCAAACGTGAAAAATAAAATGTTTGGTTGGTTTGGAAGGAAAGACAATCAATTAGAAACTCGAAAAGAATTGAGTTTGGACGAGATTACTCAACAATATATTGATCACATAATGGAAAATAAGATGCCCGGAAAAGCTGGTCCCGAAATAGCCAAACTTTGTCGAAACAAGGGCGATCTCTTGGCATGTAAAAAAGCAGCAAAAATTTATCAAGAAGTCGCAGCAGCTATGCAAAATGCTTCTGATTCTGCAGATAAGCCAGAGATAAGTATGGAAGAAATCCTGAAGAGAGCTGAACAACAGTATGAAAGTAAAAAAAAATAATAAATAATCTTTCTGCTTAAAAACTTTGAAAATAAAATTTGATGGAGATTCTGGAAGGAATATTCTAAAATCTGAGGTATACAAACCTGATGACATTTGTAAGAGTTTCAAGAGCACTTGGGCGAGCTATTCGAACGACTTTAGAAAAGAAAAATATAATTAGTTTTTTGCGAAAAAAAAGGACTCTTTATTATTGTTTAAATTTTTATCCTGGTCTCTGCAGGCTGGTATTTTTTAATTTTGAATATAAGTATTTTTATTTTTTTAATGATAAATCAATTTTTATTATTTACAATGAGAAAATGACTTGCAAATTTATAAAAAAATGAAAATAAAATTATTGTTTCTGATAATGTTGGGAGCTTTACAAAGTAATTCCCAAGCTGAAATGGGTATTGTGTCCAAGGTCAAGAATTGGTTTAAAAGTGATAAAAAAATAGAAGCCAAGAAAGTTGATCAGAATACGATGGTTTCTGAATTGTGAAAAAATATTCAAAATGAAAATGATGCTAAAAAGCTTTGTGAACTATACCCTAGTACCCTCGTCTGCAAGGAAAGAGCCACTTCTATGCAAACAAATAAGTTGCTTGAAACAATCCGTACTCAGGTTCATCAGTTAAATGATCCTAAGGACCCAGAAGATTACAAAATTTATACGGAATACAAAAACATAGAAAAGTCCTTGAAGAGTTTTTTAGCTTTAGGGATTAAGCCCGCTGAAATTTGTAGAGAACGGACAGATGTTGAAACAATGGTGAACCGCTTTAAGGGGAATTCTTCTTGCCAACAGTACACTGAAGCTTTACGTGAGGAGTGGATAAAATCTTTCACTAAAAAATAAGCAGTGGATTTTTACAATGAACAAACAACTATTTTTACTGATTTTATTCATATTTTCACATCAAGCAGCTTTTTGCGCCGATCCCTGCGAGGTTCATTCTGATAAGCCTTGGCTGAGTTCGGTGAAATCCGGCTGTGTGGATAGTTTTGGATACCCTAGTGAGCAGAAAGTTTGGGGGGAAGAGAGTTTAGAGTATCAAGTGTTAGATGGGAAGATTAAAGAGATGTTTGGTATCGTTCCTTATGAACAAGTTATTGCTCTGTGTGATAACTTTTCTCACCGTCCCTTGAAAGGGAAGTGTCAATTTAAGGTACGTCAAAGGCTGTATCAAGAAGTACAAAAAGCAGAACCTGCTTTTGCCAGTGAACGAACAATTGATAGGAATAGCTCTTTGAAAGACGTCGTATACGAGTCTTTTATGGGTATAAAAAATCATGGATCTCCTTCCCAAGTGTGCCGTAGGAATTCTGTACTTCCAAACCGTTTAGAAGAAATCACAAACATGTCTTATAATGGATTGTGCCAAGAGTACCTTTTGGCGCTCAGGGACAGAATGATTGAGTAAACAACACTGCGCTATACATCTTCTGCACCCTTTTCCCAAAGATTTACTGCGCAATAACCCACATCGCATTCACCGAAGGAACATAATCCGAATTGGGTCTTAAGGGGGGGTGACCTATATGTTTCCAATAAGCCAAATTGATAAAAGGGGTATGATGCAAAGGAATGACGTAGTATCCGGACTGTAACGCACGATCCAAAGTTTTTAAGCAACGAATCAGTTCTTGCCTAGAAGCAGCCAGCAGTAACTTTTCACACAACGCATCAACGTTTTGGCAGCGAATGTGACAAAAATTTCTAGAAATTTTTCCAGCAGAACAAGAGTGCCAGGACTGTTTTTGTTCAACCCCAGGAGACATGGAGTGTGGCCAGTAAGCAAGCAACATATCATAAAGGCCGTCTTTTTGTTTTTTAGCGTAAGCCGTAGAGTCTTCTTGTTCAATCAAGACTTGGATGCCTAAAGTTTTAAGCTGTCTGGTCAGCACCTCCGCCAAAATGGGCTCTTGCTTGGTCCGGTCCACCAATAAGCGGAAACAGAATACTTCCCCTTGTGAATTTGTAAGGCAGCCATTTTTCAAATTCCACCCGCAGGTTTTCAAAAGGGCTAAGGCTTTGGTTTTGCGTTCTTTTGGGGAAAGCGGAGGAAGTTTTTCCCACTTGATAGGTTTTGGTAAAGAGGCATGCAACTTTAATTCTTCTGGATCTGGATCATTGATCGCTGCAAACTCGGTGTTTGGAAAATAGCTTTCTGTACGGCAAGCCTGTCTACCCAATAGTTTGTACAGCGGTTCAAAATCAAAAAAGATCACCAAAGCTTTTCTGACGTTGATATTTGAAAACCATTTACTATCCGTGTTCATGGCAAAACCCTTGATTCCCAGAGTTCCGCCAAAGGGCATTTCTTCTTTTAAGACGCGCTTTTCCTGGATGGCTGGAAAGTTATAAGATTTTTGCCATCTGGAAAAATTGTTTTCTTGATAGTAATGAATTAGGCCCCTTTTAAAAGCCTCAAATAAGGATTCTTCATTTTTAAACCAGCTGTATCCTATTTGATCCACATTCAATTGCCCTTTGAAAATAGGTAAATTGTTGCCCCAGTATCCGGGAATTTTTTGCAGAACCACTCTTCTGCCCATAGACACTTCTGATACTTTGTAAGGTCCGCAGCTTAAAAAAGGTTTTGCAGGATCATAGTTAAGAGGCCCTTTTTGAAGACGTTCTTCCAGGTGCTTTTTGGAATAGATGGACAGCATAGAAATGATCAAAGGCAGCTCTTTGTCAAAGAGGCCATTTCCTTGAGGCGCAAAGCGAAAGCGAATTGTCCTAGGGTCTAAAATTTCTATGGCGGCGACGCGCTGCCGTATGACTTTATGAACGGGGAGGCCATGTTCTGCCAAAAATTCATAACTGGCTTTAACGTCTGCAGCGGTTACAGGACTGCCGTCGTGAAAAATAGCCTTAGGATTTAACTTAAAAGTAATACTGGAAGAATCAGGAGCCAATTTCATACCTTGGGCCACAAAGCCGTAAACTGTAAAAGGTTCTTCAGGGCCACGAACCGCAAGGTAGCCAACGACTAAAGGATCCCAATAATTTCCCAAAGGGGCGAACTCTTCAGCTGTATTGTATGGATTCAACGTGTTAAAAGAGCCTACACGACCCAACTCTATCTGACCGCCCTTGGGAGCGCTAGGATTAACACAACGAAAATGTGTAAACGTTTTTGGATTTAATGGTTGCCCGTGCAACGCAAGGCCATGCTGAAATTCTTGGTCTACAGGAATGATATGGCAGTACGCAGCTGATGAAGCTGTTTTTCTTCCTTGATCTTTTGATCCTATAGCCATACCATAGAATGTATAGGTGAGGGCTAGAATCAAAAAAATAAACTTCTGGAACATTACTATAAAAAACTCAATAATTAACAAAACTATAGCATTATTTTTTTGGAGGATCAATGGCTTTATTTCTTTCTTCAGCCGCTATACAGCATTTAACTTCTTTAGGAAAAGAAAATCTGTTACGCGTACAAGTTAAAAGTGGTGGATGTGCTGGACTGCAATATGTATTTTCTATTGAGACCAGCAAGAAAGATAATGATGTGGTTATTGAAGATCAGGGGGCTATCGTTATTGTAGATCCTCTTTCCTTGCATTTCATTGATGGTAGTACTGTTCATTATCACAATGAGCTGATGATGAGTTATTTTACTTTAGAAAATCCTAAAGCAACCGCAGGGTGTGGTTGCGGGACTTCTTTTTCAGTTGATTGACAGATTTTCAAAAAATTGTTAAAAATAAAATAAATCAGTATTACATATTCTATGAAAAAATTACAATATTTCTTTTTTTTATTCTTTTCTAGCGATGCTTTTGGGTATCATCAGCATCTTTTATCAAAGGAAGTCATTCCGCGGGTTTTATCCAGAGAATCGCAAAAAGAAACTCATTTTCAAAATCAGGACGGTTTGTGTGCGGGATTTGTCCACTTTTGGATTAAAGAGCAGATGCAAGGGGGAAAACGTTTTGAACGTTTAAAAGAACTCTTCAATTCCGTTATAGAATATGATGTTGGGCTAGATAAGTATATTTTGCATACAGATACACCTGATTGTCCTAAGGGTAGTTCTTCTTTGATGAAAGGGGATGAAGCTGTGGAGGTTATGGAGGAAGTAGAGAGATTACAGAAAAAATTTCAGACTTTAAAGTATTGTCCTCAAAGAACACAAACAGTCAAGAAAATACATCTTTTGAAAAAATGGCGTAAGCTCCTTTTATCTAAAAAGCGTGGGAAAACTAATGCAAACGCTTACTGGGCGGTTTCCATGGCCCATACAAAAGGCTTTGGCCATATGGTAGGCATATCAATAGATCCTTTTGATAACTGGCATTTTTATGATCCGAATGATGGTGTGAAAAAAATTTCTGGGATTGATGAACTTTTAGCGTGTTTAAAATCAGTCAAACAGTTCTTGGATCTAAAGTTAAAAAGTGGGGATCATAAAAAAGGCAAGTACCTTTTGTCAGTTAAGCGTGTGACGGAAAAGGACTTTAAAGATAAGCCTAAAGGGAAGAAAGGTATCACTAACCCTGTACATTCTAATATCTTCTTTGTGCCCTAAAAGCTTTTAGTTTAGGAAATCCTCAAGCAGCTGCAGGATGTAGTTGCGGGACTTTTTTTTGATTTCATTGACAGGTTTTTAAAAAATTGTTAAAAATAAAATAAATTAGTATTACATATTCTATGAAAAAAATTAAAATATTTCTTTTTTTTATTCTTTTCTAGCGATGCTTTTGGGTATTATCAGAGTTTTTTATTAGACGACGTTATTCCGCAGGTTTTGCCCGCAGGCCATCCCATCACCTCTAAAAAGGGGGTTTGTGCAGGTCTGGGCTATTTGTGGATTAAAGATCAATTGCAAGGAGGAGGCCATTTTAAAATTTTAAAACGGCTTATAGATTCAGTTCTAAAGCGTGAAAAACAACAAAAAATATATTTGAAAAAAAACAGTTGGATTTGGCAACGGAAAGGGCTGACTGATTGTTTGGAAGATGTTTATTCTTTACAAAAAAATTCGGAAAAGTACGATATGTTGGGCAACCTCCCAAGATATACTATGATCAGATTTCTACTGCGATGAAAAAACTTCTTGCCTATAACGCTCCTGAAAGAAATCAAAAAATTTATTGGGAGGTTACTATCCATAATATAAAAAAGGATACTTTACATTTAGTTGTTCTATCTATGGATCAATATGGAAAAGGAACTTTTTACGACCCTAATTTTGGAATGAAGAAGATTGCGAAGAAAATGAATTCATCAGAGTACATAAAACATCTGATAAAGAAACAAAATAGTGCATGTAACGTGGTATTCGACCGTGTAACAAAAAAAGATTTTGAAAATATTCGAAGTGAGAAAAAAATCCGCCAGGAATTAAATGATAACAACAGTTTTTGTGTGGATTGAATACTTTTCTTGATGGCTAGAGCTCTCTGGCCTACTTTCTTTGTTGATTCCAAAGTCATTGATGTCGGTAATATGTATTCTGCCCAATCTTTTTAAAGATGAAGCAGTGTTAGGCGACGTTTGTCAATATGCTTTTGGGTGCAAGCACAAGAAAGGGTTTGAGGGCCTTGCCAGGTTGCTGTTTGAAAACCAGTTCCACAGTAAAATATAAGGACCTGGCGGCAAAGGATCACTTGTCGCTTTAAAAGGACTTCTAAGGTTAAAATATATTCTTTCAACCTTAAAAAATGAAAAGTCTTAGTATCGTTTCCTAATAAAGCCTCACATATATGCCAAAACAGAGGCTTAATGTGTTTCAAAAGGGCTTTGACTGCCATCCAAAAAGGAAATATGCCAAGACTCTTGATATTCAGAAGGGGGAGTATGCATCAAAGGACACGCATTGGGTAGGATACCTATGGAAGGCCAAGACATTTGGTGGGCTAACTTCATGTAAACACCTCCATGAGATACGATCAAAACCGGTCCCGGAAGATCTAGAGCTTTTTTTAAGCCTAAAAGAATACGTTGTTGAAAATCTTCCAAAAGTTCAGCACCGGAAGCAGTTAATTCTTCGGGTATTTTTTTAGTTCCCGCGGGCATTCCTTCTAGAGCGCCTAAACGATTCTCGCTGAGTTCGGGAGCAATGGTTAGGGGAAGCTGAAGGTTTTTATTAACGATCTGAGCTGTTTCCAAAGCACGGCTTAAGGGGCTGGAGATGATATGTTTGATGGGCTCTTTTTCCAGTATTACTCTGGCTTCTTCTGCCTCTTTCCGCCCTGTGTCATTTAATGGAATATCTGTTGATCCCATATAAATTTTCCAAAGGTTCCAGTCTGTTTCACCGTGGCGTAAAGTTTTAAAGGGATCGACATTTTAGAGCTTCTTGAAAATCAATATTAATTATTTTTATTTTAATAAAGTTTGTCAAGGCGACGTCATCTTTAAGGGGACGGCGTGGGAATCTTAGAGGGCCAGGAATGACTTTTTTGGTCAATGATGAAAGAAGGCATTTTTAGAGCAGTCTGGCGCTGCTACGAACAGAACCAAGCTAAGGGAGGAGAAGGTCCTCCTTTAGTTTTTCTTTAAAATATTAATGAAAAGAGTCCGGATCATTTTCAACAGGATTTCTTTTGACGGCCCCTAAGTCTTCTAACAAGTCAGCCAGTTCTTTATCTTCTTCATCCTTAGGGACGTTGTCAGATGGCTTCTGTGTCTGCTGTATCTTTTCTTTAGACATATTTTTAGCAAAAGCATTTTTTTCCTGAGGTTCTTCTTGTACATTTTCGCGGTTTTGCGATTCGTCCAAAATTTCTTTTAAGATATAGATTGGTGGTGTCTCATTTCTTCGCAGCTCATCCCATCTGTAATTTTTAAATGTAAATTCTATTTCAGGAATATTGTGTATGTTTGCAAGAGAGGATAAACCGTTGGAATAATCTTTAAAATCTTCGGCATATCCTTTTAAAATTTGTCCTACTTTTTCAGCGATAGTATCTCTTTTTTGTGCAGCGTCTTCTTTTTCTGTAAGAAAAGTCTGAGCGCAGGACAAGTCTTTTTTAAGCTCTTCATTTTCTTGTTGAAGATCAAAATTTTCTTCAGACAGTGTTATTGTGTTTTGCCAAAATTTGAAACTTTTCTTTTCTAAGGCTTCATTTTCAGCTCTTAGTTTTTGGATTTCAGTTTCCAAGTTTTGAATCTTTTCGATCAGAGAATTCACTGACTGCTGCTTCAAATTTTTTATTTTAAGCCGCGGACTTTTTCGGGGCTGTTCTTGCATTCCCCAGGAAGTTGTTATAAACAATAAATTGGTCAGTACCAATAAAAAAAACAAAGGCATTTCCGTCTTTTAAATTTTTAAGTAATTATTTATTGTTAACAAAATGTTCAAAAAAGTCAAATTTTCAAAAGTCTCCGATATAAACCATTAGCTATTTTGGGTAACACTTTGGCAACGATCGCACAAAATGTTGACCTCGGGTAAAATTTTCCAGCATCTTTGGCACTTTTTTCCTACTGCTTGACGTACTAGCACTCCGACTTCTCCAAAGAAAGGGTAGTCTTGTAAAGGATCTGCCTTTTGAATAGTCAAATTAGAAGTAATACACAAATCTGTCAATAAGGAGTCTACATTGTTTAAAACAGAAGAGGAATATAAGTTTTCTGGTAAAAATACGTAAGGATGGGCTTCCAGACTGCTGGCGATTTTTTTGTCATTGCGGGCTTGTTCTAAAGCTTGAGTAACAGCTTGTCGCAGGTCCAGCAAAGCTTGAACTTGATTGTGGGCTTCTGGAAATGCGGGCAGATCTAATATCAGATTTTGTAAGTGGATGCTTAAAAACTCACTTCTTTCCAAGAGGTTATTTTGGATGAGCAGCTCTAACAGCGGGTGCCCCTGTTCAGATGTTCCTTGTGACACATCTGCTTTTAAAATATCTTTGCAAAAACATTGAAAGGCTTCTTCAGTGGTAAAACACAAGATAGGGGAAAGCCAACGAACGATAAATAAGAAAATATGCATCAAAGTGGTGCGAACCGCTTGGCGTTCAAAAGAATCTGGGGCTGAACAGTACAAGATGTCTTTTCGTACGTCCAGATAAAATGAAGACAGATCACAGCACAATTGATTCAAAATACGTACAATGCTTTGAAAGTCAAACATGGGCCCGGCAGAGGCTGGATCTTTTTGAACAATACCTAAAGAGGCGTGCAGCTGCTGATGCGCCAGATGCAATTTGTGCATCACCCATTTTTCCAACGTGGGCAAAAGCGAAGGTTCAATCCATTCGCCGGGACTGAAGTCGTGCAGTCCCCCCAGGGTATAGCGCAGAATATTTCTAAAACGACGATAGAGGTCTTTGACCCGTTGCAAAATTTGGTCACTGGCTCGTAAGTCTTTTTCATAGTCTTCATGGGCCACCCAGAGGCGTAAAATATCCGCACCGTCTTGGGCGATAACTTGATGGGGATCGGTGACATTGCCTAAAGACTTAGACTGTTTGCGTCCTTTATCATCCAAAAGAAACCCATGCGTAAATACGAAGTGAAAAGGAGGTTTTCCTTCCAGTGCCATAGACGTTAGAAAAGAAGACTGGAACCAACCGCGATGTTGGTCAGAGCCTTCTAAAACCGCCCAAGAAGGCCACAAAGCTTTTTCACTGTCTATTTGCTTTAAAAAAGCCCGGTGAACCAAACCTGATTCCAACCAGACATCAATGATGTCTTCAATTTTGATCCAGTCTTCTTTCTTTTCAGTGGCGGGTAAAAAAGACCATGCTTCATCGGTCAGCCAAAAGCCCACACCTTCTTGGCCCACTCGGTCACAGATGGCTTGAAAAATAGCCTCATCCATTAAACATTGCCCCGTTTCTTTGTGCAGGAAAAAAGTCAATGGAACGCCCCAAGATCGTTTTCTGGAAATACACCAATCTGGCCTTCCAGCAATCATGGAACCAATACGATTTTCTGATCCCTTAGGCCTCCATTGAACTGTTTCCTGTTCAATGCTGCGCAAAGCGCTTTGGCGCAGAGAAATTGCCTGCCCGTTGGCAGATAGAACAGGGTCATCTAATGAAATAAACCACTGAGGAGTTGCTCTGTAACATAATGGCTTTTTAGAACGCCAAGAGTGAGGATAGCTGTGAAGGTAGGGAACATGGGCACCAAGCATGTGTCTTTTAAGCAGAGCCTCTTGGATGGCTGGGGCTGCTTTCCAGATATTTAGACCGGCAAACAAAGGGATATGGGGACAGAAAGCGCCATCGTCCAAAATTGTTTCTGGCAGCTCTAGGCTGTATTGTTTACCTATGGCAAAATCTTCCAATCCATGTCCCGGAGCAGTATGAACAAATCCGGTTCCTGAATCGGTGGTGACATGATCCCCGGGTAACAAGGGAACTTCAAAACTGTAGCCATCTTCTTTTAAGGGATGGCTGCACATCCATCCTGCCAGCTCTTTTCCTTTTAGGCTTTGTAGTGCTTGGTATTCTTCAATACCCGTTTCTTGCGTCAAATTTTGCAAGCAATCTGCAGCGCACAGAAGATGTTCTTTTTCCTGCCACAGGCTGCCTTCTTTGATTTTTGTGATTTCGATAAGCGCATAAACGGCATCAGGTAAGTAACAAATCGCTCGGTTGCCGGGTAAAGACCACGGGGTAGTTGTCCAAATAACAACAGATGTGGGCTTATCTAGTAAGGTCTTTTCTAAAGGAAATTTGACATATAAAGAAGCAGAGACAATGTCTTTATATTCCACTTCTGCTTCTGCCAAAGCGGTTTCTTCTGCACAAGACCATAAAACCGGACGCATGCCGCGGTAAATCAGTCCTTTTTTAAGCAGTTCGAATACATCTCGGACAATCGCTGCTTCAAATGACGGATCCATGGTGCGGTATATGTGTTGCCAGTCTGCCAGAAAGCCAAGGCGTTTAAATTGTTCTTTTTGAACCTGAATCCATTCTTCTGCAAATTGATGACAAGCTTGACGGAGATCAGTCACAGGAACATCGTTTTTTGAAAGGCCTTTTTTAAGAAATTGTTCTTCAATTTTGGCTTCAATAGGCAGACCATGGCAGTCCCATCCGGGTACAAAATGAACGTCATAGCCACACAAACTGTTAAAACGGTTCACAAAGTCCTTTAATACTTTGTTCAAAGCATGTCCCATGTGGATAGGACCGTTAGCGTAGGGGGGGCCATCCAGTAAACTGCGCATAGGGCGCTGCTTTCGGGCATCTCGGATCTTTTGATAAAGATCGATGTCTTGCCACCATTTTAGAAGATCGGGTTCTTTGTCAGGCAACTTCCCCTTCATGGCAAAAGACGTTTTGGGTAACAGAACAGAAAAGATAGACATCGCACTTGAGCCCGTAAAGACTTTATCATTTTAAGGGAATAAGCTGAAAAATCAACTGAAAAAAATTGAAGCTACTTTAATGATTTTTTTATTGGCTTTTTTTTGAATTTTTTAAAAAAAATGTCAATATTCAATGAAATTTATATTTTTATTTTATTTTGAAAAAACGTTTTATTATTATTTCTATTGTTATCGCAAAACTTTGTATACGCTGGTCCAGAAGTGAAGCTGCCTGCGGATCAAGTCAAAGACGAAACCATAGACAAATCCTTTCAGGAGGCTATTTTAGATGTTCAAAGTCAGAAAAATTTACTGCGTTTACACAAAGACGAGAATTTAGATCCATATCAAGAGCAAATCGCCCAATTCCAGTTGACAGAGATGTTAGATGAATATTGGATGATCGGGTTGGTTCAAAAATCTGCAGCTGTTCGGGATGCTTTATTCCAACAGATTGTTGCTTCGAAAAATGATGAACATAAAAAAATATTTTTGCGCCTTTGGGCTGAAAATAATTTTCCTATAGATAATCTCGCCATAGAACAGTGGCCTTTCAAAGAATTTTTCAGCTCTGCTAATTCTGTTAAAAAATGTTCTGAAAATTTTTTAAATGTGATGTTTAGGGTCATTAGTGAATCCAAAGATTTTGATTTGCAGGATAAATACTTAGCCTTCGTTATTAAAAACGCAGGTTGGTTGCCAGACTTCGTTCGGTCGCTTCAAAAATTTGATGCCGTAGTACTTCTTAAAAATCTTGAGTTTTTTAATGCCCAGGATTTGTTGGAAAAGACTTCTATTCGTGATGCGCTGTTTGAGGTTGCAGATGTGCCTCTTCAGCAGCAGTTTAATCTATTAGAGTTTTGTAAAAAATATCATGTTTCATTGGGGCAGTATCAGGATCAGATTAAAAAATTCCATCCTTTGGCTTGGCTGGGGGCACAGGAGGCATCGCTGAAACTTCTGCTTTTAGACCACTTGAAGGATGAAAAAAAGGTACTGTTCTTTTTGAAAAAGCGCAATCTGAAAATGTTTTATTACAATCAGAACTGTTAAGATTTTGTAATATTTATCGTGTTGATCTGAATTCCTTTCAAACACTTATAACACAATTTCATCCAGCAACGTGGTTGTATCTGTGTAAAGAAGATTCTGCTGAACCAGATTGGTTAAATCAATTGGTAGAAATTTTAAAAGAGCCCAAGAAGGCTCAAGACATTTTTAAGCATACAAGAAACTTTAGAGATTTTGTTATGCCACAGAAATTAATAGATATAGTGAAAACAATAAAATTACTTTGGATTACCATACATTAAAAGCGGCAGCTGATTTTTATCCAGAATATTTTTATGGTGTTTTAGAGTTGTTAGACAATGAAAATTCTAGAACAGATAAATTTTATATCATGAATCAGAAGGATATTACAGATCATTTATTTAACTTCTTTAAGGTTGAAAATCAATCGTTACTGAAAGATGATAATCCAGAAAAATACAAGTCAAGTATTTATGAAAAAAAGCAAAATATTTTAGTCAGAGCAGAGGACTATGTTTTGGGTTAACAGCTTTTTGGTTGCAAAATAAATTACAGAAAAAAGATGATCTTAATCAATTTTGTATTCTTTTACACAAAAATTCTAAAAACCCAGGCAGATTAGAAAAGTCAGAAAAAGCATTCATTGAAAATACTTTAGAAAAAATTATGACTTTTCACGGAGACCCTGAGTATGGGGCGTTTTGTACTGATGAAGCGGACAAGGGGATAGTTGAAGGGTGCCAGAGGCAAATTTGTGCATTTATTGGAAATTTTCCAGAAGGTTACACTTCTAATCAATTTCGCCTCTCGGTTTCTAAGGGGCAGCCATTGCAGCTAGAAGTGTCTCTGCCTTGTCAAAGTCTTGATGAGGCTACAATGACTGACTTCAAGATTGCAAAGTGTTTGCGCAATACCAAAAATATTTATGGACATTTTTTTCTTAAAAAAACAGATATTTTAAATCCTGTAAAGAATTCTTTTCTGCTTTTTAAAGAAAGAATATTGAAAAGATTGCAGGCTCCGGGTGTCGTGGGGATGCTGTTTGGGATGAGTACGTCTGCTGAAAATCAAGAACACACTGATCATGCGGTAGGAGTTTTTTTAGAAAAAGATCTTTTCGGAAAGAATCAGTTTGTTTTCTACGATCCTAACGCCGGAACAACTATTGTGTGTAAGGATATAGAGGCAGTTTTGTGGAATGAAATTGCACCATATCATCAGGAAGAAAGATGCTCTCCTGGAAGTGTCATAGTGATTAGCGCACAAGACTCTTTAGACCCTGAAACAACAAAGAAAACAATCTGTGGAGTGCGTCAATGGTGGAACAATCTTGAAGAAGAGTCGGACGAGCTTGAAAAGTTTCTGGCTGAGCAAATAAGTTGTTCAAAGTCGGAAAAAGAATTGGATCAATAAAATGCGCCACTGGTGTTTTTAGAATCTGCTGTAAAAGCTACTGACCTTTAAAAGCCAGTAGCTTTATGAAGCTAGTTTGCGGCTCCTGGTGGCAACGGCATAACATCGGCGGGTCTGGATTCAACAGACTCGTTACTAAAGGGTTCTCTTAAGACATAGCCGCGGCCCCAAATAGTTTCGATATAATTTCTTCCGCTGGGCAGAAATTTTTCTAATTTCTTTCTGATTTTGCACACAAAAACGTCAATAATTTTTTCTTCGGGTTCATCTATACCGCTGTATAATTTATCCAAGAAAGTGGTTTTTGTAATGATGACTCCTTTTCTTTGCATTAACAGTTCTAAAATCTTGTATTCTTTTCCGGTTAACTGCAAAGGGTTTCCGTTGACTTCAACCGATCCATGGTCTAAGTTTAAAACCAGCTCGCCGACTTTGATAATAGAACACGCATGACCTTCGCTGCGTCTTGCGAGTGCTTTGATTCTGGCGATCAGTTCCTCTCCGCTAAAAGGTTTTGTTAGATAGTCATCTGCTCCAAAGCCTAAAGTTTTTACTTTATCTGAAACAGATTGCTGTCCTGATAAAATAAGAATAGGGGCATTTGAAAAAGTGCGGATTTTTGTTAGCAAATCGTATCCATGCATATCAGGAAGAAGAAGATCAATAATAATAAGATCATATCGGTAAAAACGACTGATCTGTAACGCTGATTCCCCTTCTTCGCAAGAGTCACAATCAATACCATTGGTTTTTAATAATTCGGTAATGGCTGATACGGTTGGCTCATGATCTTCGACCAATAAAACTTTCATTTTTCTTCTCCTCAACATCCTGATAAGGAGTTTAAACAGTGGATATTAAAAAAATATTGCGATGAATAAAGTATTTTTTTTGTTTTTTCAGAATTGGATGTTTTTTTTTATCAATTAGTAAAAACATTTTTTTCTCCTCATCATCTCATCATTGTTCCTACCCCATCAAAAATAGCAGTAAAAAAGTTATCCACAAGAGGGCTCTTGTGTGCTATTGAAAAAACAACGGAAAAAACTTATAATCAAAAGGAATATTTTGATAGTAGGTGGAAGAAATGTACGCTGTTTTAAAAACGGGCGGAAAGCAGTACGCTGTTCAAGAAGGCGGGTATGTGAATGTGGAAATCATTCCTGGTACTCAGCAGGATCAAGAACTGTCTCTTCCTGGGGTTGTTATGCAAAAGGCTGCTGCAGGGGTAGAAATAAAAGCTGCTACCATCGTGGTAAAGCACCAGGGAAATTTTAAGCACGATAAGGTATTAATTTTTAAAAAGAACCGTCGCCATAAAGACCGATTGAAAAAAGGTCATCGCCAGCAGTATGCTCGGTTGAAAGTGGAAGCTATTAAGGCGAATGGTTAAGGAGGATCTGAAAGATGGCACAAAAGAAAGGCAGTGGTTCGTCTAAAAATGGAAGAGATTCGGCGGGTCGTCGATTAGGATTAAAGCACTTTGACCTCGAGCAAGTGCAGGCAGGGTCTATTCTGGTACGTCAACGGGGTACAAAAGTACACCCAGGTGAAAACGTGGGAATAGGAAAAGATCACACTTTGTTTGCAAAAATTTCAGGTTACGTGAAGTATTATCTGTATCACGGTAAAACTCAAGTAAAGATTTTGTCGCACAGAGGACTGTAGCGTCCGCAGGATGATAAGTATTGCAGGGAGTAAAAGCTAGTTCAGCCTAATTCCTTATCAAAAAAGAAGGAGCTTATGAAGAAAATCCGTTTGTGGGCTCCTTGGACGGTAGCAGGATTGGCTCTGGTCTGTATATCAATTTTTTGGACCAGATATGATAACGTCAAAAAAAAGAGGATCATAATCAGGTGACGCATTACGAACGGGGGCCTATAATGGCCGAACGGCGCAGGGTGATCTGCATCGTTGGCAGTGGTAAACGGCAGGGAAATACTTGGACTGTTGCTTCTTCAATTTTTTCCCCTGACGTCCCTGTTATTCATTTAAAAGATTATAAAATAGCTCCCTACGACGGAGATCACTCTGTACAAGATGATTATATCCCTTTAATGAAAGGGCTTTTAAACTATGATGTTTGGGTGTTGGCAACGCCTTTGTATTGGTATTCGGTCAGTGCTAATTTACACATTTTTTTAGAACGGTTTTATGATTTGGTAACAAGTGAAAAAGAATTAGGCCGTCAATTAAAAGGAAAGCATGTATTGGTTTTAGTGACTTTTGGGAGTCAAGCACCGCAAGCAGCGTTTCAGATGCGCCTTCAGTCGGTGTGCGAATATATGAAAATGCACTATCACGGCTGTTTTGCATTTTCTTCTAAAGGAAAACTTGAAGAAGAGATCATCCAAAAGAAAGAACTTGTGTGGGAAAAGATTAAATCTATATTGGAAAAGTAAACGATAATTTGTATGAACAGATTCTGTTTCGTGGAAGTGCAAGTATAAAGTTTTTTAGCTTAAAAGCTTCGTTAAATGAATCCCCCCAGGCAAGATGTGCCTTAGGGGGATAAGTGATTTATCTTAAGAATTTTTTATTGGCTTTTCAATGTTTCTTTATTAAACATTCCAGGGCCTATGCTCTGGGTCACAGAGCTTGAGGGTAAAGAATGTTTTTTAGAGTTTGTAACCTTTGTATCTGTCCATTGCTTGAATCGCAAGGGATCTTTATTTTCTGCAAAACTTTTCACCAGCGTTTGGTGAGACTTTTGAACAGTTTCTTTTAAGGTATCTATTTTACTTAAAAAGTCTTTCCAGTTCTTCAGAAGAATATTTTTTGTACCACTTTCTGAAGTTTTTAATGTTGTAGTATCATTGATTTTCTGTATTTTTTCTTTTACGTTGTTTTTAAGTTTATCTAGAAAAGAGTTTATCTTTTGGATACTTGTTGTGGTAAATCTGTGAAATATTTTTTGCGTTGAAGTTTGTGTTTGTATTGTATCGAACGATTGGCCCTTCAAGTACTTTTTTCTATTCATCAGTTCATTTATGGCGGCAGAAAGACTTGATGGATACTTTTCAATACTATCTTTCGCATCTTTATTGAATGCAAGCGGTGTTCGGAGAATTTTGGGCATTTGTTCTAAATCCAGGTCATCTGGCCCAATGACCCAGAAGGTTTTTGAACCGGGTTTTAAGTCTCCTTTTATAAAGGCAGGAGTGTCATCCACTTTTTCTATTTCCTGAAAGTGTTTTTGGGCAGGATTTTCCACGGGAGGTTCTGAATTTTCTTCAGGAATAGTTTCAGGTTGGGGGTCTTCTATTTCTTTTTGGGGTAGTACTTCAGAGAGCTCAATGTTTTTTGGAATCTTGATAGGGTTTGTATATTCAAGACCAGGTTGATTATCCGCTTCCTCCATTTCTTCAAAAGAGGGTACCGAGGGGATGGAAGGAGATGTATTCTGGAGTGCGCGATATTTTTCGCTATTTTTGAAAGTATTATTTTTTCTTCGGATTATTTGAGCTTTAATGAACTTTTTGGCAATTGCTTGTTCATCTAAGGTTAGCGTTTTGATTGTCTTATCAAAAATATTTTCTATGGCATCAGAGGATACACCTTCATTTTCTGGGTTGTCTAAATATTTAGTAATCTGCTTTTTCAGATCCGTTAAGGCAGGACTTTCAGTGTTGTTTTCTGATTCCTCAGGCTTCCCCTCTGGAATAACTGAGGGGAGTTCTTTACCTGAATTAATTATTTTTTTTTTTCAGATATATTGACCTGAGCGTTAGAGACTATTTGTAAATCTTTCTTCTGCGGTAAATGTGTTGCCTCTACAGTTTTAGATTTCAGGTCCAACGTTTGGTTGCAGGCAATTGGATTTAGGAGCTCATCAAGGACTTCAGGAGTCCAACCCACAGATTGTCCCAATTTACGGATCTCTGATTTAATTTCTTCGCAATGTTTTAGGGATAAATTCTGGCCGTTTAATTTATTTACTGCTTCATTTAAATTTTTTTCATTTAATGCTTTGAGATCTTTATTTTGTTTGGCAAGTTCGTTGTGAGCTGCCCAGTGTGCCTTATTATCAAATGCTATTTTTTCTTCGTATTCTTTCTTTAAATTTACCAATTGTTCAGTTAGTTTTTCTTTTTCTTGTGGCCCCGGATTTTGAAGCTTAAAATAATTCTTCAGATCTAATTCTTTCTTTGAAATTTCCTGTTTCAGACGTTCTATATTGCTTTGTGTTGAGTCTAGAGTATTATTGAGCTCTGTTATTTTTAATTCCTTTTCTTCCAAAAATTTTTCAAATTCAGTTGTTTTCTGCTTTAGATTTTCCAAAGCTTGGCTTTTTTCTGATTCTAATTTTGTTTTCTCGTCATTCAAAAGCTCAATTTTCTTTTTTAATTCATCTTTAGAATTTTGCTCTAATTTTGCCTTTTTAAAGTTCTCTTCCATTTCTTTCTTCTGCTCTTCTAGCTCTCTTATCTGGGCTGTCTTTTTCTTTAGATCTTGCTGAATATTATCAGAAACTTCTTCTAATCTTTTATAGCTCAATTCAATCTGCTGGGAGTTCTTTTTAAGATTTTCATTTTCAGCAGTTAAATTTTGAATTTGTAATTTATCGTTCTCACTTAAATCTTTTGTTTTATTAAGTGCATTGATTTCTTTTTGAAGCTTTTCCTGTAATGTGTTGGAATTTTTAGTATAGGTCTCTTTGTCATTCTTTAAAGAATCCAGTTCTTTTGTTAGACGTTGATTTTCATGATCTAAGTGCATAACTTGTACAGCCAATAAAGTCGCTTCTTCTGTTTTTTCAGATAGTTCTGCTTGAGTTTTTTTGAGAAGTTCTGTTTGGGCTTTTCCGGCTGCTTCTAATTGATTAATTGTTTCAGTTTGATCTTGTTCAGTCTGCTTTAATTTTTCAATTTCTTTATTGATTTCTTCAATTTTTTGACTAGCTTCATTAAACTTTTTTTGTTCTGTTTGAAGTGTATTATCCAGATTCGTCTTTTCTGTATTTAAAGTGTTGATTTGCGTTTGTAATTCAGAAATTCTTTTATCTTTTTCCGCTTGGTTGCTGCTTTGCTGTGCTTGAATGTTCTTTTTTTCTTCTTCTAGGTTTTTAATTTTTGCTTGAAGTGCGTTTCCAGCTTTTTTGGCTTCTTCCGTCACTTCACTCTGGTTCTTTTTAGCTTCTTCTAGTGTCTGTTTTAAAGAAGCGTTTTCAGATTTTACTTGTTCTAGTTCTTTTTTATCTTTTGCTATCTCTTCTGTTAGATTGCGAATCTTTTCTTCATTTTCAGCACTGATCAATTTAATCTTATTTTCAAGTTCTGTCTTTTCTGTTTGCAGTTTTTTAAGCTGGATTTCTTTTTCATTTTCCGAAAGAGTCTTATTTTTTTCCACCTCGTTCTTTGTTGTCTCTAGATTTTGAACTTTTAATTCAAATTCTTGAGCTTTTTTCTTTGAATTTTCAATCTCTGTTTTCAGTTTGGTTAATTCCTGATCACGTTCTAATTTTTCTTTTTGGATCGTTTCTAACTGATTTTTTAGTGCTGAAATTTCTGTCTGCGTCTTTGAATCTTTATTTTTTTCAGACTCTAATTCAGCAATTTTTTCCTGCAAAATTTTTTCTGCTTCTTTTACTTTGACATCCGCTTCTTGTTTGCTTTTTTGAAGATCAGCCTGCAGAGCTGTTAGATTAGAAGAGAGTTGTCGGTTTTCAGCTTGAATCTTTTTCAACTCTTCAGCTTTTAATTCAACTTCCACAACTTTTTTCTGAAGCTCGGAGTCTTTTTGTTTAAGAGACTCTTCGTGACTGCTGGCTTTCTGTTCCAGGTCTTGGATGTTAGATTTTAACTTGGTTACTTCCTCTTGGTTAGAAGCAGTACTAGAAGATAGAGCGTTTTCCAGTTCTTTGTTTTTGTGTTCCAATGCTTGTTGAGCCTTTTGGATCACTTCTTCTTGTTGATTTTTTGCGTCTAAAGCTTTTTTCAATTCATTAGCCTGAAAAACCGCTTCCTGCAGCGCTTTTTTGGTTTCAGCGTCCGGAGAAGTTTGTGAAATAGACTGCTTCAAATTATTAATTTCTTTTAGAAGTTCTTGAATTTGAGGGTCCGTTTGATAACCTCCGTAGATATGATAGTTTTGTGAGTTGTCGTTATAGACTGTTTGAGGCAGCTGGTTGGTCAAATTCTTATTTTTAGTGTCTTTTCTTTTTGTTTTTGAGAGAGCAGATTTTTCTGATAACATAAAAGACTCTGTCTGTTTAATATCATCTAATCTGGATTTCATCTCAGATTTTGAACTTTTGGAGGGAAGAGCTCTGCTGTTGGGTGTGTTTTTAGAGGAACCTTTTAAGACACTGCTTAAAATTTTTAAGACTGCTGCTTGTTGAGCCATTGTTAGCTCTTCGGGTTTGTCTGCATAAACTGTAGGGGTAGATATCAATTGTACAAAAAGGTACATGAATAGTGATTTTTGATGGCTTACTGCTTTCATTTTATTTTTTATTGAACTGTTTATTTATAAAATAATAGAAAAAAGATAATTTTACGCTAATTCTTATCTGATAAGAAATAAAAAAATCGTACAACAGATTATATTTGTCATAGTTTTTCAGAAACTGAAAAGCCACGGCTTATGTTGTTTAGATTGGGACTAGATTAAAAGCTCTGAAAAAAATTAGAAATGTTGGAAATGTTCAAATCGTGCCAGAGCTTGACGTAAGGTTTCTTCTTGATCATCAGGCAATGACAAGAAATAAGGAGCGTACACAGAAACCGTTTTAGCCTCAGACCAGCAAATACCAGCGGGAGCATAAAAGATGTATTCTTGTCCCACTTTATCCCACAGCAAAATTGTTCCTACTGCTGTGACGGAACCCCAAGTTGCATAGCCAGGCATGAGTTCAAAAGGCCCTTGGGGAGTGGAAATTCGAATTTTTTGGATTTCTCCTTTATAAACAGTATCCTGGCACGTTTTTAAACAGACTGAAAAGGTTACGATTTCTGTCATTTAACGGCCTGCAATTGTTCGGCTTTTTCTCTGGCTTGATCTAAGTCTCCGACCATATAAAAAGCACTTTCTGGCCAGGTATCACAATGTCCTTGAAGAATGGCTTCAGCGCCTTCAATGGTTTTTTCTACCGGAACCCAGACACCAGGTTTGCCTGTAAAGATTTCGGCAGAAAAGAAGGGCTGAGAAAAGAAGCGTTCTACTTTTCTGGCACGATTGACCACCAAGCGATCTTCTTCGGACAGTTCTTCCAGTCCCAAAATAGCGATAATATCTTGTAACGCTTTATATCTTTCCAAAACCTCTTTGACTTCCCGGGCCACTGTGTAGTGACGTTGTCCCACAACCAAGGGATCTAGTGCTCGGGAGGACGACGTTAAAGGATCAACAGCAGGATAAATACCTTTTTCTGAAATAGATCTGTTTAAAACAGTTGTGGAATCGAGGTGAGCAAAAGATGTTGCAGGGGCAGGATCTGTTAAGTCATCTGCGGGTACGTAAACCGCCTGTACGCTGGTAATGGACCCACGAATGGTACTGGTAATGCGTTCTTGCAGACTGCCCATTTCCGACGCCAGTGTAGGTTGATACCCCACGGCAGAAGGGATTCGCCCTAATAAGGCTGATACTTCGGACCCGGCTTGGGTAAATCGGAAAATATTGTCAATGAACAACAATACGTCCTGATTTTCTACGTCTCGGAAGTATTCGGCCAAAGTGAGTCCTGTGAGGGCGACTCGGGCACGGGCTCCTGGAGGTTCATTCATCTGTCCAAAAACCAGAGCTACTTTAGATTCTCCTTCCAGCTGAATCAAGTTAGAAGCAATCATTTCGTGATATAAGTCATTTCCTTCGCGACTGCGTTCCCCTACACCGGTAAACACGGAATACCCCCCGTGTCCTTTGGCGATATTGTGGATGAGTTCTGTGATGATTACAGTTTTACCGACTCCTGCACCTCCGAACAACCCTACTTTTCCTCCCTTAGAATAAGGTGCTAAAAGGTCAATCACTTTAATACCAGTGACTAAAATTTCAGGGTCTGGTTTCTGTTCTGTGAATAAAGGGGCAGAGCGGTGAATGGACCATCTTTCTTCGCTTTCAATAGCCGGCCCCTCATCTAAGGGCTCTCCGACCACATTCATGATACGGCCTAAGGTTTGAGGTCCTACGGGAACCGAAATAGGGCTGCCTGTGTTCACCACAACAGCGCCCCGGACTAATCCCTCTGTAAAGTTCATGGCGATGGCCCGTACGGTGTCTTCTCCTAGGTGTTGAACAACTTCTAAAGTCAAAACTCGGTCTTCGGCTTCCACCTGTAAGGCGTCCAAAATTTCCGGCAGTTGTCCGGTAAATTTCACGTCTACAACAGGGCCCAAAACTTGGACGACCCGACCTTCCGTTTGAATGTGTGTATCTTGTGGTGTTGCTGTGTGCATATTTCTTTCCCCCGGTTATCCTTCTAGTGCTTGAGCGCCTGAAATAATTTCTACAAGCTCTTTGGTAATAGATGATTGTCTTAAATAATTATACTGTTTTTCCAGCTCTCCTAACATATTGTCGGCATTTTCACTGGCATTATCCATGGCCATCATCCTGGCGTTATGTTCACTGACTAAGTGTTCTTTTGCCAAGGACGTTAGTTCACTGAAAAAGAATAAGCGTAACGTTTCATGGAAAAATTGATCATTTTCTATCTCAAAGACTGGTACAGTGCCTGAAAACCATTGAGCTAAAGATGCATGCTCTTCCTTTAAGGAAGAGGTGTCAAAAGGCAACAAGGAACAAATCTCTGGCTCTTGGGTTAAAGAATTATGGTACCGCATGCTTAGGACAGAACAGCCTCTGATATGCCCTTGTATATAAGAAAGATAAAGCTTTTCCAAAAGATGACCCGCATGACTGTAGGAAAAATCTTTAAATGAATGAATACTTTCCATTACAGAGATGCTGAGGTCTTTTTTTAAAGCGGGTAAAATCTTATGGCCAATAGTGATCACCTGGATGTCGTAAAATGTTTGTTGTAGATAAGTTCGCAAAGCCTGTAAGAGGCGGTTATTAAAATTGCCACAAAAACCACGATCAGAAGATAGAACAATTAAAACTTTTGGGGCCTGTGCGTTGCTGGGCACTGGAAGGTCTTTTTGGTGCCAGCGATATAGCGCTACCAGTTTGGACATTAAAACATTGATATTGTCAAAAGAATCCTTCGCCTGACGCCATTGGGCCTGCGCTTTTCCCAACTTAGACCTGGAAACCATTTTTAGCGCTCCGGTCAATTTTTTAATAGACTGAACGCTTTTTTGTCGTGCCCGGAGCTCTTTGAGGTTCATCATGCTAGAAAACCTACTTTAAATTCCGCTAAAAATTCTTGAAAGTGGGCTTGAACGGCCTCAGACAGTGCTTTAGTCTTGGAAACCTCTTGAACCAAAGCTGCATGTTTTTCAGTAAATTGTTGAAAACATTGCTTGACGAACCGGTTGACTTCAGTAACAGGCAAATCATCAACCCAGCCATGAGTCACTATGAACAGACCCAGAACTTCCTGTTCTAAAGGTAGCGGGGACCACTGAGGCTGTTTAAAGAATTCTTCCAGCCGTTTTCCTCGTTCTAACACTTTCTGACTTGCAGGATCAAGATCGGAAGCAAATTGGGAAAAGTTCATCAACTCTTTGTATTGAGCCAATTCCAACTTAACAGGTCCTGCGACAGTTTTCATAGCCTTTGTTTGAGCGGCAGATCCCACACGGCTGACGGACAGCCCTACGTTGACAGCAGGACGGATCCCTTGGTTAAACAGTGAAGTATCCAGAATAATCTGACCGTCCGTGATGGAAATCACGTTAGTGGGAATGTAGGCGGACACGTCGCCTGCTTGAGTTTCAATAATAGGCAAAGCCGTCAAAGAGCCCGCACCCCTTTCATCACTCATTTTGGCAGCCCGTTCTAACAGTCGGGAATGCACATAAAAAATATCTCCGGGGTAGGCTTCGCGGCCTGGTGCCCGGCGCAACAATAAGGACATCTCTCGGTAAGCGACTGCGTGTTTTGAAAGATCGTCGTAAACAATCAACGCATCTTGTCCGTGATCGCGGAAATACTCTGCAATGGAACAACCTGTATAAGGGGCCATAAACTGTAAGGCAGCAGATTGAGACGCATTGGCACAGACGACAACGGTGTATTCCATGGCGCCTTTTTCTTCCAAGGTTTTCACGATTTGCACTACGGTAGAACATTTTTGTCCGATCGCCACGTACACACACATCACGTTTTGACCTTTTTGGTTTAAAATTGTATCGATCGCTAAAGTTGTTTTTCCCACCTGCCGATCACCAATGATCAATTCCCGTTGCCCGCGACCAATAGGGATCAACGTATCAACAGCTTTGATACCGGTTTGCAAAGGTTCACGTACACTCTGGCGGTCAATGACGGAAGGTGCAGCCCTTTCAATGGGATAAAATATATCACTTTCCACAGGTCCTTTCCCATCAATAGGATTTCCTAGACCATCGACAACCCGGCCTAACAAAGAACGCCCCACCGCAACCTGAGCCACGGCTCCGGTTCGCCGGACAATGTCATTCTGTTTGATATGACGGTCTTGGCCAAACAGAACGATACCTACGGTGTCTTCCAGTAGGTTCATAGCGATTCCCTTAATGCCGTCTTTAAACTCGACCATTTCACCTGCTTGGACGTGATCTAATCCCCAGACCTGAGCAACCCCATCCCCTACCGTCAATACAAACCCTACCTCGGAAGGTTGTCCCATAGAACCGTCTGAGGTGCCTTTCAAAATGTAATCGCAGACCAATGCTGACGTTTCAGAGTGTTGCAGTTTACTAGAACTCATTGCTTATCCTTTGTTGTATGTGATTCAAAAGCGTGTCTAAAGAACAATCCATTATATATCCGTCCCACACAAAGATGCTGCCCATAATCATGGTAGGGTTTATGGTCTGAATGACTTTCACCGAAAAACCAAATTTTTCCTTAAAATAAGTGATGATCCAATCGACTTGTGAAGCGGGCAGTTCAGCAGAAGAAGTGACATAAAGTTTCTTTTTATCCTGACGGGTGCGAAGATAAGATAGAATTTCCGGTAGATCCGCCAAGCGCTGCCGTAATGCCAACAGATGCAAGAAACGCATTGATTCTTGCTTACAAGGATGGGACGTTAAAAATTGCTGTATTAAATTTTTTCGCAGCTCGACAGACGCTCCCATAGCTGTGCAAAACGACCATAGTCTCTTGCGGTCCAAAGCCCACTTCCAAAAACTTTCCATGTCATCGATAAGATTATTTTTAATTTCTTCTGGTAAGCGCAATACACTATTTCCATACCTTTTACAGACCAATGAAAAAAAATGAGGAATGGAAACGGACATCTTTTTATAAAAACATATAGCGCTCAAATAGTACCACGATTGAGGTTAATAGTTCAATATGAAGGTTGGGTAACGCTGTGTTGATTCTGGAAAAGTGCTTGGTTTCAGGGTGGTCAGATTTTTTTAAACATGGTAAAATAGTACAGCTCTTTTATCTGCAAGTGCTTATGGCTGAAATTCACTTTTACTATTCCTCTATGAACGCAGGAAAATCAACACGTTTGTTGCAATGTGCATTTAATTACGAAGAACGAGGGATGCACGTCATCTGTCTTTTGCCAGAAGTCATCGTAAAGTTTACGCAAAGTGACTTAATCACAAGTCGTTTAGGTCTGTCCAGGAACGCTATTATTTGTTACAGCGATACGCATTTGCCTTCTTTGGTCAGTCAATCTCAACACCAGCAAAAACCGTCGTGTGTTTTTGTAGATGAGGCTCAATTTTTAAGTAAAGAGCAAGTCAGCCAACTGTGCCAAATTGTAGACCAGATGAATATTCCAGTCATGACTTACGGGTTGAGGTCAGATTTTCAAGGGAATTTGTTTGTCGGAAGCCAATGGCTTTTGACTTTGGCAGATCATATTGAAGAAATTCCTACCGTCTGTTTTTGTGGAAAAAAAGCAATTATGACCGCCCGGGTAGATGCCAATTCAGGAGAAGTGGCCTGCCAAGGTCCTCAGATTTTGTGTGGAGGGAATGATATTTATCTTTCTTTTTGCCGCAAACACTATCAAGAGAAGATGAAAAGTTGTGAAAACCATTTACAATACGCATGCTCCAGAAATTGAACGGGGGTTGCGGGTCTTAAAGCAGGCCCTTCTGACAATACCCGAAAGCCCTGGGATCTATGAAATGCTGGGGCAAGACCAGAAAATTCTTTATATTGGTAAAGCAAAAAATCTTAAAAAACGCGTTTCCAATTATACCAGAGTTAATGCGTTACCGGGGCGTTTGCTTCGGATGCTAGCCCATCTTTTTAGTGTGCAGACCACCATTACGGACAATGAGCTGGAAGCCTTGTTGCTGGAAATGAACCTGATTAAAAAGAAGCTTCCTCCCTATAATATCTTATTAAAAGATGGAAAATCTCCGTTCTTTTTGGTTGTGACCCAGCATCCTTTTCCCCGTCTTGTGAAAGAGCGCAGGGTAGACCGTCAAAAAACACAAGCTTATTTTGGTCCTTTTATCAGCTCTCAGACCGTCAACACCACTTTAGATGTTTTGCATAAAGCCTTTTTGTTGCGTTCCTGTTCCGACCATACGTTTAATCAGCGCACACGCCCTTGTTTGCTTTATCATATTAAAAAATGCAGTGCGCCCTGTGTGCAAAAAATTTCTTTGGAAGAATACCAAAAAAACGTGGCCCAAACGGTGGAGTTGTTAAAAGGGAAGAAATCTGAACTACAACGGTCCCTTATGACGCAGATGCAGCAAGCCAGCCAACAGCAGGAGTATGAAAAAGCGGCCGAGTTAAGGGACCGCTTGAGGGCGCTGGCGGCTATTCAAAATGAACAAACCATTTACAGTCAGGTCCTGCAGGATGCGGATGTTATTGTTGCAGCTTTTCAACAAGATGTAACCTGCATTCAGGTGGTGTGCTTTCGCAGCTCTGCCCACTACGGAGGCCAACACTTCTTTTTTCCGGGGACTGCGCAAGAAGATCAAGAAGAAGTGCTGAGTTCTTTTATGCAGCAATTTTATACCAAGATAGAGCCTCCTGCCGAGCTGATTCTGCAAACGCCTATCGCCTCGGAAGGTCTTTTAAAATCTGCGTTTCAAAAACTTTATGACCTTAAAGTCCAATTTTCTTATCCCAAAAAAGGGGAAAAGCAATTGATTTTAGAACGAACTATGACCAACGCCCAACATAACTTACAGCAATATTTTTCCCAAAAAAATCAAGAACTTAAAATGCGGGAAGCGTTGCAAGAGCGGTTTATTCTACCTCAGCTTCCTTTACAGATAGAAGTCTACGACAACAGTCATTGGCAAGGTCAGCAGGGGGTTGGGGCAATGATTGTGGCAGGTCCTTCAGGATTTATGCGCAAATATTTCCGCTCTTTTTCTTTGGAAGACAATGGAGGCGATGACCATAAATTATTGCGTTATGCTTTGACCAAACGTTTTTCTGATGATGTTATTCCCCAGCCCGATTTGATTATTATTGATGGGGGAAAGGGGCAGTTGAGTACGGCCATTCGTATTTTGGAAAGTCTTGGCAAACATCAAATTCCTGTGGTGGGTATGGCCAAGGGCCCGGTACATAAAGATGGCGGGGAAACCTTTTATTTTTCCGATGGCCGCAGCTTGCAGTTAGAAGACAGTGATCCTTTGTTGCATTTTTTGCAACGGTTGCGCAATCATGCTCATCAGTTTGCGATTCAAAGTCACCGTCGCTTGCGCAAGAAAAAGTTTATTCGTTCTCAGTTAGAAGACATTAAAGGTTTGGGCCCAGGACGCCGACAAGCTTTGTTGTGTCATTTCCAAGACATTAAAGGTATCGCTGCTGCTAGTGTTGGGGAGTTAGCCAAAGTACCTGGCATTTCTGATAAGTTGGCAGAAACTATTTTCGCATTTTTTAACGCTTAGCTGTAAACCTTAAATGCGGAAAGGATGCACAAAGCCCCTACAACGTAAGATAAAAGTTTGGCTTTAAAAACAGCTTTTTTAAGGACCCAACCGCCCGGGGGTTGAGGGGTATATTTTAAGCATCTTTGGATGATTTTTTCACTGACCCAGCAGGAAATAAAGAAGCATGTTAAATAAATCATGACTGCCAACAGAGCCGTTGAGCTTAATCCGCAATAACCTTCAAAATGTTTGATATCACGTCTGAAGTGGGTTTTAGGGCCGGAGCCAGTAGATTCCAGATCCAGTTTACAAGATGTCCTGCGATAAACAGGATGCAGATTCCCAGAGTCTCAGATGTTATATATCCCAAAAAAGAAGCTTGGATTACTTTGTTTTTAGGTATAGAGGGTAACAATTTAAGCATAGCATAAGCTTCGATCAAGCCTAGAAAAATAAATGAGGTCCACAAACCGGGACGTGAGAAAGCGAAGATAGGTAAAAGGATATGGGCGTTACTTTGGGAGGTGTGGAAAACAAGAAAAGACAAAAGGAACAATTGCATTGTTGTGGGATTATTGTATTGGGATGATTTTTACATATTAAAGTATAAAATTAAAAAATACAAAATTAAGTTAATATTTTAAATCATGTCATAATTTAAAATAGAAATAAATCATGCCAACACCTGTCAGTAAAAATAAGATTCCGTAAGAGGTTAGGTTGGCTTTAAAAACTGCTTCGTTGATCTTGTTTGGTGACGATAAAGATCTTAAGGATTTTCTGGTTACCCATTTTTCAATCTGATAAGAGGCTGGAAAGAACACGACCCACCAGATCATCATAAGAAAAGTAAGGCCAAAAGATTCTCCTTTTCCAAACCATGAAGAGACTACAAAGAGTTTCCAACCCGTAGGATAAAGAGTGATGGGGCTTGTTATTAGCCACGTTACAGGCATTCCAACGAGGGTAGAAGTAAGATTAGCTCAGAAGGTCGTTTTCAAGAGGTCTCTTGTAGAAATATCAGCAAGTTTTTTGTGTATAACCAAGTTTCAATCAAGACAATGGGAGCACAGGCTATCCACATAAGGGGCCACTGTAGAGCCAAGATAGGAAGAATAAAATTACCCCACACGGCTTGAGGGGACAAAGTGAACAAAGTAAAGAAAATAAGAAGGCACACTGGATTTTTTTTAAGCATTCTATTGCAGTTTAGGCCAAATATAGATAAAAATGATGCAATTTATCATTAAAAAAATCTCAAAAGAACAAAATTTAGACTGTAAAGCACTTTCCAAACAAAATATATGCAAAATAAATCTGGTTTTCAGTGAGTCCAAAAATTTAACAATACTTCTATCAAAGCTCAGGCGATACCGTGCGTAAAGCAAAGTACCAAAGGAATGGAACAAAGGAATGGGCAAGGTTTTAGAAACAAAGCTATCAAAAAAGGAGGCTTTTAAAATACGACACTCTGGAATTTTGGGGAACTGTTTTTTGATAAGATAAGCTTGCAGGAAAAGACTGGGAATGAAGCTTAGAATGATAAAAAGCCCTTGTTGGGTCAGTATTATCATAGAAATAGCGAGATGGGGGTCAGTGGCAAATGCACAAAGAGGTGAAAATAGCCCAAAAATCAATACAAATAAAGAAGGAAAAAGTATTGGGAACCAAGTTAGAAGCTTAATTTTATTTTAAAAACCGAATCCAGAAATAAAAAATGCACGTGATGTGCAAAGTAAAAAGAAGTGTATAAGAATACAGGTTAGATTTAAAGACAGATTTTTTAAGATTTTCTTGGGAAATCTGATAAGTTGCTAAGATTTTCCGGGTGACTTTGATTTCTAGCCAATAAGACATTACCAAGAAGATACCCCACCACAGCAGTATAAAAAAAGCAGAGACACTCCAACACAGCAGTAAAGAAGGGGCATGCGTTCCGGACATTAGTAGCAAACAAAAAAAGTCATAATGTGGGTTCCAAATAGGTATATCCAAATGAAAGGAACTCCTAGCAGGCTAGATATTAAATTTGCCCAACACGTTGTTTTGAAAATCTGGCTTTTGGGTACAGAGGGCAGATTTTTGTGAATAATCCAGAATTCAATAAGGACGATGGGAAGAAATGCCAACCACAAAAGCGGCCAATGAAAGGCTAGAACAGGCAGAGCTATATCCGCTAGTGCGGATTGAGGCAGTGAAAGGATTGGTATTAAAAAGAAACTTCTCATCCGCAGAGGTTGATTGGAATAACCCAAGAATAGTTTAAGGGTGGAAAGTAAAGAATAAATGGTGTTGGGCAAAGCTTGTAAAAGGAAACGACTGTGAAATACGAAGCCGTTTCCGATACTGATACGATGTGGTTCAAGAAGATTTTAAGGTTTTTTTATCTTTTTAGAAGGTTTTTTTTCTATCTTTTCCTCTTTAGAGAGGGGAGATTCCCTTTTTATTGAAGGCTTTAAAGTATTAAGAGTTGAATCAAGGATGCCATAAGCTGTTTGTAAATCTTCAGGATCTTCTAATTTTTTTAAGTTTGGCAGCAAATCCTTCAAGTTCTGGACTAATTCTGTTAAATTTTTTTCTAATTTAATATGACCGTTGAATTGGTCGAATTCTGCCCGAATTTCGTTAGCGAAAGCAGGATCTATATCTTTTAATATTTTATTGTATTCTTGATTAGATAAAATTTTGGCTTTTAATTCGTTGTTTTTTTCTTCTGTATTTTCCAAAACGGATTGATTCAAAAACTCTGTAAATTGACCTTGGAATTGCTTAACATCACCTTTTTCTGCATTTTCACCTACTAGGTTTTTAGAAATTTTATGTTTTAGAAAATTTGTTATTTCTGTGGTGGGTAAATGTGTCACCTCAGAAGTATCCTGTATACGATCTAGAATCCATGTTTTTAAATCAGGATCGACGTTTTTTAACACAGAGTTTAGCTCTGGTTCAATTTTTATACCTGAGATGCTGGGGTTCTTTTCTTTTTCAAGTTTTTCTTCTTCAAGTTCTTGCTCAAGCATATAAAATATCCCTTCTAAAGTCATCATAGACAAGACGGGTTTACGAAATCGGTTAGCATGGTCAAAGTGTAGGGAATCGATTTTTTCTGTTCTTTGTACTTGAGAAAGATTCTTATTTTGGGTAATTTTTTGAATGTTAGCCTGAAGATCTTTCTCTTGAAGTTCCTTAGGTAATTTGAAGAGCTCTTCTTGTTCTTTGGTCACTGAAAGCTGTTTATTTAAAGCATCTTTTATCTTTTTGATCGATGGAGCACCGTATTTTTTTATAATTTTTTCCGCACCATTTTTTAAAGTTGTATGATAGTGGTCTGCGCTATGTTCTTTTTCTAGGTATTCAGAAGGCACTTTTTTTAAAAAATCTTCGATTAATTCTTTAATGGTTTTTTTAATGGAAGAATCTTCGTTTAACTTTTCTAAAGCTTTTAAAATCTCTGCTTCAGAAGTGTGTGAGTTTAAAAGAGATAGGATTTTTGAATAGATATCTGTTATTTCTTTTGAACTTTTTTCTTCTATCAGTTTGTCTAAGATGGAATAAAGCTTTTCTGGTGTTGTGGCCTTGAAAGACTCAGAGATGCTTGATTTGAAAGCGCGTATCGTTGTTCCATCTTCGTCCATTTCACTAAGGAACTTTACAAATTTACTGTCTGCGTATTTTGTGGCGTGTAATTGCAGGCAAGTCAAAAATAATATTAATAAAACTTTTTTCATGATATAAAAGTGTTGGATTTTTTTATATTATATTAAAAATAAAATAAAATAAAATAATATTAAAAGTATTTCTTAACAGTTATTGGGCCACCATGACTCTGAAATTGTGGGTGCATTCTATTAAAAATAAATTTATTAAAAAAATGACTGAAAAATTATACTTTCAATTTTATCATAAATTTATATTTTTTAAAATTGAAAAATACAGTAAAAAAATTTAAAATCCCTAGGTGCTTCTTTTTGTGATGTCTATGCTTTTACCCAAAGATACGCCTGTGATGGCTCAATACAAGTCCATCAAAAGCCAATATCCCGATTGTTTGTTGTTCTTTAGACTGGGTGATTTTTATGAACTCTTTTTTCAAGACGCGGAAGTGGCTTCTAAGGAATTGGATATTGTTTTAACGGCCAGACATAAAAACAGCGCTCAAGAGATTCCCATGTGTGGGGTACCTTTTCATGCCAGTGAAAATTATATTGCACGCCTTGTAAAAAAAGGATACAAGGTAGCCATTTGTGAACAACTGGAAACCCCACAATCAAAAGAAGGGAAAGGACCGGTGAAAAGGGATGTGGTGCGGGTGATTACAGCGGGCACTCTATTGGAAGACACGTTGTTAAATCCCAGACAGCATAACTTTTTGGCAGCTGTTTGCCCGCAGGATGGTTTGTTTGCTTTGGCTTATGTTGATATTTCTACCGGAGAGTTTTGGCTGGAAAGTTATACTGAAAAAGAATTAGAAGAAGTGTTTTCTTCTCTGTCCCCCAAAGAAATATTGGTACCAGAAAAAGGACTTAACCAAGATCATTCATTTTGGAATAGTTGGCGGCAGTTTTTAACGATACTGCCTAACAGTCGTTTTGATGCGTTGTCCTGCGAAGAGCGTTTGTGTCAATTTTTTCAAGTGAATACCAGTAAAGCTCTGGGGTCTTTTTCTAAGGCCGAAGGGTGTGCTGCCGGGGTTTTGGTGGATTACGTGTTGCTGACACAAAAACGTCAGGTTTTAAAATTAAGCTGTCCCAAACGCAACCCAAAAGGCTCATTGCTGCGCCTAGATCCTTTTACCCGAAACAATTTAGAGCTCTTTCAAAATTTTTCTGGCAGCAAAGAATTCAGTCTTCTTCAGATATTGGATGATACGTTAACCCCCTTTGGGGCACGACTGCTGCACTGGCGCCTAAGTCATCCTATTTGTGACTTAAATGCACTGCAAGTGCGTCTGAATTGTGTGGAACATTTTGTCCAAAGTGCTGACCAGCGGGCGGCATTGCGCTCTTTACTGAAAGGGATGCCGGATATGGAAAGGATTATCAGTCGTCTTTTAACCCGGCGGGGTACTCCCCGAGATCTATTGAGCGTGCTGCATGTCTTAAAAATCTTTCCAAAAATTCACCACATATTGTTGCAAAATGTTCTGCCAACCGAGCTGGAAGAGCTTCCATTTTTATTAAGCTTGTATGATGAATTGACAGACAAACTCAGCCGAGGGTTGGTGGCAGATGAAAGTGCCAGTCTGTTGGATGGAGATGTGATTGCCCCCGGATACTGGCCTGATTTAGATGAGCTTCGCAGGTTATATCAAAAACAAGAAGAAGTCTTAGAAGCCTTGCAGAATCAGTACATCCAAGAAACGCAAATCTCTACGCTGAAGATTCGCCATAACAAGATTATTGGGTATCACATTGAAATTTCTCCCAGTTTTGCTTCTAAGATGCCGTATCAGTTTATCTTGCGGCAATCTTTAGTTTCCTGTTTAAGATACACCACAGAAGAGCTGCTAGAGTTGGCCAAAAAGCTGGAATCTGCCCGAGGCCAAGCCTTGTTGCTAGAACAAGAAATTTTTGATCAGTTCTTAGAAGACTTGGCTACTGTACACGGTGATTTAAAAAATACGTTTAAAAATTTGGCGGTGCTGGACGTTGCGTTAAGTTTTGCAGAAATTGCAGTTCAGCGCCACTATACACGTCCTAAATTAGATAACAGCGATATTTTTGAAGTGATTGGGGGCCGGCATCCTGTATTAGAGGTGGCTTTCTTCACACATCAGAAAGGCACTTTTATTAAAAATGATTGCTACCTGGATCGGCAGGCTCCGTTGTGGTTGATGACAGGCCCTAATATGGCGGGAAAGAGTACTTTTTTAAGACAAAACGCTTTGATTGGGCTGATGGCACATATAGGCAGTTTTGTTCCTGCTCAGCATGCCCATATTGGTATAATCGATCGCATTTTCAGCCGGGTAGGGGCTTCAGACGATCTTTCCAGGGGGCACTCAACATTTATGTTAGAGATGATTGAAACGGCTTGCATTTTAAATCAAGCAACAGCCAGAAGTTTTGTAATTTTTGATGAGGTTGGGCGTGGGACGTCGACGTATGACGGGTTATCCTTGGCTTGGGCTTGCGTAGAACATGTGTTGGATCACATTGGATGCCGGACTTTGTTTGCAACCCATTATCACGAATTGGCTGCAGTCCAGCAGCTTCGCCCTGCAATTAAGCTGTACACTTTTAAAGTACAAGAGTGGAATAAGCAGATTGTTTTTTTTCATGAAGTCATCCCGGGAAAGGCCGATCGTTCTTATGGATTACATGTAGCAAAATTAGCAGGTATTCCCGAAACGTTGCTCAATCGAGCTCAACAGATTTTGAATGATTTAGAAGAGGGGGGAATAATGTTAAAAATTTTTTAGTTTAAATTAAATAAAAAAAATATCACGTATTTTTGAATTAAATGTTATAATTTAAAGTCACCTCTAATCAATATCGATTAAATGATTATTAATAGAGGTTTGTTTTATATTGTTCCACACTACGAGCTAGTGAACCACCATTAGAGAGGGGAGTGTTAGAAAAAAAAGTTTCAGATCAATTATATAAAGACAGTTCTGAAGAGGTTGATTTGGAGTTGCCAGAGCAGTTGTGTGAAGACAATTCTGAAGAGCTCGAGCTAACGCCGCAGCCGTCAGAAGAGGCCCTATCCTTTCCCGGGGAACAATCTGAGATGGACGAGGAGCATCGGAACGCGGAAATTAGAGAAGAAAGCACAGAATTGGCGGAGGATGTCCGCTCGTATCGATCACAGCGTGATCAATATGCGCGAGATGACGATTTGTGTAAAGTACCAAGAGAGGAATTGAGATGGCTTTGTGAAGACTTGTCTATATCACAAAACGCTCAATATCCGAGAGAAAATGATCTGTTTAATTTGTCAGGAGAAGCATTGAACTGGTCAAGGGAAGAATTGAACTGTTTTTTTAAAGACCTGTTTATATCACAAAAAGATCAATATTTAGAAGAAAAAGCCGCAAACAGTTTCATGGGAAAAATTGGGTACAGCTTTACAACGGATGATGTTCAATACGCGCAAGAAGGCCGTACAGGCCATCCAACATATTGTGAGATGGGTGAT
The DNA here is from genome assembly GCA_001898075.1 of Alphaproteobacteria bacterium 40-19. Taxonomy (GTDB): domain Bacteria; phylum Pseudomonadota; class Alphaproteobacteria; order Holosporales; family Holosporaceae; genus 40-19. Next base: position 71,982 of record MKSD01000001.1, read on the forward strand.
TATTTGATGCTTGATCGACAAAATTTAATAGAAATAATTCGTTTTAATCAACATTTTCCTAAATTAATTTCTGAAATAAGAATAGAAAGATTAGGTAAATTAGAACAAGAATTAAACAAATTTTTTGAAATACTAAACGCTTTGGGTCCCACAGAAGTGTTGTTTTTTTGGATAGGGGGACTTCATAATATGGTTCAGCATAAAAATTTTATGAGCTACACTCAAAAAAATAATGAAGAGTTTCTGATATCTTTGTTTGTCCTGTTGAACAGCACTTCAAAAACCAGTGTGCAGTTGATTTTAGATCAAACGGTGTACAGAAGCTCAAAACAAGCCTTAGATTGTTTGAAAAAAATTTTTTCACAGAGGTTAAAGATTAATTTTATCGAAGATGAGTGCAGAAAAACATTCAATACAGCATCAGAAGAAGAAAAAGCTAGAAAACATTTGGCAGATATTTTTTTCGACAAAAATAAGCTGCAAGGAAAAATCATGGACCAAGCTTTAAAGGGGTCTCCTGTCCAAGTCTCGGATCTTTGGCGGTTGTATTGGGCTTTAGATAATTTTTCAAAAGAAGAAAAAAAGTTTAAAATTTATATGGATCATGATACTTTTTTATCAATTCATAGCAAAGACTCTGTTTTTTCAAATTCATTAAGGATGCCTAAAGAATTTTTGGAAAATTTTATGGCTCGACCACCTACAAAAAGTGATATCGTTGTTTCTTATAATTTGACTCCAGAAGCCGCGATTGCCTTTGCAGAAGAAATTGATCATAAGTTAAATACTAAAGTCTATTCAGCCTTCTTAGAGCACAGAAAAAATCGCACTATGATAAAATCTGAACAGGAATACAAAAACAGTATTATGAAGATTTAAAATGAGGAACTCAATGAGATCGATTACACTATCTGCATGACTGGACCAGCTTTTTTAAATGCACTCAGTTTTTTTAAGACTGGCCTAATACGCAGCCCTTCAAATGGGTCTGGCCTTTGGAGTCCTTATGTTAACCGACAAGAGCCTGAATATCAATACATGAGTGCTTTATTAGAAGACAGAGATTTTTTTTATAGGCATCGTGATTATACTCGATTGGCTTTTGTATGCGATGCATTACAGACCTCTATTCCCCCAATAGACAAAAAAAGTGTCTTGGGATGAGGATTTCTGAGGCGTTAGGCAACCTTCCTGAAAACTTAAAGCGCTGGAATGACGCAATTAAGAATGCAAAAATTAATGTTAAAGAGCCTCTTGAGGGTGTTGAGGGATCGTAAGGCATATCGAAAACAAACTCTTGCTTTTCCCAATCAAGGCAAGAATTTATGTAAAAATTCTAACAAATAAATATTTTTCTAAAGCTATTTTTTAAAAAATATGGGGCACCTAGTTATAGAATTACTGTACTTTATACTCTTGAGATATTTTCAGTTCTGTGGCCGAGTTCTTGAAAAAATAGGACAGCCTGCTTTGTACTTCATGAGATAACGCAGAAAATAGGAATCTTAAAAAGAAGGGAATGCTTTGAGGTGTGTAATCATACACGGGAATGTTATGGCCATATTCTTTTTTTAAGTCTTCCAAGGCCTCGAAAAAGCCCCCTAAGCGGTCTATTAGTTTGTGATCCAGGGCTTCTTGCCCGGTATAGATGCGCCCTTTGGCCAATTGACGGACTTTGCTTAAAGGAAGCTTTCTGTTTTTAGAAACAATTCCTAAAAAGTGTTCATACAGAAACTCGACCTGTCTTTCGATGTCTTTTTTTTGCTCGGCAGACCAAGGCTCTAGCAGGGATTCTGCTTTTCCGTCTGTTTTTCCTTTTGTAGTACTGATTTTTTCTGTTCCCACTTCAAAAAATTTCAAAAGTTCTTGGACGTCAAATTTTCCCGTGTAAACTCCAATAGACCCGGTCACCGTTCCAGGTAAAGCCCATATTTTAGAGGCTTGAGCTGAAATCCAATAAGCACCCGAAGCAGCCACGTTTCCCATAGAAATCACAACGGGGATATTCTTTTTAAGGCAAAGCTCCATTCCGTACCGCAAGGTCTCGGCGTCTTTAGGACTTCCACCAGGAGAATCAACGTATACTAAAACGGCTTTAATGGAAGGATTGTTAGCGATGTTTGAAAACACTTCGAAATATCTTTCGGCTTCAGCCATACTTTGGCTTCCCAAGGCACCTTCAATTCGAACCACTGCCAAAGCACGTCTGTGCCAAAGTCTGGCCAATTTACGATACAAAGAACCTTTTGAAACATAGTTATTTACAAAAACTTTTTCGTGATTTGCAGATTCTTTTTCAACGACTTGATCAAAGCATACTGCCACGTTATCAACGAACTTTTGTTCTACAGCTTCCAAGGCCTGGTAACGTCCACCCTCTATAAAAGTGTCTACCTCTGCAACCTTTTTGCCTAAATCTTTGGACATATCACGCACCAATTGTCCTTTCCATTGTGCCAGCAATGTGGTCCAACTTTCTTTTTCTTCTGAAGGCATTTGGGAAAAGACGTAAGAGTTGGGTCCTGATTTATATTCTTCTTTTTTAATAAATTGAGGCCGAACTTTTAAAAGATCAAGAAGTTTACGCCAATATAAAGGTTGAACAGACAGTCCTTCCGGCGCTAAATAACCAAGATGGTTCATATATTTTGTACCGCAAGCTGATAGAGTATAGTAAGGTAGTATTCCGCCTGCAGCCATTCCAAAACCATAGCCGTACCCTACGACTTGCTTTCCCGCTTCTTGAAGCCGTTTGATTAAATAACGGATCTGCTGCACTTCACCGACACCCCAATGATAGCCTTCCACATTAATCAGCACTTTTTTAATATGAGGATCTGTAATAGCTCGAAAAAGGGCTTTGCCTATAGGGTAAAAAGAAGATACTCCTTGGTCTCCTAAAAAGGGTAATTGAGGAGCAACAGGTTCATCTTGACCATCTAAAATCAAGATTTCTTGGCCACGAAAAATGGAACACTCTAAAATAAGGGATAGGGCTGTAGCTCCCAAAGCTCCGTAACCCAAAAAAATACAACTGTTATTAAAGCCACGTTTAATTTTTCGAAAGCTGTTTTTGATCCACTTCATTTTTTCTGTTCCTTGTGCAAGTTTTGTTGTTTTGGCTTAGACAACGACTCTTTCTAAATCTGGTGCATCTACTGCTTTCATTCCTACCACGTGGTAGCCGCTATCTACGGGGTGGATTGACCCAGTGACGGCGCTGGACAGATCGCTGAAGTAGTACAGAGCACTATTTGCCGCGTCCTCTTGGGTAATTCCACGACGCAACGGCGCATTGTCTTGGGTCCATTTTAAAATGTAGTTAAAACCATCAATGCCTCCTGCTGCGGCCAGAGTTCTGACGGGGCCACAAGACAAGGCATTCACACGAATACCCACAGGACCTAGATCAGAAGCCAAATATCGCACACTGGATTCTAGGGCTGCTTTGGCCACACCCATGACGTTATAATGAGGGATCACCTTTTCCGCCCCATAATAACTGAGGGTCAGTAAACTTCCTCCTTTATCTTTCATAAAATTTTGAGCATGAAACGCCAGTTCCGTAAAAGAATAACAAGAAATTAACAGCGTGTTTAAAAAATTGTTGCGGGACGTGTTGACATACAGTCCTTTCAGTTCACTTTTATCGGAAAAGGCAACCCCGTGTAAAACAAAGTCAATTTCTGACCAAACTTTTCCAACCTGTTCAAATAGAGTACAAATAGATCCTTCTTGACTGACATCGCAGGGAAAAACATTTTCAACACCAATGGAAGAGGCTAATGGAAGAACACGCTTTTTCAATACATCATTCTGGTAAGTGACAATCAGCTCCGCCCCTGCCTGGGCAGCTTTTTCTGCAATTCCCCAAGCTAATGAATCCTTGTTCGCAATTCCTAAAATAAGTCCTTTTTTTCCCGAAAGATTGACCATAAACGCAACACTTTTCTTGATACTTTATATTTTTTATGACTTCTTGTCCAGCGTTGCAGAGTTTTTAGATAAGGCTTTTCAAGGACTTGTATTTAATTTTTATGGCTGAGTTCCTCAAACATAAGGTGTGTCTGGAGAAGGGTTCTGAATATTTTTTAAAGGCTTGTTTTAGCACGCCGTCCTTTTCTAGGGTATTATTCTTTTTCTCACGTATTTTTCTAGCGCGCAGAGTGCCTTATCTATATATTCGGGATCTTTATTAGCGCAAAACAACATATTTGTTATGGCACCACTTTCCTCAGGGTTTACTTTTAACGTTCCCTCTTCTAGTTCTTTTTTTTACCAATTCTTTTTTAGATTTTGTCATGCGCTCATTCTGTAAGGGGGTAGGGACAAACAGGAGTGCTAATTGTTCAGGAATTTGAGGGAATCTTTTAAATATGAAATAGTTCTGGGTTTCATAGTGTGTTTCTGTTTGACCGATGACCTCTTCCGGCGATAAATTCATATTACGGAAAAATCTGATACGATTCTTTCTTTTAATTTTTTTCTATTAATTTTTTCTTGGTCGGAATGGATGATGTATGTGGAGACTTTTGCTTTTTTTCTTTCTCGGCAAAAGCAAAAGTGACCTGGAAAACAAGAGTGAAAAGAAAAAGTTTTTTAAACATAAGGAAAAAATCAATTTTATTTTATATTATCTTAAAAATTTTAAAAAAATAATCAATTCTGGGCATTTTTTTCGTGGGCATCGTAAGAGCAGAGATTTCAGATCCTCCTCCAGAATGATGCCTGGGGGAGGATGTGCAGGGGGCTATTTCCTTTTTACCTTCTTGAAATTTGTTGCTTTTTCTTCTGTTGGTTTTTTAGGGCTTAGACTTAATTGCTTCATCTCTGCTGCTAGTTCGCTTTCTGGAGTGATTTCTAGCAGTTTTTCAATAGGATAAATTGTTCTAGGATTTTGCCCTTTTTGATCTAAGGCTCCTATAAAATAGTCCCCTTTTTTCATTTGGAATAAAAAATCACCTTTGTTAGCAGGATCTTTTGTGAATTCAAAATACTCAAAAGGTTGGGTCGCCTTCCAAGTGATTCCCATTTGATCTGTATCGTCCTCGTGGATTTTTTGCATCACAGACAGCATTTTGGCACCATTTAATACGCTTTCAACATAACGGATAAAGCTTTCCTCTTCCTTTAGGTTTAAATTTTTTGGCAGTATAAAGGCGGTCAAAACCTTTTTATCTTCTAAAGACTCAGTCAAATGGAGGCTTTTAATAAGGTCCTGGTCTTGTTCAGATGAAAGTTGCCCTTTTTTCTTGTTGCGGAGTTCGTGATCTGAATCCGAATTGACGGTGTGTTTTTGGGCATGCTTTAAAAAAGAACTCATGCCTGGATATTGGATTGGATTATACTCATCCTCTATGTCAAAAAAGCCACAAAACGCTTCAATTCTTGTGTGAAATTTTGTTGCTTTTTCTATAAGAGTTACCTGAGGGATTGATTCCAGTTTTGCTTCTTGAAAGAGGGATAGCCTCTGGGCAAAATCTTCTGTGTTGATAGAAGATGGCACAGAGCTAGGTGCGTAGGAAATCTGAGACGGCACGTAGGAAATCGCAGACTGTGTATCACTGTTGCCAGGCTTTTTATCAGCTTTTTTTGCTCTTTTTTCGATTTCTTTTTTGATACTACCATCTAAGTTCCATGAAGAAACTGCCTCTTTCCAAAATGATACCGGCACAGCCCTCTTTAGACATATTTCAATAAGCTCTCTTTGGAATTGGGCGCTTTCATTATTTGCTGCTGTAAACATTTTTTGACATTTTTCTTCGTTATTGAGCTGCTTTTTAAGCAAGTCTTCATTTTGAAAACATTGCCAGGTGGCTAAAGGATGCAGGGGTTTTAATGATTCTATATATAAATTAAGATTGTCATTTTTCAACTTCAATCTTTGAAGGCCCTTCAATTGTTCGTCTAGAGTTTTATCAGCCAAGCTTTGTAAAGTCTTTTTGTTGTAGAGATCTAGAATATTTTGATAGTTTTCATTTAAATCAATAATTTTTACTTCACCATTTTTTAAAATAAAACTGCACAAATTTTCTGCTATTTTTAATTTAAGAGTTTCCAATATGCTTTTTTTAATATTTTCTTTTTGTTCTTCTTTGCCTAAAATTTTTAATAAAGCAGCAGTATGTGCGTTTGTCGGATCATTGGGGTTGCAAGTAATTAATAAAGATACAGGATCCAGCTTTATTAAATCTTTTTCATTTAAACTAATCTTCAGGTAAGAAAGAGTTTTTAAAAAATCTATTGGAATCTGAATCACAAGATCTGAAGAAAAACAATTTTTCATTTTTATTGTATTATGAAAAAGTTGAATAGATTCTTCTAAAATTTTCGGGTTTTCTAAACGTGTTTTTAAATTTTTATAAAAACCTTCCAAGTCTTTAGAACAATTCTTACCTGTGAAAGACTGAAATATTTGGGGCACCTTTTAACTACATAAAGCTGCAGGATGGAGGTCATTTAATTCTTTAGTATTTGATTGAAGAATACGAAACATTTTTTCTTTTTTCTTTTCATCCAGGTCAACATTTTTATTTAAAAAGCAATTCATAACATCCAACTGATCTATTAAGTTTCTATTGGCAAGCGATAGAAAAACTAAACAATATAAGGGGTATGTGTATTCTATATTATCCATTTTTTCTTGAAATTTCACAATAAAATCAGCCATTACTGCGAAGCTACTTTCTTCTTTTTTTATTAATGTTTCTTTAAAAAAGTTATAAAAATTCTGATTTTTTAAAAGATAATCTATTTTCAAATCGATGGGAAACATTTTCCGAGTAAAAATTAGATTGTATATGTCCTCGTTAGTATGCGTGTGTTCTAATGTAAATCCCAAAAGTTTTTCATAAAATGCTTTCGGATACTTCTGATTCTCTACGCGGATTATATCATTCTGGAGGGCACGTACTATCTCCTGTTTATCTGTTTCTGTTAGAAGTTGCGCTTGAGGAACTTGTTTTTCTTCACCTTCTTTCATCGAAAGGCAGAGTCTAAATGACCTAAAAGGGTTAAAATAAATAATTTTTTAAACATATTAAATAAAAAAATTGGCTCGTACGATAATTATCATTTAATTTAATTAAAAATCAATACCCAATTTAATTAATATTTTTTTAATAAAAAATTTACAAAAGATTAAAAGCTGGGAAGAGTAGAAATTTTTATCAAATTATTTTGATTAAAACCAGTCTTGGCGTTGGGGCATAAAAATGCTAAAGTTAAAAAGGCTTTTTTTTACGTCTTGTTATGTCTGAAAACGAATCTTCTTCTTTGTTTCAAAAAATAATTCAGGGTTTAAAGCCCGCTAACAATTCTAAAAAGATTGAATTTAATCCTGTGGAAGAAGATATCCGCAGGGAAGAATTGATAAATAAGTTACGTTTCTGGGCGCCATGGGCTATAGGAGGGGTTGTGATGGCTCTGACATTTATAGCCTGGATGTCCTATGATCACAGCAGAAAAGAAGCCGACCTTTATCAAGCAGAGAAAGTTTATGAAGTCGCTGTGGCAGAGATAAAAAAAGGAAAAACTTCTGGCGCACAACAGACATTACAAGATCTTAGTCAAAAAAGCTCTTTTAAATTTTTAAGCAATTTGTGGGACATGGTCTTACTAGAAAAGAAACTCAATATTACGTTTTCTGATCAGGTTCTGGGGGAAATCAGGCAAGGTTATCAAAAATTAGAAAAAACGTTCTTTCCAACCCGTATAGGACAAGACGCTTTTCACCATCTTAATACCTTCATTGCTGCCTTTTGGGCTTTTCAAGCGAAAAAAGACATTCCCGATTTAAAAAGCAAGTTGGCGTTTTATACTCAAAGTAAGAATAACTTTCAAGAATTAGCATTATGTTTGTTGGCTTTGCAATCAAAAGGACAGAAAGATGCTACCACTGCCTTTAAGGCCTGGTATGAAGCGTGCCAAGGAGATACTTGGCTTCCGGAAGTCTGCGCTATGGGGGCTGGATTACCTCTGCCTCAGACAAAAGATAAAGAAATAAAAAATAAAGGAGAGCAAGCGTGAGCAAGGTGTGGATCCTTCTTGCGTGCGGACTGTTAACAGGGTGTGATTTATTTAAAGGTCCACCTCCGCCGCCCTTAAAAGGCAAACGCGAGACTGTTAATTTTTTTCAAGAGTCAGAACCTTCAAAGACCCTAAAGGCCCAATCAAAGGTATTGCCCAAAGAAGCTTTGCAAAGTACTGGTTTTCAGGACTCTTTCTTATGGCAACAATTTTATAAAACGCCTTCTCATCATATCGCAGGCTTTAAAGGCTCGGGTTCTAAGCATCAAGTTAAAATAGTGTCAGTTTCCCAGTTGGCGGTGGAAGATGGTGATGTGGCTAGTCCCTTTATTGTGACCACTAAAGGTTTGTTTTTTTTAAGCGGGTTGAGTGTGCACAAAATGGCCGCAGATCCAACAGTAATGCCGACACCATGGATCGTGGGAAGTATTTTTTCTGATTCAAAGAACCTTAAACCGTCTACAGCGCAAGTTTCTAAAGCGGATAAAACGAAGAGTGTTTTTGCTGGAAAAGATGTGTTAGAGCAGGAAAAGGACATCATCTTAAACCCTTCTGGTTTTGCTCTGTCTTTGAATTCGGAGAAATTTGAGATCCGAGGTAACGTCTGGGCAGGAGGGCTGTGCAGCGATGGTCAGGACACCCTATTTGCCACCACAGGGCTGGCTGAAGTCATTGCTATTTCCATTTCAGGTAACAAGATTTTGTGGCGCGCTGAATTGGAACATCCTGCCCGCTCTGCTCCGGTTTATGATCAGGGCAAAGTCTACTGCTGTACTTTAAAAAATCAGGTATTGGCTTTTGACAGCAAAACCGGGGCTCAGTTGTGGAAGCATCAAAGCATGATGGAAGAAACGACTTTGTTCGGGGGGAATGTACCTGCATTAGAACAAAATTTGTTGATTTCCAGTGCCTCACCCAATCAAATCACAGCTCTTTCCACCAAAGATGGAGAGCAAGTATGGAGCTATACTCCTCCATTGGATCAGATGAGTGACAAAATTGTCTACGCCACGGCTAGTCCTGTGATTATAGAAGATAAAGTGTATGTAGGGACCTGCTTTAGGACACTATGTTTATCTCTGGCCTCGGGAGCCTTGGTTTGGAGCTCACCAATCAGTACCCCATTAACCCCTGTCAGTGCCGGAAATTATCTTCTAGCCATTGATGAATCTCACGTCTTAGTGGCCTTAGACCGTCATACGGGAACCATAGCGTGGAGCACCGCTCTACCTATTGATTCTGCATCGACTTCTAAGTGGGTAGGTCTTATGATCATAGACGGACTTATTTACGTTTTTAGAAACGACGGATGGGTTGGAGTTTTTAACCCCAGCCAACCCAAATCTTTGGTACGCCAAGTCAAATTGAATCACTCATTAAGCGCTTGTCCCATATTTGTAAATGGGCAATTACTTCTGCGTGCGGATGATGGCTACTTGATCACATGGAAAATTTAATATGGAATTAGTATGGAAGTCTTAACATCCCCAAAACATATTGCCATCATCGGGCGCCCCAATGTGGGCAAGTCTACGCTTTTAAACCGATTGGTGGGACGTAGAGTAGCCATTGTGCAAGACCAAGAAGGGGTAACCCGAGACTGGCAAATTTATGATGCCAAATTACAAGATTTATCTTTGCGCATCGTTGATACTCCTGGCCTTGGACTAGAAGGTCCTGATTTCTTGGAAAAAGTACAAGCTTTCTTTCCCCGCATTTTAAAGGCAGTCGATGGGGTTCTGTTTATGACGGATGGGAAAAGTGGGTGGGATGATCGGGATCTGAAAATTGCCAAATGGCTGCACAAACAAGGAATTCCGGTGATCTTTGTAGCCAACAAATGTGAAAAGGAAGATCTGTACCGGGAATATAGCTTTTATAATTTGGGCTTTGGAGCGCCTCTGGAAATCTCTGCACTCCACGGCCTAGGTTTGTATGATTTATCACAATCTATAAAACAACTTCCGCTGCGCCCTAAAGAAACGCTAACGGGACCTTGTCAAAATGTCGAATTTCGTCTGATTGTATTGGGCCGCCCTAATGTAGGAAAGTCGACTTTTATCAATTTTTGCTTAGGGTACGAAAGGCTTTTGGCGGGACCTGAGGCGGGGATCACTCGAGATTCAGTGGAAGTTCCATTGACCTGGAAGGGCCGGAAGATTGCTTTGGTGGATACCGCAGGTCTTAGAAAAAAAGCCCGAGTATATGAAAGTGTGGAAAAAATGTCTTGTCAGGCCAGCCTACACTCTCTGATGTTTGGGCAAGTTGTTCTGTTACTGATCGATTGCACTCAGGGCCTAGAAAAGCAAGATCTGACAATCCTGGAAAAAGTGTTTCAAGAAGGCCGTGGTATTGTGATTGGCCTGAATAAATGGGATCAAGTGGAAGACCAGGAAGGTTTTTATCGATCTATAAAAAGATGTTTGGCCAATGGTGTTAAGGGGGGACAGCATATTCCGCTGGTACCGCTGTCGGCCCTTACCGGACGGGGTGTGTCTGGGTTGTGGGATGCCATCTTTCATATTTATGACAGTTGGTGTTACCGCATCAGCACGGGTCGGTTAAATAAATGGCTGCAAGAAAAACTTCAGGCGCACCCACCCGTATTGCTGAGGGGACGTCCTATTCGGCCTAAATACATATCTCAAATTAAAGCGCGTCCCCCAACCTTTACCTTATTTGGCAACCAGGTGTCAGATCTTCCAGATCATTACATTCGCTATCTGTTAAACGGATTGGTAAGTGATTTTAATCTGCAAGGGACTAGCCCGCGGTTACTGTGCCGTGAAACCAAGAATCCTTACCATACAAAGGTAAACTAATGAAAGATAGAAAAAAAATTGGTTCTTTAAAACGTTCTCATAAGCCATCTTCCCAGGGATGGTTGTTGCGTCAGTTGAATGATCCCTATGTAAAACAAGCCAGATATTTTGGGTACCGGTGCCGTTCTGCCTTCAAATTAAAAGAAATGCAAGAAAAAGAAAACTTTTTTAAAAAAGGGCAACGTATCTTGGATTTAGGGTGCGCCCCTGGCAGTTGGAGCCAAGTGGCCAAAGAGTACACTCAAGGTTTTGTTTTAGGGGTAGATTTGTTGCCCTGCCAAGGTATGACAGGCATTGAGTTTTTTCAAGGAGATTTTTGTGAGCCCGAAATCCAAGCTCAGATTACCAGTAAAGGTCCTTTTGACGGCGTGATCAGCGATGCGGCCCCCAGCAGCACTGGTCATCAAGCAACTGATCTTTTACGCATTGGACAATTGGCCGAAGATATCTGGGAGTTCACCCCTGGACTTTTAAGGCCCGGAGGTTTTTTCCTTATCAAAGCCTATCATACTCAAGAAGTTCAAAGCCTAACAGCCCAGTGGAAGCAGCGTTTTCAAAGAGTTTCTTACTTAAAACCGAACGCCAGTCGTAAGGAGTCTAAAGAAATTTACGTTTACGCCAGTGGTTATCGGCCTAAAGTTGTTTTACAGTAACGCCTTGCCTGTGAGGAGATTTTTACTCTTCACAGGGCTTATTTTTAAAGAATTTGTTTTATATTAAAACTTTTTGGAAAGATTAGGGTTTTTCGTCTAAGCTTATAGTTGACATTTTGCTTATGACTTCTTCTTCACTATCAGAATTATTATTTTCTTTTTTGTGCCGTTTATTCAATTATTTTAAATTCCTTAAGCATTTTTCCTCTTTTCCAAGAAGTTCCATAGCTACAAACAATCTCTTCCCTATGTACTGTGTAGAATTGTCGACAACCCGGTCTCTAACTTGTGCTACAAATGCACTTCCTATCCTTTGAAAGATCTTATTTGCTTCTTTTTCGATTTTCTCTAATTCCTCAAAAAAATTGTTGCAAGATCTATTTTTATAAAGTTCCATACATCTTCTATTTAAAAAGAAAAGATCACAAATTTTGTGGTTAATATCTACAATTTCTTTAGTATGATTGTTGTCTGCATCTTTTATCCAATTTTTTTTTATTTTTTTTGCTCTCTTACAAACATGAGATGAGGCGTTTTCTGAAAGTTTTTTGGCTGCATAAGCTTGATTATAATTTAAAATAGAACTGAAAAAACAGATAAAAATAAAATTTTTCATAATTAAAAAAATGTTAAATTCAATATAAAAATAGTATCATGAAAAAATAATTATTCAATACTTGAGATAGTTTTTTAAAAAAAAGAAACATCTTGGATTTGGGTAATGATATATGTGCTGATAAGAAACCTAAAACCGTATGCCCTCAATTATAGCTCTACTAAATTTTAAGTCTTATCGCCATAATAAGCAGATAGTTTTGTGTGATTGTTTTCTCTACAGATTTCCTTTGTTGCATTTTAGAGTAATTTTTAAATAAAAAAATTGACTTTAAATTAAAGAACTTTATAATAGGTGCATGTTTTACGTTTTTTTACTATTTTAAAAAAATATTTATTCTAACTCTTTTTTGTTATTTAGACCGTGCTTTTTCGATGAAAAGGAATAAAAAAAAGAACCAACACCTGTTAATGTGTCGATGAAAGCTTATGTTACAAAAACAGTAGAGCTACTTGAAGAAGAAAAGCAGATCGTAGAGAGTTTAGAGAAGGCTCATTGGAAGGGTTTGGGTACTCAAGAACAAGCAAATCTGTTGAATGACTCATTAAAAAAATTAGATAGCAACCAGGCAAAATTTTTTGCAATTTCTGTAAAAGCTACCTCCAATGATTTAAAAATGGAATATATTTTAAATAATCCAGATTTTTATATTTTTTTAAGAAAAATTAATAAAAAAAAAGATGGCGCTAGTATTTTATTTTTTAGTGATTTTGTTGAACAATACAGAGATGATGTATTTGGCTTAAAATATCCGCAATCTTTATATCCTTTGTTGTTTGTATGGGCTAAGCATGGCGGAGCAGTCTATCAGATGGATTTTATTCAAAACTTCCTTGGTAGCAACCTGACTACAGTCAAGGACATGCTGAGTAACGTGGATTTAACGACGATTGATCCTATTCTTTTATTAGTCTAGGGTAGCACACATGATCCAGAAGACCGCTATACTGCTGCTTTATTAAAAATTTTGGATAAAGAAGAACAAAAAGAAAATATTAAAAAAAACATATTGGAAACTCTTAAATTAAAAATAGCAGCAAATTTCTGCAGTTTTATTTATTTTAGATCTCTACAACAAAAAGACTTTACAAAGCTTAGCTGAAAAATCCCAAGAAGAACAATTGAAGGGCCTTAGAAGCCTCCATTTGACTGAGTCTTTAGAAGATAAAAAGGTTTTCACCGTCTTTATACTGCCAAAAAATTTAAACCTAAAGGAAGAGGAAAGCTTTATCCGTTATGTTGAAAGCGTATTAAATGGTGCCAAAATGCCGTCTGTGATGCAAAAAGTCCACGAAGATGACACAGATCAAATAGGAATCACTTGGAAGGCGGCCCCACCTTTTGAGTATTTATCACTCCAGAAAGCGAATTAGCAGCAGAGATGGAGCAATTAGGCCTAAGCCCTAAAAACCAACAGAAGAAAAAGCAACAAATTTCAAGAAGGCAAAAAGGAAATAGCCCCCTGCACATCCATTCTCCCCAGGCATCATTCTGGGGGAGGATCTGGAATCTTTGCTGAGTTAGCAAACCTTTAAAAAATAAAAAATTCATAAAATTTTATTACAGAGAGCAGAGGATGGGAATTCATTGGTTCAGAGCTGAGTACAAAAGTAAAAAAATCCGGTCATGGCACAACGCTTGAACATACCAAATGACCTAGAAGAGGATTGTACAGAAGAAGTAGGATTGACGGTAATGAATGCGTTCTAAAAAGAGTTGCTTATAAATGAAGTTGAAATAAAATTGCCTATTTTTCATGGATGATTATTTTCGAAAAAAGTTATTTTAGCGACGCAATGTGTCCTTTTTCTAGCCAAAGAGTCTTATTGCCATACTGTTCTGCTTCATCCGCGTGGTGCGTGATCATCAAAGTGATTACAGAAGAATTTTGGACCAAGTTGTTCATCAGGGATAGGACGTTTTCTGATGCTTGGGGGTCTAAGGCTGCGGTGATTTCATCTAATAGCAAAATCTTGGGCATCTTAAGAGTTGCCATGACAAGGCTTAGAGCCTGACGTTGGCCTCCAGATAAGCTGTCTACTTTTTGATCTAGACGATCTTCCAAGCCCATGTTTAGGGGGGCAAGATGGTGTTGGAAAAAAGTACGCTCTTGGGTTCTGTTGGCCAACTTTAGGCCACGTTTTTCCCCGCGCTTTAAAGCGAAAGAAAGATTTTCCTGCAAGGTCAAACCGGCCAGAGTGCCCAGACGGGGATCTTGCATGACCTGGGAAACCAACGCTTTATGTGCTGAAGTTTGAGGATTTAAGGGGCACCCATCCAAAAGAATCTCACCGGAAAAGGAAGGGATTAAGCCGTTGATAGCCTTGAAAAGCGTGGACTTGCCGGCTCCGTTAGAGCCGCGTATTGCGATGACCTCACCTTTTTGGGCGCAAAAGCTCAAGGGGCCTAAGAGGGTCTTTTCATGACTGTCCTCAGAAGGCAGAGTGACTTTTAAGGAACGAATTTCTAACATGTTGATACCTTCTTCTTTTGTTTAGAAAGCCATCCAGGCACTGCCAGGAAAAGGATAATCATGGCTCCTGTAATCAGATTTAAATCTTGGCTTTTAAGCCCAAAAGCACTGAAATTTAAGGCTGCTGCAATCATTAGGCGATGAGCGGTAGCGCCCATCAAGCACAGCCAAGGCCCCGCCCAGGGGGCTGGGGTACCCAACTTTTCCCCGATGATAATAGCCGCTAGGCCAGAAACCAAGGTCCCAAAGCCCTGGGAAAGATCTGCGACTTGTTGATGTTGGGCAAATAGAGACCCTGCTAAACCAATACATCCGTTGCTGATGGCCAATAACAAGTACCGTGTGTTTTTCAGACAGATTCCATTTTGAAAAGCCAGAACAGGATTGCAACCGACGCTGCGTACTCCAAGACCCCAAGGGGTGATCAAAAGATAGCTGACGATCCCCACGCACCCTAACGTGATCAGGCTTAAGGTGATCCAAGCCGGCCACGGATAAGAAAAGACAGTAGGGAGGTTAAACAAGGCAACGTTGGCCTTTCCCCCCAGAACCCGGAGGTTGATAGAATACAGCATAAAAGCAACCAGGATACCCGAAAGTAAAGGCTGAATGCGCAGGCGCTGGGATAACAACCCTGTCATCCATCCTGCGGCCATGCTGGTTGCTACGCCACCCAATGTCGCAGGCAAGGCAGGGACCCCCTGTTCTAACAGTGCTGCCGTGGTACAGGCCCCTAATACGAAGGTGCCATCACAGCTCATATCAGGAAAGTCAATGACCTTAAACGTCAAATACACGCCCAGGGCCACGATGCTGTAAATCAGGCCCATTTCTAGGGCTACAAGCCATTGAGTCATCATTGTCTGTCCTCTGTCCTGTAGGAAAGGTTGCAAGGGTGTATTTGAGGTTTCATGGCGTAATGACTTCTTGGGCTTGATAAATCAGCTCTGGGGGGAATGAGATGTTGAGCTCCGCAGCCCTTTTTTGATTCAGATAGAGCTGTATTTTAGAAGGATATTGGACCGCTAAGCCTGATAGATCTTTTCCTTTTAAAAGGCCACTGACCAGATTCCCTGCTTGCACACCCAGAGCTTTTTGATCGGGTCCTTGGGCGGCGAGGGCGCCTTGATTAACCACATCTGTATCACTGACATAGACCGGTTTTGGGAAACAGCCTTTGCACACACTGGGGATGGCACTAAGGACCGTATTGTCGTTGTTAACCATTATTGCATCCACTTGGCCCGCCAATTGACTGCAGGCCTGAGCAATATCTGATGTTTTGCTGACGGTCCAATCTACCAAAGTCAGGTTCTGTTTTTGACACAGCTTTTTCAATTTTTCAACGATTACAACGGAATTGGCTTCTGCGGGATTATATAAGATCCCTAATTTTTTTAGGGAAGGTTGAATTTTTTGGATCAGTTCTATTTGTGGCAGCAGAGGGACGAAGTTAGCTACTCCAATCAACGTGTTTCCTTTTTTTGCGATTAGACCAGCATTAACAGGATCTGTGACAGAAGCGTAGACAACGGGGGTGCCTTTGGCACTGTAAGTCATAAAACTCTGGGAAGAAAGAGTTCCTATAGAAACCATAACGTCGGGATTTTGGGTAAAAAATTGGGCTGCAATTTGACTGGCCAAAGAAGCATTACCCTGAGCACACTGAATTTGAATGTTAATGTTTTTTCCCTCTTCAAACCCTTGGGCTGTTAGGCCTTCTATGATGCCTCTGACAGTTTGGTCTAAGGCAGGGTGAGACACAGACTGGCTGATGCATACCAACTTGACAGCTTTTTTCTTTTGGCAACCTGTCAGTGCCAGGATCATCAAAAGACTGAGGTATTTGTTTTTCATAAAAGAGGCATCTCAGTTTTTGTTCCATCATAGTAGCACAAAATAGAATCCAAATCAAGATAAGGTAGGATAGTGAATTTTTTCTGAATTGATTTTTATCTTGTAAATGGTTAAAATTTTTATGGGACTCAACGAACAGGGAGTTTACATGAAAAAAATTTTTTTATTAAGTTGAATCATTTTTATTCAGTCTCTGACCGCCCACCCTGAAGAGAAAACACACGTTGACACAAAGCAAGACATTTCATCGCAGAAACAACAGTCCAATACAGCCGAGTATTTTCAAAGGTATCCTATACTGTTAATAGATTTGAAGAAGCCTTTACAAGAAGTAGCCGCGATGTTGCCTCATTTCTTTGATGGCAGCTACAAATCTTTAGAGCTATCCCACTCTGATAAGTACGACATTTTTAGTTTTTTAGAAGGACCTGCTCGTTATTACTACCCTTATAAAACGCTTAAGTCCGTGCAATGTAAAAATGGCTCTTTTGTTTTTAATATGTCAAATAACAGGTATATGATCATGCTATTTCAGACGTATTCTGCGGATGAGGGGCCAGAATTAATTGTGACAGTAGAGTATCGACCACAGGACTGTGTAAGATTGCTTTTCCCCGGCCAGCCTGAGAGAGAAGCTAAGTATGAAGTTCTTTTAGAAGGTTGTACAAGGGAATACCTGAGGAGATCTTTTTTTGAATCGCCTGAATCTTTTAATAAGAAGAAGATATTGGAATATATAAAAAAGTCTTTTTTGGGAGTATGTAAAGTTTTTAAATCGTCCCTACCTTTTAATGAGGAAAAAGTAGCTGAAGATCTAGAGAGTTCTTTTTTTGAATCGTTTAAACCTTTTAATGAGAAAAAAGTATTAGAATATCTGAAGAGTTCTTTTTTTGAATCGTCTGGGTTTTCTAATAAAAAAAAGGAAAAAATATTAGAATATCTAAAGAAGTCTTTTTTTGAATTACTTAGCCCCTTTAATGAGGAAAAAGTATTAACCCGCGCACAGCACCTTATTTACCTTCTCCACTCAGGTAAAAGTTTTTTGAATGAAGTGCTTTCCTTTTGGGCACTTAAGGAAAACGATGAAGAGATAAATCCGGCTGTGGCAAAAGTTTTTTTTACTATTATTGAAAATGAAACTGCACAGGCATTTCCCGACAGTAAGAGCAAACGAGATGCGCAACGTTTATCTTTTTATCAAGATCTTGCCAAAATGAAAGTAAGTGGTTTTGGACATTTAAGATGCAACCTATTAAATAAAATAAAGACAGAAAAATATCAGGAAGAATGTGGGCAATTTTTGCAAACATGTTGTCATCTTGAGAATTATCAAAATCTAAAAGAAGAATATGAATCAATCTCTTGGGTGAAAAAAATGAATTTAGAAGAATCTGAATTAATGAATGTGGAAGAAGCAATAAGCACCATGAAGATCTCTGAGGAGGAATTTGTAAATCCAGAAGAAAACAAATTAGTACTCAAGACGGAGCAGATGAATCCCAACATAATTCTTAAGGAATTCAAAGAGCATAAAGAAAAGGTGTTAATAGAACAGAAGAATGTTAAACTTTATAAGAAGAAAGTTTTAAAGGAAGAAGAAGTGTGGGAAACGTTGTCAGAAAAATTAAATAATACTTCATCGTTCAGTTCTGAAGAAAAAGAGGGCAAAAATTTTAAAAATCCAAGTAAAAAAGAATCTTTTGATGAAAAACTTTATGAACATCATTAGTTAATACGGTCTATGGCCTAGGTGAAAAATGCCCGCTCACCTAGGTTGTGGGAGCTTCTTTTGCACAACGTTTAAGGCAAAATTCTTAACGATAAAGCGCTTTGTGAATTGTGGCAGGACAAAGAAGTTGCTGTTTGTTTTTTTTTAAGATAAAGTAGGAAGTCAGCCTTTATTTTGTGATGCATGGCTTACCATGGGAAAGATTCTATTGTTGTTCAAGGTGCACGTCAGCACAATTTGAAGGATATTTCTTTGACCATTCCTAAAGATCAGTTGGTGGTGATTACGGGGATGAGCGGGTCAGGCAAATCTTCTTTAGCTTTCAGTACTTTGTATGCCGAGGGACAAAGGCGATACGTGGAAAGTCTTTCTGCTTACGCTCGGCAATTTTTAGAAATGATGTCAAAGCCTGATGTGGACCGTATTGAAGGGTTATGTCCTGCGATTTCGATCGAACAAAAAACCAGTTCAGGGACTCCGCGTTCTACGGTGGGGACTGTAACAGAGATTTATGACTATTTGCGTCTGCTGTTTGCTCGGGTTGGTGTGGCGTACTCTCCGGCTACCGGCTTACCTATCGAGGCACAAAGTCGTGTTCAGATGACCGAACGAATCTTGGCTTTACCTAAAGGGGTCAAATACGCTTTGGTGGCGCCCATTATTCGAGGAGCCAAAGGGGAGCACAAAAAAGAATTAGAAGAATTAAAGAGGCGTGGATATCAGCGTTTTAAAATTGATGGACAAATTTATGAAGCGGAGCATCTTCCAGTATTGGAAAAAACCAAGAGCCATTCTATTGGCGTTTTGGTTTACCGATTTGAGCTGAGGGATGAAAAATCCTCCGATGACCAACAGCGTATTTTAGAAAGTGTAGAACAAGCATTAACGCTTTCTAAAAACATTGTCAGCGTAGAGCCTTTGGAGGGGAAAGGAACTCCGTTACTGTTATCTGCTGAACTGTCTTGCCCTATTTCGGGCTTTTCTGTGGCCAATCTTGAGCCTCGATTATTTTCTTTTAACAGTCCTTATGGGGCGTGTGCTGCCTGTGATGGCTTGGGGGTGGATCGCTGGCAAGAGGCTGGGCCTTCTGTTCATTCCGAAGAAGAAGGAGGCAGTATTTTTTCTTCCGAGTATGCTGTATGTCAACGTTGTGAAGGAAAACGCCTAAAGCCAGAGGCCTTATGTATCCAGGTCCATGAAAAAAATATCTACGAGGTTTGTGAGCTGTCTTTAAAAGAGGCTTATTCTTGGGTGAATGATCTTTGTCAAAATCTTTCTGTGGTGCACAAAGAAATTGCTGCGCCTATTGTGCGGGAAATTGCCAACCGCTTGAATTTTCTGTTGCAAGTTGGTTTGGACTACCTTACCTTAGGGCGCACATCAGGAACCTTATCAGGTGGGGAGACTCAGCGTATTCGGTTGGCTTCTCAGATTGGTTCTGGGTTGACGGGGGTTATGTATGTGTTAGATGAGCCCTCTATCGGTCTGCATCAAAGAGACAATGATCGCTTAATCTCGACCCTTGTAAAATTACGAGACCTTGGAAATACGGTGATTGTTGTAGAGCACGATGAAGACACTATCTTGCACGCGGATCATGTGATTGATATGGGACCCAAAGCAGGGCTTTTTGGTGGCGAAGTGATTTTTCAGGGAACACCTCAACAGCTTTTAACAGATTCCAAAGGTCTGACGGGAGCTTATTTGCGGAAGGAAAAAAGTATTCCTATTCCTTCTGTCTTACGGCAAGGCAGCGGAGAATCTATTGAGGTACAAGGGGCTTACACCAACAACCTTAAAAATATTACTGTGACCTTTCCGTTGGGCAAGATGATGGCCGTGACCGGAGTGTCAGGAGGCGGAAAATCGTCCTTAGTGATTGATACTTTATATCGTGGTTTAAGTGAAATCAAATCTTTTGGACGTTTGGAAAGAGCCAAGTGTCAGGCTATTACTGGGCTTCAGCATATTGATAAAGTGATAGAAATTGATCAGTCTCCTATTGGTCGAACGCCACGGTCAAACCCTGCGACGTATACGGGAGTGTTTACGTTGATCCGGGAATGGTTTGCTTTTCTGCCTGAATCTAGGGCCAGAGGTTATACGCCCGGGCGGTTTTCTTTTAACGTCAAGGGTGGGCGCTGTGAAGCGTGTCAGGGAGATGGGGTAAAAACCGTCGAGATGCATTTTTTGCCTGATGTTTATGTGACCTGTGAGGAATGTGAGGGGCGCCGATATAGCACTGAAATCTTGGATATTAAATATCGTGGAAAAAGCATCAGCGATGTATTAGATATGCCAATTTCTGAATCCATTCAATTTTTTGAAGGTTTTCCCAGTATTGTCAAGCGTCTGGAAGTTTTGGTGAACGTAGGGCTTGGGTATTTAAAAATTGGTCAAAGGGCTCCTACGTTGTCAGGAGGTGAAGCTCAACGGGTTAAATTAGCCAAAGAGTTAATGCGCCGAGGGACAGGAAAAACCTTATATATTTTGGATGAACCAACCACAGGGTTGCACTTTGAAGACATTGCGCAGTTGATGGTGATTTTGCATCGCATTGCGGATCAGGGGAACACAGTTATTGTCATTGAACATAACCTAGAGGTGATTAAGGCTATGGATTGGGTGATTGATATTGGGCCCGAGGGAGGATTTGAAGGAGGACAGATCGTAGCTGAAGGCTCCCCGATGGATATTTGTCATGAACCCCTGAGTTATACGGGAAAGTATTTGAGGCCTTATTTTATAAAAACATAATATATAATAAACGTATTTTTAAAAATTAACTTTTTTTTAAATAAAACAAGATAAGATGAAGCTATAATTTCAAACAATTTGGATTAATATGAATAAAACTTTTTTTATGTTCCTTTCTGCTCTTGCGCTTAGCTCTGCCACTGTTACTGCTGGTGCGCCAAGCGTTTCCGCTCCTAATATGCAAGTCATTAAGGATAGTGCCAATCAGTTTATCAATAGCTTGAAAGCTAGTTTTGCGCCTTATATGGGTTCTTTAACGCCCGAAACTCAAGGTGCTATTAACAAATTAGTTAACGTTGACGATTTTGCCAAGGAAATTTCTTCTTCAACTTTACCAGAAGTTATGAAGAAAGCTGCTGAAGGGATTAAAAATAGAAAGAATCAGATCATTCAGTTAGTGAATCAAGATCTTGCCAATCAGAAAAAAATGCATGAACAAAAATTAGCAGAAGCTAAAAAGCTTGCAGAGAATATTGCTAACTTAGAAAAGTTAATCAATTCTTTAAAGTAATTAAAAAATATTAACTATTTTTATTTGACGCCTCTTGTTTTGGGGCGTTTTTTTTGATATTGTTAATGAAATTGTCTTTAATAGTCTTTAAAATGAAATTTTTTAAGTTTTTTATTGCTGTTCTGCTGATGATATCATCAGACCCAATTGAAGCACGCAGAAAATCTGGCGGTACTAAAAATACCCCTAAACACGCTAAAAAAAAATCTGTTTTTAAAAAGAATAAGAACCGCAATAAAAGACATCGTCGATCTGGAAAGAATCAATCTTACCAGCCTACCCAAAGAGTTCAAAAGAAGTTTGGTTCAGAAATTATGTCCCTTTTTAATGTTAAATGGCCTGACATTGCCAGATCTGCCGCAGTAGGAAGGCACGGGGATCAATTAAGAGTAGATACTTTTAAAGATACTTTGCAGCAAGTTGCAGCCCGGTATCCTTATAAAGGGACAGCAGAAAATTATACCTATACCACACCTCTTCAACCTTTAGCTAAAGCACCTATTGCCATCGAGGTTTTGGAAGTAGATACATTAAAGGCAGCACAAGATCTTGTTAATCAGGGTTTAAAACCTCTTGTCTTGGATATGGCCAACGCCTTTAGGCCTGGTGGAGCGCCGGAAGCGGGGGCTAGAGCTCAAGAAGAAGAGCTTTGCCGCAGAAGTAATTTGTATCCTTCTCTGCTAGCTTTATCGGAAGGAAATACGCGTTTTATTGCAGAAAAAGGAGCAGTTTACATTCCTGGCGTGACTGTGTTCAAAAAAGGCGCAGGTGATCATTACGCTGAAATGGTACCTTTTTCTATCGATGTGCTGGCCAGTGCTGCACCAGATTTACGCCATAAAAACAGGTAGTTCTGTTTATGATGCTCAGCTGAAAGAGGCCATGCGCAGTCAGTTCCGTGTGGCCGCTGATCATAATCACGATACATTGCTTTTAGGGGCTTTTGGTTGTGGTGTGTTTCAAAATGATCCTAATGACGTAGCCAAATTTTATAAAGACGTTTTGACGGAAAACGAATTTTCAGGACGGTTCCGCAAAGTGTATTTCGGTATTACGCCTGGACAAAATTACGAGACTTTTAAAAGAGTTTTTCCAAAAGGAACAGTTCTGCAATAGGGTAGATTCATAGAAAAGATAATAAGGGCACGACTTTTAACGTGCCCTGAAAAAGTTTTTCTTGGCAATAGGTAAACTTTTTTGAAGGAGGGAAACAGTGATTTTAGTAAAACTTTTTATGGCTGGGTTTCTGTTGGTGGAACAGCAGTCTGAAGCTAGAGAGCTAAAATCTTCTGTCACGAAAAAGTCGTCAGAAAAAAAAATATGATCAAGGAATGTCCTCCTTTGAGCTTGACATAAAGCGGGGGTCTGTTGTTGAGCACTGTGGTCCGACAAAACAAACGATGCCCTTTTTTTTATTTTAATTTTGAAAAATTAATACAAGAAGTGGAACTTGCTCCCGGTGGATTGAATGGAAAAAAGGCTAGAAAAGAAGCTCTAAAAGATACATTAAGGCAAATTAAAGAAACCTACCGTTATGAAGGAAGTTCCCGTTATTACGTCAAGATAAAATATTTAGGACAGCCAAAAACAACATTTAATACAGTTTTTGAAGTGCAAGAGGGTGATGTTCTGGATATAGTGCAGACGTTGTGCCAGCAAGGAGGCCATCCTTTAATTTTATAACTTCGGGGGAAAATTGCGAGGTTTTTAAAAGAGTTTTTTCTAAGCTCTACAATAAATAGTTTTGGATATTTATTTAAAATAGGAAGATGGAATTCCAGGATTTTTTTGTTCAAAGCCAATTCAAAGTCACTGTACGGGGAAGGGAAAGACGTACCAAGCCGGAAGGGGTTATGACAGCCGTCAATCTGTTGATTTATGCAAGGGACGCCTTTTAAAGGGGAATGCTAGGTAACAAATAGATAGGTCTTGCTTTTTGTCTTTTTATTTAAATTCTAAGCTCGCTTTACTTTAAAAAGTCCTTATGCTATTGTAACGAAAAAAATGAACACATGAACAAACAGCTGGGCGGGGTTCTTTTAGTTGCAGGAACCTGTATTGGTGGGGGGATGATTGCGTTACCCTTGTCTTTGGCATCCTTAGGTTTAATCCCTGGATTTATTTTGATGGCACTGGTTTGGGGGATCTGTTACTGCTCGGCTCTTGTAAACCTTGAATTAAATCTACAGGCTGGCCAGGGTTTAACTTTGGGCGCATTGGGAAAACGATTTTCAGGGTTGGGAGCTCAGTTTTTGGGTGAAACCAGCCTTAAATCTTTTTCTTATGCCTTACTGACGTTTTATTTAGGAGCCGGAGCTTCTATCTTAAAAGCATCTTGGGGGGGAGACTCTTTCCTGTTTGACCTTTCAGCAGTTTACGCCTTTTTCGCTTTCTTGGTTTTTCTAGCCCCTCCAAAGATGGTTGATTATCTGAATAGAGTCTTGTTTATGGTAATGATTGCAGTTATATTTCTGTTTATTGCTGTATTGTTAAGCCTGATTCAGTGGAATAATCTTCCATTATGGCCATCGTCAGAAAACTTATTTAAAAATGGGCTATTTGCTCTGCCCCTTATTTTTACTTCGTTTGGTTTTCAGGTAATTTTTCACAGTCTGATGGAATATTGCGGCAAAGATTCTGGGATGCTGAAGAGGGTCTTTTTCTGGGGCAGCCTTATTCCTGCCATTATCTATGTGTTGTGGACGATTGGCGCTTTGAGTGTCGTTTATCAAAAAGATCTTTCATTTTACCAAGTACTGCAAGAGCGCTGCGCAGACGTAGGGATTTTGGTGCAAAAGTTAGGGAAGATAACAGGTTTTAAATGGACTTACCAATTGGTCGAATGGTTTTCATGGTTGGCTATTACCACTTCCTTGGTGGGTGTTGGTCTGGGGTTGGTGGATGGATTCAATGCTTTTTTTCAAGATAAAATACACCATCCTTTTTTGCGGCGGGTGGTGTGCGCGTTACTGACAGTTTTACCAGCTTATGGAATGGCTGTATTGCTTCCAACTATCGTGAACATCCTAGGGTTTGCGGGAATGATTCTTTCTTTCTTTGCTATTCTGATACCGTTGTACCTTTTGCAGAAAGGCGCTTTTAAGTCATTAAATTATACTATTTTAAATAACAAAAATTTACTATACAGTATGATATTTGCAGGTGTTCTGATTATGGCGGCTGAGGCTGTGACGTTATGGATAAAGTAGGAAGGGAAGAGGGAACTATTTGCTTTTAATACTAGACTGGCTTAAGATAAGGAAAAGAAAAGTTACTTGGTAACAGATTTCATGAATGCCCCCCGTGTATTAACAGTTGATAATTTAAACGTTTATTATGACTGTTGCAGTGTGATCGAAAACCTTTCCTTTTCAGTGCCTCGGGGGAGTCTGTGTGGCATCGCGGGTCCCAATGGCAGTGGAAAAAGTACTTTAATAAAGGTATTAGCGGGGTTGCACCGTCAGTTTTGCGGTTGTTTATCCTGGAATTTTTTGTGCGCATCTAAAAAAATTGCTTACCTTCCTCAGTTCAGTGATGTGAATCGCAATTTTCCTTTAACAGTCTTTCAAGTGGCGGCTATGGGAATGGGAAAGCCCTTTTTTTCTTCTAAAAAGGATTTGATTCCTGTATATCAGGCACTTGAAAGCGTAGATATGTTGACAATGAAGGATGTGTCTTTGTATCAACTGTCTGGGGGGCAGTTACAGAGAACTCTTTTAGCACGATTGTTGGTTCAAGATGGTGCAGTCATGTTGTTGGATGAGCCGTTTGTAGGACTGGATGCACAGACAGTGATCTTGTTGTGGAATGTGATCAGGCAGTGGAGCACAGTGGGAAAAACCGTATTTTTGGTACACCATCAAGATGACATTTTGGTTCATTGCTCTCAGGTGATCGATTTGCAAAAGCATTCTTGCGGTCAAAAAAAGTCTTAATTTTACGGGCAATATTTTAATCCTGCTAAGCCGCAAAAAGTCTTGTATAACGTATTTTTGAGGGGTTTTTTGCAATGTTTATAGCGTCAAAAAGTTAAAAAGCATCTTTTTTTTTAAATCTTTTATGTGTTACAATTTAGAAAATTTTTTTTCTTACTATCATCTCTAAAAATACGATTTTTGTTGGTGTTGTTGTAGTCAGTCTTTTGATCAATGGCTGCCAGACAGGAACTAGGGTCGTAGAGCCCAACAGAAGAAGTGACGTCAAAGTTTTACGTGTGGAAAAAGGCTTGCGAAATTTTTCCAGGATTGGCTATTTATCTTCAGACCCGTTAACGTTCCCAAACAAAAAAAGTGATAAACCAGAGGCTTTCATCGCTCTTTGGCAGGGAGCTTTAAAGACATTGGCGGGGCTGCCTTTAGAGGTTGTGGATGCGGCACGAGGATTTCTTCAGACTCAATGGGTTGTAGATTCTCAAAATCCTAACCATCGGTTCCAGGTTCAAATTATTATTTATCCTAGCCAAGAATTGCGGGTTGAAGCTGTGACAGTAGAGTTGATTCATCAGAGATTAAAAGATGGCATCTGGATGCTGACCCGGTCGTCACGTTCGGGGGCACAGAACATTAAGCAAGAGGTTTTGTTAAATGCACGGGCCAATCTGGCCATGGACAGGGAAAAGGCCTTAGAGCCTGAATGATACAGGATTGAATATATAAAGATGACTCATTTTCAAAAATACGCCATTCACCAAACAGAAGAAAAATGGCAAAAATATTGGCAGCAGGCGGGCGCTTTTACGGTAAAAAATGATTTAGACCAGAAGGCTCCTAACATGTACGTTCTAGAGATGTTTCCGTATCCTTCGGGTCGATTGCACATGGGGCACGCCAGGAATTATACGCTGGGGGACGTGATTGCGCGTTACTATTGGGCCAAGGGCTTTCAAGTCTTGCATCCCATGGGGTGGGATGCTTGTGGATTACCTGCAGAAAATGCGGCCCTGAAAAAAGGTGTGCATCCTGCGGATTGGACCTATGAAAATATTGCTGTTATGAAACAGCAACTTAAGAGTTTGGGTTTTTCTCATGACTGGTCTAGGGAAATCGTGACCTGTGATCCCGCCTACTATGTGCATGAACAGCGTATGTTTCTGGATTTTTATCAACAAGGCCTGGTTTATCGTAAAGCGGCTTATGTGAATTGGGATCCGGTAGAACAAACTGTGTTGGCCAATGAGCAAGTGGTGGAAGGCAAAGGATGGCGGTCGGGGGTAGAAGTAGAGCGTCGCCTGTTAGATCAATGGTTTTTTAAAATCACAGATTTTGCCCAAGATCTTTTGGAAGGGCTAGAACATCTGACCCAATGGCCTGAACATGTGCGATTGATGCAAGAAAATTGGATAGGACGATCTCAGGGTGCAATTATTCATTTTCGTATCTGCGGTCACGAAGCATCTTTTGATGTTTTCAGTACATTGCCCGAAACCCTGTTTGGAGCCAGTTTTTGTGCTCTGGCAGTAGACCATCCTTTAGCAAAAAGTTGGGCCGCCGAGCATCCAGAAATCGAGGCTTTTATTAAGGAAGAAAATATCGGAGGGGTGTCCCAACGTATTTTGGATACTCAACCTAAAAGAGGTATTTTTTCGGGGTATTACGCGCAGCATCCCTTTTTACCTCAACATAAAATTCCCATTTACATTGCAAACTGGGTGCTGTCTTCTTATGGAACTGGGGCAGTCTTTGGTTGCCCTGCCCATGATATCAGGGACGGGGAGTTTGCAGCTGCTTACGGTTTACCCGTTTTTCCTGTGGTTAAGCCATTCCAGCAAGATGAACAATCAGACGTCGTCTTAGGTGATGGAATCATGGTGAATTCGGAATTTTTAAATGGGTTGGTCCGGGATAAGGCCCGATGTCGTGTGATTCAGGAATTAGAGGCCAGGGGTTCAGGTAAGCGCAAGATTATGTACCGCTTAAAAGATTGGGGTGTGGGACGTCAGCGTTATTGGGGCGTGCCTATCCCTATTATTTATTGTCCTTCTTGTGGGACGGTACCGGTTCCAAAACAGGATTTGCCGGTAGAATTGCCCAAAGATGTGGTGTTTGATGGGCGGGGAAATCCTTTGCAAAATCATCCTACTTGGAAGCACGTGAATTGCCCTCTATGTCACGGAAAGGCAGAGCGGGAAACGGATACTTTTGATACGTTTGTAGAATCCTCATGGTACTTTGGACGTTTTTGCGATTCCCATAATGAAGATCGAGCCTTTTCAAAAAACTGGGTGCAACGATGGATGCCTGTGCAACATTATATTGGAGGAGTGGAGCATGCGGTCATGCACCTGTTGTATGCTCGGTTCTTTTCCAGAGCTCTGGCCCAATGTGGATATTGGGAAATTACTGAACCCTTTAAGCGCCTGTTTACTCAGGGGATGGTATGTCATAAGACGTATAAGACCTTGGACGATCAGTGGATTTATCCGGAAGAAGTGTACGAAGAAGACGGATGCTTTAAATATAACGGCAAAAAAGTTGTGATCGGACGCAGCGAAAAAATGAGCAAATCCAAATGTAATGTTGTCGATGTTTCTGCCATGGTCAAAGTCTACGGAGCAGATACCTTGCGTCTGTTCTTGTTATCTGACACTCCGCCGGAAAAAGATCTGGAATGGAGTGAAGAGGGCATTGAAGGATGTTGGCGGTGTGTGAATCGTTTTTGGGTCTTAATACAGAACAAGATAGCTTTATTAAAAGAAGGTTCTATTCCAAGCCAGATAGAAGATGATTTGTCTCCTTCAGTTTTAGATTTTAGACGCAAAGTACACCGTACTATCCAAGAAGTTGAATCTGCTATCGAGTCTTATCAGCTGAATAAGTATGTGGCTTATCTTAGGGGCTTGGCCAATGAGATCGAAGATTTTATCCCTCAATCCCAGAGTGATTTAAGCGTGTTGAACGAAGCTTGTCAGGTTTTTGTGCGGCTTTTGGGGCCTGCAGTGCCTCATCTGGCACAAGAGTTGTGGACCTTTTGGCAAGAAAAGCCCGAAGGCGATAAAAAGCAAGGAGAGTGCTTTATTCATCAGGTCTCATGGCCTGAATATGACGAATCATTGCTGCACAAAACCACAGCAACGTTAGCGGTTCAGGTGAATGGGAAAATGCGTGGGACTATCACGTTACCGGTAGGCAGTGATGAAAGTGTGATTCGAAAAGCATTAGCATGTGATAAAAAAATTATGAAGTATTTAGCCGGCAAAGAGCTGAAAAAAATTATCATTATTCCCGACAAAGTGGTTAGTGTGGTTTTAGAGGGATAAGGTAGGTTATTAAAAAAGGCTTGTGTGGGAGCAAGCCTTTTTTGTTGGAGGTAAGTGTTAGAAAACGTCAGGTTCCTCTGATGTTGTAGAGGTTATATTTGAAGGAGTGATTTTTGCTGTATGCTGTCTAGCTTGTCGCATATGGCTGCTATCCTTGCCAAACCGTGTACCAACTTTGTCTTTAAGTTGTTTCTGCCGTGGAGTCTCTTCGACAGGGTCTAGGGGGCCTTCTTGATAGGTGGATTGACCTCCGAATTTAAAATTCTCTTGTTTTGGGTGGGTTCGTTTAGAATCTTTTTTGGATTCAGATGATTCTGTTGGTTCTCTGTAGTTTAAAGTGTCGTATTTTTTAAGTTTATATTCAGACTTTTCGACAGGGTCTAGAGGGCCTTCTTGATAAGTGGACTTTCCTCCAATCTCAAAATTTCTTTGGGAAGGAGAGTTAGACTTGGTGTTTTTTTTATTTTCAGACGATGTGGTTACGTTTGTAGAGCTATGATTTCTAACTTTTTCACTGCGCTCATATCCTGCTCTCAATTCTTTTACTTGGCTTTGTAGCTCAGAGCTTTCTATTTTGTTTAGTCTGTCTTCTGAAGTTTCACGCTCTGGTTCAGGGGCCTTGTAAGAAGAAGGTTTTTTAGCTTCCATGTAACTGTTTGGGCCTCTTTTTTTTGCAAGATTATCTTCGTATTTTGCTCTCAGTTCTTCTACCTCACGTTTTAACTCAGGATTTTTAATCTTTTTTAGCATCTCTTCAAGTGTTTGGATTTCAAGTGGTCCTTCTTTGTAAGTAGATTTTCCAGCAAAAACATGTGTGCTTAACCCAGACAAGATAAGTGTAAAAAATAATAGGTTCTTTTTCATTTTTATTCTTAGTGATGCATATTTATTAATTTAATGATAATGCAAAAATAATAAAAAATTATTAAAAATACACTATTTAGGCTTTCATCTAGACTTTGGGTCTGCCGTTGATTAAAATTGAAGTGTTTTTTTATTCGTGTATATCTATTTTACAGCTGGCTTTTGTTCAGATCTTTTTGGGGGCCCTCTTTTTATCTCTGGGGTCTTGGATTGGTTTTCCTTTGATGCCTATTTCCGGCACGTTACAGCTTTTTTGTATTTCCGTGATCGGCCGGGCGTTACCCCCTCTACGGGCGGGAGTTTCGGTTCTTCTGTGGTTGACCGCAGGCGCTTACGGACTTCCGGTATTGTTTTGGACTCAAGCAGGGCCTTTTTTGCTCAGTGGGCCTTATGCAGGTTATGCCTGGGGATGGATTGTGGCGGCTTTTGTAATGTCCTGGTGGAATCAAGGGCACCAACCTGGACGTAAAACTTTACTGCAATCTTTTTTACTGGGATATTTGATTGTGTACGGGTTGGGTGTGACGCGGTTATGTTTTTTAATGAAGTTTTCCGATGCTTTGCGCTGTGGTGGATGGGGTCTATTACCTTTTTCTTGCTTAGAAGCTTTTTTGGCTCAGGGGCAAAATCGTATTGTTCGCGGAGTTATTAAGTTTATTCGGGCGGACTTCTTGAAAGGTACGTATGAAAATAAGAGGCCCCATGTTTGTTAGTGCCTCATTGCTTTCAGCCCATCCATTATCTTTAGGGGCCGAGATCCAGCGCGTTGAAACTGCCTGTGATCAATTTCACTGGGATATTATGGACGGGCATTTTGTTCCCAACATGAGCTTTGGACCTGGGGTCATTCAAAAGGCCCGAAGTGTAACGCAAAAACCGTTTGATGTGCATCTGATGGTCCAAGATGCGCAGAAGGTTGCGCCACTTTTTTGGGATCTTCCCATTCAAACCCTGTCGTTTCATCCAAACTGTTGCCCTGACCCACAGGGCCTTATTCAGGGCATTCAAAATCGAAGCCTACAGGCAGGAATGGCAGTGGACCTAAGCAGTGATTTCCAGAACTGGCCAGACCAGTGGTGGCATTGTTGTGCGGTGGCTTTGGTGATGGGCGTGGTTCCTGGATTTTCAGGTCAAGCTTTTTCTGATCAAGCGTTGGTGACAGCCAGCTGGCTTAAAAAAAAGTTTCCCCATCTGACCATTGTGGTGGATGGAGGCGTTGAACCCGGGAACGTGGGCCTGATTCAGCAATCTGGGGCAGAGGGCGTGGTATCTGGGAGTTATCTGTTTGCAGCCTCAGAGCCCATGAAAGCGTATCAAGCCTTAAAGAAAAGCTCTGTAAAAAAGAATGAAGATGGATTTTAAGCTTAAAAAAAGATAAAATAACGACGTTGGACGTAAAACTTTAAAAACGATGCAAGCAAGAGACAATAAATCTGGCAAAGAATCTTTTTTGGTTTCAGCTCAAGGTTTACGCAAAGCCTTTGGGAAAAATATTGTCTTGGATGGTTTAGGGTTTGGTGCAAAAAAAGGGGAAAGTTGGATCATTTTGGGACCTTCGGGGGAAGGTAAAACGGTTCTATTTCGCTGTCTTTTAGGGTTTGAGGATCTGGATCAGGGTGCGGTGGTGGTGATGGGTGCTGATATCAGCCAAGAATCACCTAAAGAGCGCCAGGAGCGCTTTTCCAAGATCGGCGTTGTATTTCAGGAAAGTTGTCTTTTTGATTATTTGACGGTGGCGGAAAATGTGGGATTTCGTTTGTATGGTAAAGATCCAGAAGCAAATAACAAAGTAGATTCTGTGTTGCAAATGGTAGGGCTAACCAGTGCTCAAGGAGAGCGCTATCCGTGGGAGTTGTCTGGAGGCATGAAACGTCGTGCTAGTATTGCCCGGGCCATTATTCATCAGCCGGATTTGCTGTTTATGGATGAACCAACCTCGGGTTTGGATCCTGTGTCATCTTACCATATCAGCCATTTGTTAAAGCAGCTTATTCAAGAGCTTAAAACCACCGCTATGATCATCACTCATGACTTGGTCAGTACTCGGATTTTGGCAGATCGCGTGGCCTTTTTAAAAGAAGGGCGCGTTTTTTGGGAAGGGGGTAATGCAGAGCTCTTTCAAACTCAGTGTCCAGAAGTACGTAATTTTGTAGAAAAAGCGACCCTAAAATTTTAAAATAAAAATAAGTTATAGAGAAAAATATAGAGAAAAGGATTTACTTGGAAAATGCCTCTGAAATTAGTGTGAATTGTGGTCGTAGTAATCTAACTTGTCCTACATTTGAGCCTTTTCAAAAAGGAATTAAGTTAACAAATAACACTGTGAAAACGGTAAGTATTAGAGACACTTCATTAGAGCATTTAAAATTTATTTTCAATCCTACTGTTACTTTTGAAAAATTGGGAAAAATTACGTTATCGGGCCAAAATCTCGTTTATCCTTTCGAGTACTTGAGCCAATGGTTGACTTTCAAAAGTCAGCCTATTTTTTTAATGTTTGAGAAAGCTAGAAACGCAAATTTTCAATCTTTTAAGAAAACGAAGAACCTTAGAGTCGTTATAACTCCTTGTCATAACCAGGATAGTTATAGTTTTTTTATAAATGAACATGAATATTTGGGCGATGCGCTAAAGAGTTCTGAAGAACAAAAAATTCAAAAAAAAGGTGCTAAGATAGATGTGTGCCTCGCCGAGTTAGCCTGCAATTTTTTTAAGGAACCTCATAGGACTCGAACCAAGTTTTGCAACGATCTTAAAGAAAACATGCTTGGTGTATATATGGGAAGGGATGAAGACGGCGAACTGAATAACTACGCCAAAAATATTGTCGGTGCTCTTGAAAGGAAAAAGAGTCAATCTGCAAGAAATCGCATAGAAGAAAGAAGGGAATAATTCTACTCATCGTTATTTAGTGATTTTTAAACCGCTTTTTTAAAAGAAAGGCGGTTTTTCTTGTTCATATTGATACCCTTAAAAATCATTCCTTTAAAATATAGCCCTGAGCGCGGGAAGAAATGAGGAATTGGGGGTTTGCAGGATCTTGTTCTAACTTTTTTCTCAGCCTGCTGATCTGCACATCTACAACTCGGATATTAGAGGCCTGGGGAAAGACATGCCGGGCTAATTCTTGTCGGGAAATGACTTGGTACAATCGTTGGCTGAAATAGGCCAGTAATTTAGTTTCTTGTTCTGTTAAAGGAATAGGGTCTTGCCCTTGTTTTAAAAGCCTCTTCTGGGGATGGAAGGTTAGTTTTCCGAAGGTTAAGGTCCGGCCAGGCATATGTTTAAGGATTTTTTGGATGCGAAAAATCAGTTCTTCGGGATCAAACGGTTTAACAATATAGTCTTGAGCTCCCAGTGCCAATCCTTTGGTGCGATCTTGGGGTTGACCCAAAGCACTCATAAAAATAACAGCAGGAAGGGGAGGTAAGTCTGCTTTTGCCTGGAATAGGTCCCAGCCTTTTTGCTCTGGCAGCATAATATCTAATAAAACAACCTGGATTTGAAAAAGACCAAGGGCGATCTTCGCTTCTGCCAAGGTCCCTGCGCAACACACGACAAAGCCCTGTTGCATTAAATAACGTTTTAGAAGCTCACGTAAGCGATCATCATCATCTACGATTAGAATATGGATCACAGAATCTTTCAGTTGAGGCTTTTTTTATCATAAAAAGAACAAGGTGGAAAAGAAAGGGGTCAAATACTTAATAATTCGTTTGTAAATATGGAGACTAATTCGGATGCAAACACCAACAGCGCACATCCCCAAAGTAGGACTAACCACCCCCGCCAACGCTGTGGAAAACGTTTTTGGAATAGAAGGCATGGAATAACAATGGCCCCGATGGCAGAAATCATGCCTGCAAAGGTTAAGATTGAAAGAATGCTGCTTTTAAAAAATAAAGAGGCACCATAAATCGGTAACAACTGAAAGCAAATTTGTTTAAAATTTTTCTTTTGCCCTCCTGTGCCGTAAATGAAGGCCAGGCCGATGCCGATATTAGAGGTAAAAATGGCCAAAAAAGAAACTCCCCAGACCAAAAAAGCGAAGAAAGGCCATCCAACCAGCCCACTGAGGTGCTGGATGGTCTGTCCTATAGGTGCTTTTCCCGCAGCCATATTGTTATAAAAGTCCGGTGCGTGGCCAAACAAGGCCCCTAAAACACCCGTAGTCCATAACAGATAGACGGCGGTACTGATGACCAAACCCCAAAGAATACTTCTTTTTAAAGCAGCTTCTTGGGGACAAAGAAAGGCTGCTGTGTGCAGGGCCAATTGAAACCCAAAAGAAGTGAATGCTGTAGGGATCGCTAAGCTCCAGGATTTTACTCCGCAAAAGTTGTTGTTCATCAGGGGTAAAGTTGTAAAGGAAATCTGGGAAAGAAGAGCAGCAATCAGAAGTAAAAAACCAAGAATCATCATGGTAAAAAGCACGCGGTTCATAAGATCGACTTTTTTAAAGGGAGCGTTCAAGATTGCTAGCGTGATCAGGAAATAAAGGGAGATCATTTGACTGTCGGACAGCAAAGTCCAGGCTAAAAAATGCTGCAGTAAACGGTTTAAAACTTCAGCACCCGCAGTGGTATAAAGAACCAATAAGGTGGTAGATAATCCTTTAATGTAAAGATGGCTTAGAATCTGTAACTTAAAGCTTCCATATTGACGGGCTAACGTTGGTAAATTGGTGGATCCGGGTGCATCCTGCTGAAGCGCAATCCCAATCTTAGCTGTTCCATAGCCGATTAACGCCATAAAAATCATCATCCCCCATCCCCACAACAATCCCAGAGGCGAAAGGGTGATGGGTAACGCAATGACAGCTCCGCCGATGCAAGTCCCAGCGATTAAAAAAGTCACACCCCAATGAGGTAATTTCATCATGAAAAAAATAAGAAAGACCCTTCAAAGCTACCGTCTTAAAGATTCTTTTTCAAGAGATTTAATTTTTATGCTGATCGTTTGACTTTTCATGATATAACTGCTTTTATTTTTATATATACAAACGAAAAATGTTAAAGATTTTTTTTATTTACATGTTTTATTTGTTTAAGTAGTTTTGTTGAAGCAAAGAAATATTACGCATCATTTGAATCACTTGAAGTTGAAGAAGATAACATTAAAAAGTCCTACACGAATGATGGAAAAAATTTTCAGTATGATTATGGCAACGGACAAAAATTTTGGGGTAGCTCTAAAAGGCGTTTTTGTATATATGATGGGTGCACTTATAACGATCGTGATCATGAAAATTTTGATGCCATTGTGAACAGATTAAACGACGGAAAGCCTTACTTAGAATCTTTGAAACCTTTGAAAGATTTTTCTGAGGAACCGTTTAAAAAAGAATCAAAAAAAGGAGTAGAAATATGGACGGATAAAAACGATAAAAATGGCGTTGAGGAGTTCGGGTGTCGATATCCAAATGGAGATGCATACGAAATTAAAGGCAATCAGCGTTTTTGCACATTAAAAGGTCAAAAATACGATAGTCGTTATGACAATCATTTTGATGATATTGTCAAACAATTAAACAATGGAAATCCTTCTCCACATTATTTAGAGCCTTACAAACACTTTTTTAAAGAAGCAGTCAAACATGATGGGCTTGATGTCGTAGACGTATATAAAAAATCGTTGGAAAATCTTACCAATCGAAAGCTCAGGAAGAAAGTCGAAAATATTGTGAAAAGGTGGCTTAAGAGGATCAATTCTAAAAGATATAGAAAGTATGGACTGGTTTCTGATGACGTTTACCGAGCTGCTTATAAAGTTTTAGACAATGGTCATGTAAATGGAAAAAATATTGCCAAGAAAGTAAACGAAAAAATAGAAGAATTTTCTAGCGCCCAAAGATAGCAGTCGTTACATCTTTTATTGTCCTATTTGATAAACAGCTTTCAACAGATGATTTTTGCCTATCCCAGAGTTTGATAGGCTTTGGGAAATAAAAAGTCTTTCTTCAGTTTTTTGCTTTCCATACAATCAAAGGCTGGCGCACCCAAACAATACCTTGATTAATTTTATGTTCGGGATAAATACTTTGAATAGCTTGGGCGTAAGTGGAAAGCTGCTGTTGGTAGGCCAGGGGGACCTGATACCAATCAGCTGGACAAATTTTGTCAATTTTAAAGTCCAGAATATCGATGTGCCTAGGGTGTCGGATGAGGCGGTCAATACGCAGAATCTCGGGGCCTGAAGGACTTTCAAAGGCCACACTGACTTCCGAGCTGCTGTTGGGGCCAAACAAGAATGAAAACTTTTCATCGCTGATCAATAGGGCGCATCGCCGGGCCCAGAACTGAGCTTGTTTTAAAGAGCAGCCTTTACCTAATAAAAATTCAACACTGGTTTGAAAGGGGTCCAGGGGACTTCCGGGCAATTTATCCAGGATTTCATGAATCCATAATCCTAAATCTTGAGCCTTATTTAAGGAAAAAGAAAATCGGGGTTTGCAAAAATCTAAAGGGTGAGTGCCTTTTTCAAGCGGGATGCCGGGGGCCCAAAGGTTTTTAGGCTCAGGTGATAAAGTGTCGGAAGGCTGAAGCCCCAGAGGGGGTTTTTCAATTCTATAGGTTTGAATTGTTTGATCTTGCTCTGTGTCTTTTCCCTGATTTTTCGTCTTATCTTTCCCTTGATTTTTCTTGGGAACTTCAATTTTTTTTCCCACCCTAGAAATGGTGTGAAGAATTTTTTGGTGCCAACTCCCTTCGACAGGGGCGTGCAAGGCCCCCATATAAAGTCTTTCCTGAGCCCGGGTCATGGCCACATAAAGTAAACGGTTGTATTCCATCCATTGTTGTTGGGTAAAAGCTTGCAGAGCTTTTTGTTCTGGATGAATCCAATCCGGAGTTTGGGGAAGATTCAACAGAGGACGTCCACCTTGGTGGACAAAAAGACCTTTTTCAGGGCAAAAGGCCTCTAGATCTGGGATAATGATGACGGGGGCCTGCAGGCCTTTAGACCCGTGGATCGTCAAAAGTTGGATACGCTCTTTTGGGGGCGACCCTTCTTTTTTGGAAGCCCGGAAACTGGGCCACAGAGAAAGAAACTCTTGCCAGTGGTATCCTTTTTCAGAAAAAGTAAATAAAAGGGCTAGTAAGTCTTCAAAGGCTTCGTAACAGTCTCGATAGTCTTGGTACCGACCAGGGATATGACAGACGTAAATTAGATAGCACATCCATTGAAAAGGGGATAGTTCATGAAAAGCGCGGTACCATTGTTGCAATTGCTGGACAATTTCTTGAAAGCGGGGCGAGGGGTGCTGTTGAAGGCGCTGGAAAAGGTCGCACGAGCCTCGATTATAAGCCAGTTCGTACAGTTCTTCTTCCGTGATACTGCCCCCCAGAGGGCTTTTTAAAACCCCTGCCAAAGACCAATCGTCTTTAGAATTTAACATAAAAGCTACCAAGGTCATTACATCTGCCAAAACGGGATCTTTTTCCAAGGCCAGAGCACTTTTTTCACAGACTCCCAAGCCTGCTTTAGCAAAAATCTCTAAAATAGCTTGGAAAAGACCACATCTCTTGGGGATCAAGATCATAATGTCGTGTAACATGACAGGGCGTTGTTCTGTTTCCAAGAAGAAAGGTTTTTTCTGCCATTGGCCAATTATTTCAGCCCAGTTTTTGGCGGTTTCTTGCGCTTTTGTAAGGGGCATGAGTACATCTGAGTGTTCCGTGCTTTGTGGCACAGGAGGCCAATATTCAATGTACCCTCCTTGAAACGGAAGGGCGCTGGAATGTGGGGGAAAAGGTTGGGGTGTCAAAGGGCAAGAAGGAAAGACTTGGTTGAAAAAGTCCAGTAAAACAGAAGTTGTGCGAAAAGAAACTGACAGAGTGAGATCTTGAAAGTTGATGCCCCACTGCTGGGCGCATTGTTTTAAAAAGGAATGCGCGCTGTAAAAGGCGTCTAAGTCGGCTCCTTGAAAGCCATAAATGGATTGTTTGGGATCGGCTACAACAAAAAGAGTTTTGACAGGCGATGAAGACCACAAAGATTCTGCTAAGACTTTAATCAATTCCCATTGTTCGGCGCTGGTGTCTTGCGCTTCATCCATCAAAATATGGTCGATTTGATGATCCATTTTATACAGGATCCAGCCCATATTAGCCGGGTCATTCATTAACTGCAGAGTGGTGGAAATCAGATCTTTAAAATCCAAACTGTATTCTTCTTTTTTAAGGGCTGTGTAGTTTTCTTGAATTTGACCAAACAAAGAAATCAAATGCCAAGCATTTTGGGCCTTGTGTCGATTGTTTTCATAAAGGCTGTAACGCTGTACCCAAGATTGTTCTTCTTTTAGCCACTCTTCTTGGGGAAATTTTTCTGAAAGAACAGTTTTACGACAAGCTCCCTGGGTGGTTAAAAAGATATCATTATACTCCTTAGAAAATCGAAGAGCTTGTAGACCTTCCATTTTTTTTGCTTGAGTGACTGTTAACGGAAGAGATGTAATAGCAGTGATTTTTTCTGGGCTAAGACTTAAAGGCCATTCTTTTTCGGGGAAAAAAGGGAAGTCTATTTGGCACGGTCCACTGCCGTACCTAGAATACAGATCCCACAGTTCTGATTGAAGTTGGTCTTCTGTGTAATCTTTGGCTAATTCTTGTAAAAGATGTTCTAAATCAATATCTTTATAGGCTTGATCCATGACCTGATCATAGGCTTTTTGCCACAAACGGGGTCCTTTGACTTCGTCTAAGATTTGGAAAGACACAGGGAGACCGGCTTCTAGGGGAAATTTTTGTAAAAAACGCTGGCAAAAACTGTGAAGAGTTTGAATTTGAAAGGCCTCATCTAAAAATTGAGACAACAATCCCCGGGCCAGTGAAATATCTTCGGGGGAAGGGCTGCGTTGCAGACAGTTTTGTAATTCGGCACAAAGCTCTTCCTGTGGGGCACTGTAAAAAAAACTCAGGCGGCTTTCTAATCGCTGAAACATTTCCCCGGCGGCGGCTTTGGTAAAAGTTAGGCACAAAAGACTTCCGGGACGAGCCCCTTGCAGCATCAGACGCAAAATTCGATCTGTAAGAAGTTTCGTTTTTCCCGAACCTGCGGAAGCGGTAACCCAAAAACTGCTAAAAGGATCTAAAGCTTTTTGACGATGTAGCTGATCTACGATGTCAATCATTTGAAACTTTTGTTAACCACTTAAGATAAAATAATAACAGAAGTTTTTAAATATAGGTCATACCCAGCGCATAAAATGTCTTCTTTATACACAGGGTTAGCTACAGAAAAAGCTTATTTGTCCTGAAAAAAAGACCAATAAAAAATTGAATATTTTCAAATTAAAAAATAACAACAAAAAACTGCTTGCACCGGATTTTTTTTGCTAAAATGACTGTTAGAGTTATTTTTTGTTAGAAATGTTACACGAAGAATCATTCGGTGCTTTATTAAGTAAACAAGCCTTGTGCCATAATGCCCAACTTCTTCGGGAAAAGGTACGCCCTTCCCGGGTCATGGCGATGGTCAAGGCCAATGCTTATGGTCACGGACTTTTGGGTTCTTGTACTGTTTTAGACCCTTATGTTGCGTATTTTGGGGTGGCCCGTGTAGAGGAAGCACTTTGTCTGGTGGACGCTGGATTTGAGGCTGAAAAAATTGTTCTTATCCAAGGGGTACTCAGTTCTTCCGCCATGAATTGGGCGGCGTCTTTGGGTATTCATGTGGTGGTGCATCATCCGGTCCATTTGCAATGGATAGAAGATCTTTCCAACCCTTTATCCTGTTGGATGAAAATAAATACAGGGATGAATCGATTGGGTTTTGGCATGGAAGATGCCCAAAGTCATTATGAACTTTTGAAAAAGAACAAAAAAGTGAACTTACATGGACTGATGTCTCATCTGGCATGTTCGGATGAAGTTGAACATCCTTTGAATCGCTTACAAATAGAGCGTTTTTCTGCTTTCGTCGATGGGAAAGAAGAGCTTAAAAGCCTTTTGAATTCGGGGGGTATTTTGCATTTTCCCGAGGCGTGTTTTGACGTTGTGCGTCCCGGATTACTGCTGTATGGCTTGCATCCGGTGGAAGGAAAGAGCGCTTGCCAAGAAGGATTTAGACCTGTGATGACTTTACAGACATCCCTTTCTGCAGTCTACCAAATTCGTGCAGGAAGTTCGGTGGGTTATGGGGCAGTGTATATATCTTCTTGTGATATGCCCGTGGGTATTTGTTCCATAGGATACGGGGACGGCTACCCTAGACGAGGCCGAGGAGAAAATTCGGTGGTCTTGGTGCATGGAGCCGAATGTCCTGTCATTGGCAGGATATCTATGGATCAAATGGCTATTGATCTAAGCCCTGCCCCCAGCGCTGTGACAGGAGATACAGTTTGTTTATGGGGACCAGAGTTACCCGCTGAACGCGTTGCAGTTGATTTAGATAAAGCAGTGTGGGAGCTTCCCACAGGAATTCAAGGTCGCGTTCCATTGCGTTGGGTGCCATAAAAGGCAGAAGAATTTTTTCTCTATTACTTATTAGTTAATTGCAATTTTTTTTTGAAAAAATTATGTAGAATAAGATTGTTATTTTTAATATTTTTTTAATGATTAGAAAAATTTTATTTTTATTCTTTTTGAGCTGGGCAGAACCTACGCAAGCTCATCCAAAAAATTTGAAGTCTGAAGAAAAAACTCAAAAGATGAACGACATACTATTCTCATTGGCTCTACGAAATGGGGATAGTTTAGAGTCTTTAAAAAGTCTGATCAGAGTCGCTTCTCCTAGGGCATTAGTTGGCAATTTCGTTTACTCTAAGGAATTGCAGACAATGTGTCTGGAATCTGAATATTTACGTTGGAAATTATTTGAAAGTACTTTTCGAATCAAAGATGATGTGGCACAAACAGCTTGGCTCAATTATGTTTTAGAAGAAGATTCAATAGATACAAAGGGTGCAGCTTTAGTTAAAAATGATCTTAAGGGTGAAAAAGAGGCTATTTTCTCTTCAATTGTTCAAGCGTTCGATCGAAAAATACGTCATCATGTCAAAAAAGAAAAACTTTCCTCAGAAGATCAATTTCTCCCTCTAGCAGAGCAACTTATCGCTCTAGAAGATGGCTTTATCTGTTCTCGCTTAAAAGAGGCCTTAGACTTTAAGGATATTGATTTTTATTGTCAAATTACGGAATGTCTTGATGGTTACTTATCAAAATTATTTTGTTCTAAAAAGAAAATAATAAGTTGTTTTGAAGAAACCTTAAAGGAGTTTTCTACTATAGCATTGCTTGTAAAATTTAGTGTGATTAATGAAGCGCTATCTGGTCATATCCAAAAGATTTTGGAAGATGAAAAAAAGTGCGAAGCTTTGTTTGATGAAGTTGGACAATCTGGTTCTTATTCTGCACAAGGAGTATTACTTATTTTATGTGCACAAAGCGGTGTTGTTAGTAACAGGTTAAAAGATATAATCGATACAAAATTTAATGCTCCTAAGTATGCTGTATGTATATTTAATGATGTATTGAAGTTGGGTAGTTGTGACCAAATTCCTGCTGACTCTAAACAACAAACTTTGAAAAAAGATTTATTAACTCCAGGTGCAAAAAAGAAAGTAAACAATAAGGCGCTTCTTAGAATAGAGGAATTTGACTATGATGACACAAGGACAGAGTTTTCTGCGTTCAGTGAGTTGCCTGGAATAGAGGATTTTTTGCCTGCATATTTTAAAAAAGAAGAGGACTATCCTGAAGAAAACAAGGGGTTATGTACGGGGAAAAATTTTGCTCTCAGATTGCATCTTGTGCTTCTTTGTATCAGGTCGGGTCTGAGTTTCAGCCCGTGGGAATGAATTGGAAAGCGGAATTTTCAGATCACGCAGGTGTGCATGCATTGCAAAATCAGGAAGCAGAAATTTTAAAGGAATTGGGAACTTCGGGTCGTTTAACTAAAGAGCATGCCCTTTTTAAAAAGTTTGCGAACAAGCTGGGTAATAGAGATGTTTTAACAGTGTTCTTGATCCCTGATTCAGAAAGGTCGCCAGAAGAAAATTTTGTTTTATATTTACGTAATTTATTGCAAAATTTTTCAGAAGTAACATTTACGAGTGAAAAGACACAGCAAGAAGAACAGAGTGGTGTTTTTTGGGACGTTTTGAAACCTTTTGACTATCTGTTGCTGCGCAGTGAAAAACCCGGAGAGATCTGTTTTGAGTTCCAGAAAGGAAATCGTTGGGTTAGCGTGGTCCATCCTGAAACTCTTGTGCCTTTGACAGCTTATCCTTTGACAAAAAATAAAGAAGTCTTTCAAAAGAAAGAGATATCGGAAGACGTTTTTGATTTGACAGATCAGATGAATAAATTGAAAATAATCAAAAATAAAAAAGACATTTAATTTCATCTAGGTGACTTTTACAGAGAGTCCTGGCAGAGGTTATTGGTACACTCAGGACTCTATAGGAATCCACAAATGATCAGTGGATTTAAAGAATAAGATTTGTCAGAAGTAAATCTCTTGATGAAACAATAGCAGGTCTGTTGTTGGAGTTTTACTGAGGGGAATTTTAAATACTGCAAGAAGGAGTACTTTTATTTACTTAAAATATATTATTTTCAAATACTATATTTGTAAAGTAAAAAATCGTTACTCCAAATGAAAAAAAATATATTATTTTTGTTTTTATTTATTCAATTTTTTGAAACAGCAGAAGCATTAGAAAACAAATCAGTAGAATTGTTAGACAATAAAGTGAACGATATTAATCAAGCTAAAAAAAGAGAATATTTAGTTAAAGCAGCCCCTATTTTAAATCATATGCAAGGTGATACTTTAAAAAAACTGGCTCAATATATAGGGGATATGGATCAAGATAACGATGGAGAAGTTGATTTTTACAGTGATTCTTTAAGCACAGAACAATACGAACAAATGAAACGTTTTAAGACGAATGTTGCAGAAACGTTTGGTTCTTCTGGCGGGGAATGTTTTGGTTTTGTTTATACTTGGTTTACACAAGATATTTTAAACTCTAAGAAAAAATTTACTGAATTTATTGATTTTTTAAAGAAATGGGATAAAAATTATAAAACCATGCCTAAAAAAGAACATCAAGTTATTGATCAAATGCTTCAAAGA
Organism: Alphaproteobacteria bacterium 40-19; assembly: GCA_001898075.1. GTDB lineage: Bacteria > Pseudomonadota > Alphaproteobacteria > Holosporales > Holosporaceae > 40-19. The sequence continues at coordinate 114,627 of MKSD01000001.1, forward strand.
ATACGATTAGCCCAAGCTTATCAAAATGGAGATAGGAGTAGCCAATATAACGAACATTTGAAAGGTTTTTTTATAGAGGGTGAACAAGGGAAAGGAGCCATGAAAGATTTGCATATCGACGACTTACTGGCTGATTCTGGACTTTTCAGAAGGCGGTTGGTCGAAAAAGTGCCGTTGATTGATCTACAAAATAACTTTCAAAAAGCTTTAGGGGGGCAGGATAAATGTATGTTAGCGATAGAAGTGTATGGGGATAGAGGCGGTCACGCTATGGGAGTTTATCAAGAAAAAGATGGGGGTCCTATTCTTTTTTACGATCCTAATTTTGATATTCAAACTGCCAAAAATGCAGAGGATCTAGCCTATAAAGTAATGAACGCGGCAGGACTTGTGAATTGTTTTAAAGCTCATAATATAGATCGCCTTATTGATGTAGAGGCTTCCGGTGCACAGATACAACCTTACCATATGGACCTCTATACTAGCGGGGATAAATTATATAGTTATTGGGGGGAGCATAGCAAGAAAAATGTAACACATCCATTTAATGTTTTAAGATCTATTATGGAAAATATGGGGGTAGGAGATTCCTTATATTTGACCCCTAAAGGTGTTAAGCAAGGTGTAGGCTTAATCTGGAGCCGTTTAGGAACAGGAGAGTATTCTGTTCAATACGAAGGATTAGATGGCCAGAAAGAACAGTTTTCATGTAAAAATGAAGATGATCAAAACAAAATGTTTGTTAAGATAGTCAATTATATGAAAGAAATTGAAAATAAAGGTACAGAATGGGATAATTTTATAGCGATGCCTGCAAAAGCCAATCCTTTACTTGCACGCCTCTCTGTGAATGCGTCTCACCTTAGAGCATCAGATTCATCTGAAAAAGAGGTTAAAAATTCTTCAAGTGAAGGAGACAAAAAAGTTCTTCCATCTTCTGTAAAGTCTGAGGTGAAGCCTTCAGAAAACGCACAGGCAGAATTACCTAAAGACAAAAAAAGTACCGAGAGTGCCTCTTGGGGATTAGACTGGTTTAAAGGGATAAGTTTAGAAGATTACAGTGACAAAGCTTTGCGCGCAACTGCAACTGTTATTAAGAATTTTATTGCTCTTGGAAAATGGTGGTACACAAATCCGAAAGAATTAGCTGAGAAAGTGGATTCTGTTTTACCAGATATATTGATTCAAAGATTGATAGAGTTTCTGCAAAAAAGTTCTAACCCCAAAGATATAGAGCTTCTAAAATTTTTATTGACTCTTCCAGTAGCCCACAAATAAGGCAATACTGTGGTTAATTTTTAAGTTAATATTGCTTTTATATAAAATAAAATATAAATTTTTATACTTGCGACTGGATAAAAGTCGCAAGTTTTTTAGATTTTTATAAGATTGCTAGTTGCTTAGTTCATCAAAAAAGCTATTAGAAAATTATATCAAAACCAAATATTATTGTACCGGAAATACTCTTTTAAAAAAAAATATTTAGAAGATAGTGATAAAAAAGAAGATGATATAGATTTATTAAGAGAACAGGATGCAGGAAAAGAAGATCCGGAGTACATTATAAATGCTGGAAGAAACAATGAAAGGATATGCAAGGCTATGTTTTTAAGATAATTGATAACTATTTAAGAGATCCAGGTAGAAGTAAGGAATAATATGCCAGATTATTCCGTACCTGGTTTCAGTTGGGAAAAGAAAGACGAAATAAAAAATTTTCCTAATACAAAGACCGTAAAGCTTTTATCTGTCTTACCTTAGGATCCAAAAGCCAATAGATTAAAAACAACGCGTCATTTATGTTGCAGCTTTAACTAAGCTTGGTATTGGTTAAGCTAGGAGCGCAAGATGAGGCAAAGGAAGCAGCGTCAGGAACACGGATACCCGCTTCGTCGAACTGTTGTTTCAAGATCTTGTTGAATTGGCGACGCACCATATCCTGAGTGTTGGCTTTTGTTCTAATTTTTGCTTGCAAAATGACAGAATAACTGGTCACTTCGTTAACGCCTCGGTACTCCATGCCCCCAACAATATTTCTGGCGGCTACTGTATTTTTTTTCAGCAGGGCAAATGATTTTTCAATAATTTGGTGCACTTTTTCAATATCTGTGTCGTAAGGCACCGAAATATTCATTAAAACTGCAGAAAATGTTCGATTTTTATTGCCAATAATTGTAATGCTGCCGAAAGGAATGATAAAAAGTGTTCCGTTATCGCTTCGAATTTTTAATGTACGCATGGTAATTTCTTCTACCTTTCCGGCACGCTGGTCTACTTCTACCTCATCGCCTACCATTAGATTATTTTCAAAGATGATAAAAAATCCTGTCAGAAAGTCACGAATAATGGACTGAACGCCAAATGTGATTCCAAGACCAGCGACTCCGATACCGGTAACCCATCCAGCTATACTTCCCATGTCTGGGATAAATTGAGAAATAATTAAAATAGTAGCAGGGCCTCCTATTAGAATAGTCACAATAGTTCGGATCATGGCCAACATAGTTTTTAGACGGGTAAACAGGAAATTGTTTTCAGCCGAATCTGAAGAATAGCGCTCTTCGATCAGGTATTCTAAAAATTTATTCATCCCCCTTATGAGCAGAAAGGCACTGGTACCAATTAAAAGACAATTGAAACTTTTGGTAATCCACCAACTGGTTAACACAGTAAACATCCAGCGGCTGATCGTGACTACAATATTTTCCCCACTGAATTGGTGAAAAAAATCTCCCCAAATAGAAAAAAAAATAATATAGACGCACAGCTTACCAAAAGTATATATCCAATTTTTATATTTAAAGGCCCAACGAAACGGAAGGAAATTTTTGCGATACTGCCAAACCAATCCAATATATAGTCTTTTAAAAACATGCTGTAAGGGGCCTATGATAATCAGTCCAAAGCCTGTGATGGCGGTGGGAATAAAAAAAGTCATGAAAGATGTTTGAAAAAAGAACCACAACAGGAAAAATCCTAAGCTTAACCATTTGCATAGTCTAACCCAACGTACCATCAAAACGGGCTTTTCAGCTTCTAAGAAAGCCCTTTGCAGTGCGGATAGTCCTTGCCATAAACTCATCCCTATCAGAGCGACTAAAAAGTCGCTCAAAGCCATTTTTGAAAAGGGGTCAATAAAAGTGTATTCTAAGATTGCGAGCAAAATATGTTTTAAAAAATATAAAAAGAAAACGTTTTTTAACCAAAAGTCGCTTTTCCATGAAAGATTAGAATGAAAGACGCTTAATAGAAAAAAAATGCACCGCACACCCCAAAATCCTGCCCATAAAGAATAACAATAAAAAGGAATGAAGGGCCAATAAGTGGCTGGTAAGGGCTGGGCAATCAGAAGATTCTTTAAATATAAAAGGAGGTGAGATAAGTTGTAGGATAAAAATCCTGGAATGACTAAAAACCCGGTAATCCGAAGAAAAGAAGTGGCCAAAGATGCGTGAGGAGATTTTAAGAGTGCTGCTAAACGAACCTCTATCCAAGGGCGGCACAACCCTAGTAAAGACGCTGAGAGGGCTAATGTTGCCCCTAACACCATCAAATAAGTTTGAGCCCCTTCCTTCAGTTTTAAAAAGAAAACCCCTTGAAATAATCTTTCCACTCCCTTAAAAAATGTTTGCATGCGCAATTTCACATGCTGACTTAACGATTCGATTTGCTCCATAAAGGAATCCGAGAAATTAGAAGCCTTTGTAGGGGCAGGAGGAGGGGATAAGTTCTGAAGATTTTTTGTGAGTTCCTCTAGTTTTTTCTGTGTTTTAGAAAGACCTTTGTTTAATTCTTGCACTTCTTTCAAAAGACGTTGAGTTTTTTTACTTTCTTCTTTTTTTGCAGTTGCAGGTTCATCTGCCCAGATGAATGATTGAAGAGAACCCAGAATAAGCCAAAATACCCAAAGGAAGCGCATATTTTGAATACACTTTACCCACAATTTAACCATCTGCGACAATATACGCCCACGTAAGGATATTAACACCTCGGCCATAATAACATAGTCTTAGGGAAAGTGTATAGAAAATTTAGGTGGTAGAAAGACTTGACTTTTTTTGTAGGTTAGGGAAAAATAAGGGAGTTCGTTTAAGGGTTATAAAATGAAAACCTTTAGCTTGAAAGCTGGGAATATAGAAAAACGTTGGTACGTAGTAGACGTTGAAGGCGTTGTTTTGGGGAGAGTAGCTAGTTTAGTAGCTAAAATTTTGAAGGGAAAACACAAACCTTCATTCACACCTCACTTGGATGCAGGAGACCGTGTGGTTGTCGTTAATGCAGCGAAAGTGCGTCTTACAGGCGATAAAAGAGAGGATAAGATTTACTATTGGCATACGGGACATCCTGGAGGGATTAAATCTCGTACGGCAAGACAAATTTTAGATGGTCGCTTTCCTGAGCGTGTTTTTGAAAAAGCTGTTGAAAGGATGTTAGGTCGCAATACTCCCATGAGGCGTCAGCGCATGAAAAGTTTGTTTATCTATGGAGGGGCAGAGCACGTGCATCAAGCTCAGAGTCCTGAGGTTTTGGATGTACGGTCTTGGAATGTAAAAAATTCCCTGCCTATTGAAAGTAAAAGGAGAGGTTAATGGAAGGAAACACGTTATCATCTTTGCGTGATGTAAAGACAGCGTTAGAGTCTCAAGAGCCAGAACGGAATTATAAAGATTCCAGAGGACGTGTTTATGCAACAGGTCGTCGTAAGACTGCTGTGGCACGGGTGTGGTTGTTTCCAGGTCCGGGAGCTATCCGAGTTAACGGAAAAAAGCTGGATGATTACTTTGTAGGTGAAACTCTAAGAGGGGTCATATCTTTTCCCCTTGAAAAAATGGACCGGTCCCAGCAATATAGTGTGGAGTGTACCGTAAAAGGTGGTGGGCTTTCTGGACAGGCTGGCGCTGTGCGTCACGGTATCAGTCGGGCTTTGTGTCGCTGCGAAGGGGACCTGCGAGGGAACGTTAAGCAACTTGGTCTTTTAACCCGTGACGACCGTAAGGTAGAGCGAAAAAAGCCAGGACGTAAGAAAGCTCGTCGTAAATTTCAATTTTCTAAGCGTTAGAGGTTTAAGGATATGCCAACAATTAATCAACTGGTTCGTGGAGCGCGCCAAGATCCGGCAAGGCGCAAGAAAGCTCCTGCGTTGGAATCAGCTCCTCAGAAACGAGGAATTTGTCTGAGGGTTTATACTCAGACACCTAAGAAGCCAAACTCCGCTTTAAGAAAAGTGGCTCGTATTCGTTTGTGTAATGGGTATGAGATTACAGGATATATCGGAGGCGAAGGACATAACTTGCAGGAACACTCTGTAGTGTTGGTATGCGGAGGAGCTCCTGCGGACTTGCCGGGTGTCGGTTATCGTGTCGTCAGAGGAGCTTTAGATACAAAAGGTGTTAAAGATCGGCGCAGAGGTCGTTCTAAATACGGTGTTAAAAAGCCAAAGTAAAGGAGTAGTTTATGCCACGTCGTCGTCGCCCTGAAAAACGGGTTATTTCTCCAGATATCAGGTATGGAGATGCAGTTATTTCTAAATTTATTAATAACCTGATGTGGGAAGGAAAGAAGCTGGTGGCTTCTTCTATTTTTTATGATTCCTTGGAATCTGTGTCTACGAAGCTTGGTCGAGAACCAGTAGAACTTTTTCACGCTGCATTAGCTAACGTGAAGCCTGCTGTTGAAGTTCGGTCTCGTCGCGTTGGGGGTGCCACATATCAAGTACCTATTCCTGTTTCTCCTCATCGAGCTTTGATATTGGCGATTCGTTGGATGATCACGGCTTCTCGTGGTCGTCCCGAAAAAACAATGGTAGAGCGTTTGTCCGGAGAAATCCGAAATGCCGTGGAGGGAGTTGGAGCTGCAGTAAAAAAGCGTACCGATGTTCATCGTATGGCAGAAGCTAACAAGGCATTTTCTCACTATCGTTAAGTATTTTTCGATAAAAAAGGGCTCCTTCGGGAGCTTTTTTTTTGAAAATTATTCACTTCAAGGTGGAAAAAATTGTTGCAATATTTGCTTATCTTAAAAAAGTCGGCTCCTTAGAAGTGAATTTTTTATGAGTATTGGATTTTCTGTTTGGTATTTTTTGTTATCTTCGTTAAAGCGTAACTCAACTTTTTGGTGAATCAAAATGAGTATTTTTGATCAGTAGATTCTTATAATTAACTTAATCTGTAAACTATACTTTTTTTAAGATTTGTTTCAGTTTTTGTTCAAAACAGTATTTAAGAAAAGTATTCTTTTTAGAAAGAAGGGGTCTTCTTTGTAAAACGGGAGTGTTGTATCGTGTTTTACTAAGTGCATCGCATTTTATCTGCATTATAAGGAACCACCTTTTTCAAGAGATAAGGGTTAGAGTTAATAAAAAAATTAAGTTGTGATCATACCCAGTTTCTATAAATGTGTAAAATTATTTAAAATTTTTTAATATCCCTTAATGGGTATAGATTGCCTAGAGAAGGCTTCTATTGAGTGCTTTAAAATTCTTATGAGTGTGCTCTTTTTGGCGCAAAAAAACTAAATTGTTCTTTTGAAGCTCTGAAAATACCGTGATTTTCATGGGGTAAAGTGTATGACAAATTCGTCTTGTATAAAATAAGGGGCTAGGGTGCTTTTTTCTAGGGAACCCAGTTTTTTCTACGTTACTGTGTTATAGATTATAAATTGATCCTCAGAAAGGAAGGCAGCGTATCTATCAAAAGAGACAAGCATTTGTAACTTAACAGTAGATTTTTTGGCTCTTCTTCTGTATTTTGGAAAGAAACTGTATATTTTATATAAAGCTTTTTAAGCGGAAATTCATTGAGTTCGTCTTTATTGTAAGTCTACAAAATTTTTCAAAAAATACTTTGTTTTTTGTCGGTAGTTGTTGTGAAAATCCTTTCACATTAATAGAAATCAGCTCTAGAATGGTTATTAGTGCCGTGTACATTTTCCTTTCTGTTAGAATTTTTAATATATTTTTTATATCCCAAAAATTTGGTAACTTATAAAATGTGATTCCTTTGCGGGCGGCATTGACAATCTAAAGCAGTTCTTATATTATTAAACTTGAGTACGGGGCGTGGCGCAGCCTGGTAGCGCGTCTGCTTTGGGAGCAGAATGTCGGAGGTTCAAATCCTTTCGCCCCGATCAGAAGGGCGATTAACTCAGCGGTAGAGTGTCTCGTTTACACCGAGAAGGCCGGCAGTTCGATCCTGTCATCGCCCACCATCTGCTGGTTAAGAGCTTTTTTATACTCGTATTGTTAAAGGTATGTAGTAATTACTTTTAGCGGTTTATAAGAAATAATATTTAGTTGCTATCATTTTTAATGGGGTTAGCGTGCAAGCAGTTTTAAAGACCTCTTCGTATTTTTTAGCAATTTATTCATTTTAAGCTAGCGTTGGGTGTTTTTTGTATTTTATTTTAAGATCTCGTAGTACTTGTAAAATTCCAGTTCGTGTATCGGGTAGGTAGTATTTTTATATATACCCTCTCTGTCTTCAAACACTAGAAAGCTTTATAAGAATTTAGAAGTTGGTAAGATGTTTTTGCCAAAACGCGCTTTTAGCATTCTCTTTTTTTATAAAATTTTTGAATCATGCCATCCATTAATAGCGTGTCTTTCACGAATTCAAAATGATTAAAATTTAATCCCAAAGAAATACCCTGTCCAAGTTTTTGAGGAGGTATTGTTAAAATAACTTCGTCAATTAAATTTTTTTTTCAAAACTTTGTGCCAAGCGTGCTCCGCCCAGAAGCCATATGTCTTTTTGAGATTGATTTGCTTTTATCTTCAAAATAACTTCAAAAGGGCTATCTTGAGTTGCTGTAATATGTGTTTTTCCTGACTCAAATGCTTGAGATGCGAACACATAAGTTTGTTTATCAGGCCACGCCCAATTACCAAAGCTTATAATTTGTTTATAACTTGTGTTTCCCATTAAAATGCTATCAATACGGGATAAAAGCTTTTTGTAACCTACTGCTTCTAGTTCTGTATCATTTTTGGGTTGAGGAACCAATCAACATCGCCACTTTTATCAGCGATAAAGCCATCTTGAGAGGGTGCGATGAAAAATATAATTTTTCTCATTCTTTTTCTTTGCTTAATAACCTCAAATCACAAGATACCTTACTTTCTCTGGTTTGAGTAGTAGATGAGCTCAATACTTTGGCAACGTTTTAACATAAGCATGCAAAAAATTTTCTTTATATTTTTTTAAAATTCGGGCAAGTTTTTATGATTTGTAAGATGTTATCCCGTTAAAATGACGTTGCTTTCAGGGCTCCAAGATAAAGAAACCGCATCTTCCCAAGTAATGGGGCGCTCGGCTAAGCGAGTGAGGTTAGGGCGGGTGGCAATAATATTTTTTCCTGAAAATGTTTTGACGTGGTAGATGGAAACGTCGCCTAAATAGGCAATATCTTTGACGACTCCTTGAGCAATGTTAAAAGTTTTATCCGAATTCTCTTGGGATAAAATAATCTTTTCCGGACGAACCATGACATGGACTTCTGCCCCCACGGGGACACTGGCGGAATAAGATACTTCTAATTCCCGATCCAGTTCCGAGGCATAAACATAGATATAATCAGCCTCTTCGCGGGTGACGTGTCCCTTAAAAATATTGGCGTTACCGATGAATTGGGCAACGTATAAAGAGTTAGGGTATTCATAGATCTCACCCGGTGTTCCCAGCTGACGCATTTGGCCTTTTTCCATGACTCCGATGCGAGAAGACATAGTCATGGCTTCTTCTTGGTCATGTGTCACCATCACAAATGTGACCTCCAGCTGTTCTTGAATGTTTACCAGTTCGAACTGAGTGCGTTCCCTAAGATTTTTATCCAAAGCCCCTAAGGGTTCATCCAGCAAAAGTAACTTGGGTTGGACTGCCAAAGAGCGGGCTAATGCCACGCGCTGTTTTTGCCCTCCTGAAAGTTGTGCGGGATAGCGTTGACTAAAGTCTTCCAGATGAACCAGTTCCAGCATTTCTTGAACACGCTCTTTAATTTTTTTAGAAGACATTTTACTTTGTCTTAGCCCAAAAGCGATATTGTTAAAGACGGTCATATGGGGAAAAAGAGCGTAAGACTGAAACATCATATTGACAGGAAGGTCATAGAGCTGACTTTTTGATACATCGACATCATCAATAAAAATACGTCCACTGGAAGGTTTTTCAAATCCTGCTAAAAGACGCAATAAGGTTGTTTTTCCACAACCAGATCCTCCCAGCAGAGAAAAAAATTCTTGTTTGTGGATTTCTAAATTGATGTTATGAAGCGCCATTACTGATCCATAATACTTGGATATATTTTCAAGACGAACCAAAGGCCGCTCGTTACGCCTTTTCCAGGCAGACAGTGATAAGCTTTCTTTTAAATGCTGCTCCAAATCAATCACCTACTTAAATGCCCGCTGCCAGACTTGAACTGGCATGATTAAAAATCGGCAGATTTTAAGTCTGCTGCGTCTACCGTTTCGCCAAGCGGGCCTAGGGGCCATGATACCAAATCTTTTCTAAATCTGCAAGAGGAGTTGTCTCTATTTTAACATTAATTGTTGCCCCCGGGGCAGATCGCATACTGGGAGTGAGAGTACGAGGTTAAAAATAATTTTGTGTACATTTTCCTAGATTTCAGCTTTTTAGCCTAAGTACAGTAGAATAAGGAAAATACAGTAGATTTTTTTTCAATAAGTCAAATGATGATAGCATAAGAGTTTTAACTTTACAAAAAAGTGTTTTTGCGCCAGAATAGTAGGGAGTTTTTTGCCTGCAGTTTGATGCGTCTTTTGCTTCTTGCTTTCCACATTGTTGTGACTTTAATTTTAATCGGGGTTATTCTCTTCCAAAAAGGGGAAAATGTAAGCTCTGAGTCGATTAAGTCCTTTGTACCCAGAACAGGAAACAGTCTTTTGACGCGTATTACAGCAGTGACGGCGTTTTTCTTTATGGCGGATTGTGTGTTAATTGCAATTTTGATTCGTGATGAAGCTTTGATCCGCGCCAAAAATAAACCCGGGCCTATTCAGTCTGCCAGTACTCCTCCGGTATCTTTACCTCCTACCAACATAGTTCCTGAAAAGTAATGAATGCGCACCAGATTCTTTCTTTAGAGAATGTCGGTGCTTTTGCTGCAGAACTAGCTTTGGAACTACGCCCAGGCCTTCCTATTTTGTTGTCTGGTGAGGTAGGGGCAGGCAAGAGTACCTTAGCCCGCTTTGTGGTCTGGGAGTTTATGGGACAAGTTTTAACAGTACCCAGCCCAACTTTTCCTTTAATGATTCCTTATGACGGCATTAAAGGGCGGCTGTGGCATATGGACCTGTACCGTTTAAAAGACACACCTTCCAGGTTGCATGAGTTAAATATACCGGAATGTTTGAAAAATGATTTTTGTTTGATTGAATGGCCTTGCTTTTTAGGTTCTTTGCGCCCTGCGGCTTATATCGCAATCAACCTAGAGGAAGCAGAGAATGACAAGCAAAGGCAGGTACACTGTCAAAGGGTTGGTTTTTGATGGGAGATTTTGATATTTATCATGTATGAAGAAAAATTTGTGATGTTCAGTTAGTTTTAGTTAAAGCGTTTTTAAAACTTTAAAATAAAAAAATTGTTCAGATTTTATTGAGTGACAAAGTATTGAAAAAAGTGTTTAACTTTTAATTAAAAAAAAGTATTAAAAATTATTGATCTTATTTTTTTGTATAATGGGGAGTATCTTATATTTTAATTCAATTATGTTCAATCAAATAAAATATGTTGCATTCTTGTTAAGCGCCTTAATAGGTCCGGTGTATGCAGCTAAAAAGCCTGTAAAAGATGATCGTGTGATTTACACTGTGCGCTACTGGGATCGGGCGATGGCACCGGATCAAAAAAAAGAATGGCATTTTTTCGCAGAAAATGAAAGTGAAATCTCAGATAAATCTAAAAAAATTATTGTACAACTTAACAGCAGGGTTGAAGAAGTTAAGACTTTAATGAATACAGTAAGACACATTGAAGACATGTATCTTCCTATAGATGATATATGCTCTGAGATAAATAATCTTCTAACTTCACACCCTAGTAAGAAAGTCATTTGGCTTGTGTTGGATGGTCTAGATGGTTTACTAGGGCATAATGTCGTTGGTTTTTTAAAATATACTCTTGATGATGAAAAAAAAGCTATCTCAAAAGACCTCATGACATGTTCTGGAATTACCGAAGATCTTCGGGAAGATGGAAGTGTAGGAGATTGGAGGGGTAAAATTTTAGATTGGGGTGAATATGAGTCTTACGCTGGTTTTAAATCAAAAATTTCAACACTTTCCCAAGAAAAACAAGAAGAGTGCTATAATAATTTAATATGGTTAAATATGTACAATTTATTAGGTTGCAAAATTGATTTTGAAAAATCTTTTGAGTCTTTTTATCAACCTAAATTTTCAAAAGATAATCTAGAAACAAAAATTACTGTTTTAAGTGGACCGTCGAATAAAAATAAAGATAAAAAAAGTTACAAAATTAAAAAAACTTTTCATCGTGACTCAACGATTGAAGTTAAGTAAGCATTAAAATAAGCAGAAGGAAGGCAGAGATATTTTTCTTTGGGCTTCCTTTATTTTTTAAAAATTTTATAAAAACAAGACCTAAAGAAATCTATTACCTGTTAAAAAAGCTGATTTTTATTTTATGCCAAAGGTTGTATCCTAAGCGCACGATATTGTAAAAGTGTCGCATTAAGCCGCTGCGCAGTACATAAAAGACTTTTACGGGCCATAAAACTTTTCGCAGATGATTTTGACGTCCGCCTCTTTTTTTAATCTCTGAGATCCCGTCATCTTCGTGCCAAGCCAGGCGAGGTTCTATTCCTGTAAAGCGCAAACCCCAACGCCAAGTTTGAGTGTAATAATCATCTACCTGCATGCGCATGGGGTGAGCGTGACGTAACAACGCTTGAGCAGCCGCTTGGTTGATCAAGTATGCGCCTGCGCAATAGACTTCTTGAAGGTATAAACACAAAAATTGGTTTTTGTCTAAAGGTTTTAACTTGATAGGACAGCCGCTGTTACGCAAAGCAAAACTGCAGATATCCCAATTTTTGGAAACAGAAAGTGCTTTCTTTAATCCACTCTTAAATTCCTGGGGGTTAAAAAACACATCATCTTCTAAAATTAATGCAACTGAATCGTTGTGTTGCACCACCTGTTGCCATGCCTTACAGTGGCTGAGGTAACAGCCCACGGTCCCTTTACCAGGAAATTTTCCGCGATAAAATTTTTTGTAAAAGCTTTCATCCACATGATGCCGCAAGTCTGCATCCAAAAAGCTGACCCCATCGATGGCCTGAAGTCTGGTGAAAGGGAGCTCTGCTTGTTGCAACAAAGAACTCATTTTTTGAAGCCGCTCAGAAGATTCTTGTAGGTTGATTAGGTAAACCTCTAAATATCCCTCTTCAACACAGGAATTCATTCAAAAAAGTCTTCCTTTTGGGTATAAGACCAAATAGAAGCAGGGGGAAAGTTTAGTAAGATCATTTTACGATGTCTTTTTTGAAGGGGAAAGCGGGAGGTACTTAAAGAAGCAAAGGGGCTGTAGCTGAATTGCAAAAACTGTCCTTCTTCCTTTAAAATATGAAAACACCCACGCAGGATTTTTTGTTGAACAACAGCTGGAAAATTCAGCATCGGTAATCCTGAAATGATGGTTCGGATGTTTTTTCCAGAATGCTTTTCCATCAACTCTTCCAAATAACAAGCATTACCGGTTAGCACGCAGGCCTTTGGAAATTTTTCTTGTAAGTATTCCGCCAAAAAAGGATCAATCTCTATGCACAGTAAACGCTCCTCGGGAATACCCGCTTCAATCAAAGCTTGCGTAAATCGTCCCGTTCCCGCCCCCAGCTCTACAATCCATTCATCCGGAGACCGTCCTTCTAAGGCACATTCTGCCATAGCCTTGGCTAATGCTTTAGAGCTGGGTAGTATGGCCCCTAACTGTCGAGGATTGACACACCACCGCTTTAAAAACAACCAAGTTTCTTTTAGCTTTTCAGAAGTAAAAATTTTGTTTCTATCAAAGATACCTCAAGAATTTTAAGTGAAAAAAAAAATATTTTCAATATGGTCTGTCCCTATATTTCTTAAAAAAATTCTAATTTAAAATAACAGAGGGCAGGTGGAAGAGTTCTTTTTTGCTGTTTACCGCAATCAAATCAAAACGGATGTGTTGCCAGGAACCAGGGTTTTGGCCCAAAAATACTTCTGCGCAGGCCCACAAACGCTTCGCTTGTTCAGGTTGCAACGCATGAAGCCCTTTAGAAAAAACTTTTCGATATTTGACTTCGACAAACACCAAGAGTTCTTTTTCAGCCATTACCAGATCGATCTCTCCTACCGACGTTTTAAATCGTCGCTGCAGGCAGATAAATCCCTTTTTCTGGAAGAATTCTAAAGCCAATTGTTCAGCGCAAACGCCTTTGGCATAATTGGTTGTAGTCGCTTGTAGGTCTTGCTTCATTTTTAATGTATCCAGAAAAAGACACCAATATTGGTGCTGATGCATACGAGCACACTTAAAATAAGAAAAAATTCCAATAAAAGTGTTTTTTTATGCGGAGTTATCCGTTGATATAAAATGTTTGTTTGTAATATAAAGCGGATGTATTGACCAAACAAAAGGACAACTCTTAAGCCTGCCAACGGAGAGTAAAGGGCTGGATTGAAATGATGAGCGTTTTGGGAAAATATAATGCAATTTATTCCTAACAAAATATTAAAGAGTACTTTAAAGAGCATTTTTTCAGAAATCAAAAGGAAGAATTTTGCATTTTTTTGTTGCCCAAAGACCGAAAGCAAGTATCCTAACAAGGCGGTATTCAGCAAAGCCAGTGTTAACCAAGGACTAGAAGAAAAAATCAGGGGTAACATTCCCCCCCCTGTTAAATACAGAAAATTGATATGCGCTTCTTGCCAACTGTGTAAAGGGCTGGCTAAGCCTTTGATGAAGTTGGTCAATACCCAAAGTTGAATGATCAGCGAAAAACTGGCATCTTGTGGTTGCAGTGCCCAAGGGCTTTGCTGAAGACAACAAGAGATCAGCCATAAAGCGATAATGCCTGCGTCTTTTAAATAAGTTGTGTTGGAAAAGAAAAAAGGAACCCAAAAAGACGTTGCCGGATAACAAGGAAGAAAAAAAAATGTTCCTATAATCCATGTGCTGATCTTTAAAAAATTTTCTAAGCCATCTTGAAATATACCTTGAAAGAAAAAAAATTGAGGTAAAAGTTGTTCGTATAGTAAAAAATAGAAAACTACGCCTGTGGCACTAAAGGTGGCAGCACTCAATCGACGAGTAGCTTGAATTTTTCTGGCAAAAATTATAAATAGACATAACGCACTGACAGCTCCTACCAATTGAAGTGGAGTGCAAGCAAGAACAAAAAGACTGGTGATAAAAAGAAAAAAAAATTCTGTGGATAATAGCGCCTGAAAACGGAAAGGAAAGAAGAGCAGTGCTGCCCACAGTCCATATAAAACGAAGCATTCGGCCCCTTTGAGCCCGGGAATGAAAAAAATATTCCAGGCACACAACAGAAAAGCGCATTGGCAGCTCCACCACGCTAGGCGATCTTTTTTTGTTTGTGGGTTTAACCACAACAATAGACTGGTAACTAAAGGAATGGTTAGAAGAGACAGCCCTGCAAACACGTGGACTTGGTACAATTTTGAAGCTTCCCATTATAGAATAGTTTCCTTTAAATTTAAAGAAAATTTCCCCTGCCAAGATACGGGTGCATTTTTGGTCTTATCCTGGGCCCTATCTGTTTGCAAGATAGGACCATGAGAAAAGATTTTATTTTGTTGGGATAGACCAAGAGAGTATATAACGTCATTTTATTGGGGAAGGGAGATTATTTGTACCTGGTAGGTGTGATCTAGGGCAGTTCTGCTGTCTTCAACAGGAAGGCCACACTTACCTTGCTGACTGCTTTGGTTATCAAAAAACTTCCATCCTTTGTTATAGTAAAGGGTGCGTGCGTGCCCTTGAGATGGTACAATCAAAATTTTATTGGTGCCATCTAACCGTTGTATACTTCCTATTTTCCTTATTTCTATAACGCCATTTTTTTTCAAAACAAGTCCTTCCTGACAGCTAGAGGCTTTTTCAGAATTGTTTTGGGTACCCTCATTGATAATGCACGGGCCCTTGATCTCTAATATGTTTACTTTTGTTCCGAAGAAAAGCTCATGATTTTCTGTTTTTTGTCCGTTTTGAATGGGATAAATCAAATCGTATCCGTCCGGGGAGGCGGCTCCTAGTGCATTGAGGTGCTCATAAAATGCTCTTGAAATGGTCTGGACCCAAGGATCATTAGAAGGGAGCAGGCCACCGATGGTAGAGGAATAAATTTCTTTAGAGACTTTATAGACAGTATCAAAAGTTTTTTTGAATGCCTGGGGGGCGTTCGACGGTCCGTGATAAGGAAATTTAATATAAACGTAGTGTGCATCTTCTTGGGTAATTAGTTTTTGAAGATTTTTTCTAAAAAGATCGACATTCAAGGCGGCACCTAAAAAAGAATACAAATTACATGCTCCGCTGTTAATCGATTGCATTAAGGGAGAGCAGAAATTTTTTACAGGAATTTTGGCCTTAAAGCTCTGAGGTTCTGAAGATTCTTTTTTGTATAATCTTTTAGCATTTTCTAAATCTTTCAGAGCTTTTTGAAATTCTGGATCTGATTCGTCATCAGTATAAGATATAATTTTCGCGTATTCTTCTGGGCCCCCATACTGATTCATTTCTTCTATAATTTTTTTATTTTCAAGATTGGTCAAAGTCTGGGCTTCTCTTTGAAATTTTTCAGAGGGCGCAGCTGTTTTAGCCGGTTCATCTTTTACTTTCATTTTAGAAACATCCATTGGGTGGACTGGTTTTTTTTTAAGAATATTACCCAAAATGTTTAAAATTTCTTTTTGCTGTGCGGGTGACAGTGCGTCAGAATCATTGGCATAGAGGCAAGAAGAAGAAGCGATGATTTGCACTGCAATAAATTGAATAGTTAGTTTTTTAAATTTTGTCATTTTATCTGTTTTTTTATTTATTTTATTATAAAAAAATATTTTTTTATTTAAATCGTGGTGCGTTTGTAGTGTTTTTGTAGGTGATAGCTAAGAATATTTTTTTTACCATAAAAGTCGACAATTCAATTTAACTTAAAATAAA
This sequence comes from Alphaproteobacteria bacterium 40-19, assembly GCA_001898075.1. Classification (GTDB taxonomy): domain Bacteria; phylum Pseudomonadota; class Alphaproteobacteria; order Holosporales; family Holosporaceae; genus 40-19. The sequence continues at coordinate 130,823 of MKSD01000001.1, forward strand.
AAAAATACATATACAATAACAAAAAACAAAATGGAATAAAAATGAATAAATATTTTGCAACTCTTTTATCGTTAACGCTTTTTGCGTCACAACTTTTTGCTTGCAATTGTCAAGATACACTAAATTCTGTGAATCAACTGCAGGAAAAAACAGAAAAAAAGATCATTAAAAAAAGCTAAAACTCTTTTACGTTGACGAATAAGGGCCTTTTGAAAAAATTTTTTTCATTGATCAGGCCCGTTCTTCTAGTTTCTGAAACAAAGGGCTAGGGGCGCTTGAAGGGTTGTACATAAAGAGACCTAGGTCTTGTAACCCTGCTGTGCCAGTGCCTAAGCTTTGTAAAAGGCGCTCAGCCGCTTTAGGAATGAAAGGACTCAGTAAGATAGCTGCATCTTTTAAAAAGATGACCAAGCTCCTAAGGCCTGTGATCATGCGATCCTTGGCCTCAGATCCTTGCTTGCGGAGCTCCCAGGGGGCTAACCGAGCCATGTAGGCGTTGGCGCTTTGTAACTGAGAAAAAATCAGATCTAAATATCCATAAGTATCCTGACGTTCCATCAGTTGGGTCAATAAAGGCAATGTCACTTGGCCCCAGGTTCGCAAGACCGTTTCGTCAGGATCTTCTACGTTGTCCTGCCCATCCAACTGTCCTTTTAAAAATTGATCAATAAAAGCCAGGACGCGCTGAGCTAAATTCCCAAAAGTGTTGGCCAGTTCTTGATTATAGCGCCGTATTAAGGCTTCATGGGAAAAATCGCCATCACTGCCCAAACGGACTTCCCGCATTAGAAAATAACGAACTGCATCCGAGCCATATTTTTCAACTAACTCAAAAGGACTGACGCCATTTCCTAAAGACTTAGACATTTTTTGCCCTTGTATGGTCCACCAGCCATGCGCAAACACGCGTTTGGGGGGTTGAATGCCTACTGCCATTAAAAAGGCAGGCCAAAATACTGTGTGAAACCTTAGTATATCTTTACCTATTAAATGCAAAGACTCGGGCCAGTAGTTTATAAAATCCTGATTCTGACGATCTGGATACCCAAGGGCTGTAATATAATTTGTAAGGGCATCGATCCACACATACATAACGTGTTCTGGATGACCGGGAACCGGGACTCCCCAGGTGATTTTAGTTCTGGAAATGGCCAGATCTGCCAAGCCTTGCTTGATGAAACTGAGGGTCTCGTTAAAGCGCTCTTTAGGCAGAATTGCATCGGGATGGGCTTGATAATAATCCAGCAGGGGTTGTTGCCAGTGAGAAAGGCGGAAAAAATAGCAAGGTTCTTCCACCCACTCCACCGCAGTACCGGTGGGGGCCAGGCCATCCACCAGGTCAGATTCATGATAAAAGGCTTCATCACGAATCGAATACCAGCCAGCGTAATTCCCCAGATAAATTTGCCCTCGGTCTTCCAGCTCTTGCCATAGGGCTTGGGCTGCTTGAATATGCCTGGGCTGAGTGGTACGAATAAAGTCATCGGCCGTACTGTTCAAAATGTGACCTAAGCGTACAAACTCTTGGCTAAGCTCATCTACATGATTTATCGGGGGCATGCCACGATCCTGAGCTGCTTTTTGGACTTTGCTGCCGTGTTCATCAGTTCCCGTTAAAAACTTGACGTTTTTGCCGCACAAGCGCCAAAAGCGCGCCATAGCATCTGCCGCAATCAGCTCATAGGCGTGCCCCAGATGTGCTGAACCATTTAAGTAGGAAATAGACGTAGTAATATACTGATACGATGCCATAAATAGCTCAAGAATCCGAGACCTTTGGATTAGTCTAACAAACAGCTCTTAAAAAGGCACTCCCCCATGGCAGGCAAGGTAAATAAGAATCGCAAATAGTTTTTGTTGGGTCTTTTTAGACGTGTACTTCTGCAGGATTTTTTATGGATATTTATTTTTTTAATTTTAATAAATTATCGTTATTTAAAGAGAAAAAGAGTATGATCATAAAAGGACAATAAAGCACTATAGAGGTTAACAAATGAACAAAATACATCGTTTTCAACTGGATAAATTATTGCGCGCCAACGCAGCTGCAAACATGCGCCAAAGTGGTATGGAAGTTCGCGAGCGTGTACTAGAGCGGGAAGAATATATTAAGAGGTTGAAAGACAAACTTCTGGAAGAAGCTCGAGAGGCGGTTGAAGCTTCCAGTCAAGAGCATTCCGTTGAAGAGCTGGCAGACGTTATAGAAGCTATCAGAGCGATGGCGTTGATTTACAACATGGATCTTGCCGATATTTTGAAGTTGGCAGAGGAAAAAAGGGTAGAAAAAGGAGGTTATGAAGCGGGAATTTACGGGGAGTATGTGGAGGTTTCAGAGGATCATCCTCGCTTTCAGCACTATAACTCTCAGCCTGAAAAATATCCAGAAATAAAGTAAAAAAGCCGCTTAAAAAGAGTGGAGATTTCAAGCCCAAAGAATTTGAAAAAAATTTTTAATTAAAGATTTTTAAACACTTTGGGCTGACTTATTAGAAAACCTAAAGAGCCTGACGAAGAGGTGATACCCGATGATTGGCCAGGGTCAAGTCTGCAGGAGTGTCGACGCTTAAAAAACTGCCATCTTCTACAAAAACGCCCCAAATTTCGACACCTTTGTCCAGGGCGCGTAATTGTTCTAGTGACCGTTCTTTTTCTCGTTCTGCTGCTGGCCATGTCACGTATTGATCCAGCAATTCTCGGCGGAAACCATAAATTCCGATATGATGGAACAGTTGATGATCGGCGGGAAAGTCTTGAGGTTGGCGCCAAAAGTCATGACAGAAAAAAGCACCATCACGCTGCGAACATTCTGCTTTGACCACACTTTTTAGTTCTAATTCCCCGTCCACCAAAGGGGCAAGAATCGTGCCCATTTGAATGGCAGGATTTTTAAACAGGTTTGCCAGCATTAAAACCGCCGGAGCGTACAGCAAAGGCATGTCGCCTTGAACATTGATGACCACGTCATGTTTTTTATCGGGATCAAATAAGGCTACGGCTTGGGCTACACGGTCAGTGCCTGCATGACATTCTGTTGTTAACACACAGGTTGCTTGAGGAGGGAGGGCATCTATGATGCGCTGATCGTCACAAGCGACAATGAGGTCAATACCTGAAAGTGTAGACAGTTGGTGCCATACATGCCAAATCATAGGACGGCCGGCAATATCTGCCAGGGGTTTTCCAGGAAGGCGGGTGGCCCCCATCCTGCAGGGAATGACAACTAAAGGACGATAATTCATGATGAACTCCTGAGCGGCAAAATCTTCTGGGACAGGCTAACAAATTCAATTTTAAGATGCAAACAAAATATTAATAAAAAGGATAATCAATAAGAATTTTACCTGAATTGACCGTTCTTTTTCAAAAAAAAAAGAGCATCCTGTTATGGATAAGTCTCGTTAAAGCGTATTTTCCGAGTAAAGCTTTTTTAGAGAAATAAGAAAAGCGACAACGTACCCCACACCGCTCCAAAGACTTAAAAAGCAGCTCAAAGCCAGAAGAACGAAAGGGAAATAAAAATCTTTCAGACCTAAGGTATAAAAAAACAACGCGGCCATATAAAGCATGGTTTTTAACTTAGCCAAAGGGACGACAGGTAATACGTGATGCCCCCCAAAACTGCGAAGCCCCATGACCAAAAGGTCGCGAAAAATAACAATAAACAAGGCGATAAATGCTAAGATGTCTAGTTTTCCTGCATAAGCCAGGGAAAAGCTTGTAAGGAAAAGTAAGATCTTGTCTGCCACAGGGTCCAACATAGCCCCTAGTCTTGAGCGACTATTCATAAACTGCGCCAACCATCCATCCAAAAAGTCTGTCAAGCAAGCCATAAAAAACATGATGGCTTCAAACCATAAAATCTTTTTGGGGTTAGCGGTGGCGATACCATAGCCGATAAAAGGCGTCAGAAACACTCGAAGTGCCGTAAAGAATGTGGGAACAAATTTGATCATTTTTTCTTAAAAGAGTCCTCTAAAACTGCCCAGAGGACGTTGGACGGCTATGAAGGAATAAAAATTTTGCATAATTTAAGGCTTGTTTTAATTGATAATCCTTAATTTCTTCTTGCGTTCCAGTATCAGAAGAGTGGAGGGGTTCTGTTAAAACTGTGTTCCCTTCCATATCCCGAGTTTCTAGAACGCCACTAAGATCTTTTTCCCGTGCAGAGCTGCCTTCTTTGGGCTTTTCTATAATTTTTTCCACTTGACGGACTTCTACATCTGGAAAGATGCCTACACTTTGAACGGGCTTACCTTGAGGTGTGTAGTACCTGGAAATTGTAAGTTTGATGGCGCCATTGCCCAAAGGATAAATTTGTTGCACCGATCCCTTTCCAAAGGTGGGCTCTCCGATCAAAACGGCTGCCTTATGTTCTTGTAAGGCTCCAGCCAGTATTTCTGCGGCAGAAGCCGTGCCTCCATCTATCAAAACCACGCAAGGGACTTGTAAATTTTTATCGTTCATCATGTATTCTTCAGTCCTGGCTGCGTAATGCTGCTTTCCAATTTTGTCTCCTTTTACCAACAGAATATCGCCTTTTGGAATGAATAAACTGGCAATCGAAATAGCTTCATCCATGATACCTCCGGCATTTCCACGAAGATCTAAGACGATACCTTGTAAAAAAAGTTCTTTTTTGGAAGCTAAACTTCGTAATTGCTCTAAAGCTTCTTTGACACCTTTGAAGGTTTTTTCGTCAAAAGTTAAAATACGAATGTAGCCCATGGTTTTATCTTTGATTTCCCATTCTACGGATTTGATGATAATTTTTTCCCGTACAATAGTGATGTCTAAAGGCTTTTCAACTCCTTTTCGTTTGACCCGCAGCTTAACGGTGCTGCCCACTTTGCCCCGAGTTTTTTGGATCAATTTATTAAGGCTCAGTCCCTTGATTCTAATATCGTCTACTTCTAATAATACATCTCCTTTTTTTAGGCCAGCTTTTCCGGAAGGTCCATTGGGAAAGACCGCAATCACTTTAAATTCATTTTTTTTATCTGCATTGCTGATTTCTGCCCCTAATCCCCCGAATTCGCCTTTCATCATGTTTTCTAAAGAATCTTTATCACAGTAGCCGGAGTGACGGTCTAAGGCATTTAAAAAGCCATCAACCCCTGCTGCAATGGCTTCAGACCATTTTTCAGGACTGATATCATCAACATAGTGTTTTTGTACGATTTTAAACAACTCTACAGCTAAATCACCAAACCCTTTATAACTGATGTCGCAGACAGTTTTTTCAGACTGGGCACCTATGATCCAAGCGCTGCATACAAGTGAAAAAATCAGATACAAAAAAGGCTTCATAGAATATCAAAAAAAAGACACCTCAGATTATAAAAAAACGTTGAGATTTTGACAAGATGTTTTTGAATTATTAGAAAAAAAACTTTTTTCATTTTAAGGAGACTTCTTTTTTTAACAAAATTATGCTTTAAATATTATAGATATCATTTTAGATTGATCCATGACGCAGAAAAATAATATAAGTAATATATCTAGATCAGCCCTATCGTTCTTTTTGCCGTTTGGCTTGATGAGTATTACAGGGCTTACCCCTGGGCGGACTGTGCTTGTGCTTTTGATCTTGATAACGGGAAATCTATTAGGAGCTCTGTGGGCCGATCGCTTTGGTTTTAAAAGTCTGATGGTGTGGAGCGCGGGCTTTTTTTGGGGAGCTTTATTTTTGATGCTTTCCCATTATACGGTTTTGATGAAACAATTTAATTTTAAAAATATAGAAAGCATGTGGGGGCATCCTATTTTGATGTTTCTGGGTGGTGCTGTAGCAACCGTTACGCTGGTCTTTTATAAAAGTTTTGCCTCTTTCAAAGAAAGTTTAAAAGCGCAAAGCTTTTTCTGGATGTCGTGTTTGGGTGTCATACTACCGGCGGTTGGGATGGCGGTTATAGGCGTTATATCGTTTGTTTTAACACAAAAAATCTTTCCAAAATTGCCCGTAGCAGCAGGTGTAACCCCGTTTGCGGTAGGTGCAGTTGTAGTTTGGGTGTTGTTGATTCAAAAATTCTTTCCTTTTGTACCTATCTGTCAGGATAAAGAACCTTTTTGGAATGCAATCAAAGGCGTGTTTAAAAAAGAATACGTGGCCGGTGGAATGGCTGTAGGGCTGTTGTTAGGTTTAATCTATTTTGGTGCAGAACCTCTTTGGAAAAAAGAGTGGATTTCAAAGTGGAACCATCCAGATGGTAGCAGCGGAGGCACTCATAGTTGGATCGATTTTGCATTAGCTGCCCCTGCCTTAGGTGCTTTGGTTGGTTTTATTGTAACCTGGATTCGGTGTCGTTTAGGGGCAGACAGCATTGCAGAGTTGACTGCTACTGAAAAAATTCAGTTTGCCCGCAGAGTGATTGTAAGAATGCTGATTTTTGCAGGCAGTGGGTACGGGTTGTTTCGTTGGATTAAAGCTTTGGAATCGCCAACATCTGATTTAATAGCCCTATTAGAACCATTGGAAGATAAGTTTATATTGTCTATCGAAGCAGTCACTTATATAAGTTATGGGTTATTTTTTGTCCATGTTATTATCTTTACCATTGTTTTTTATAGACTTTTTGCTAGGGCTCTGATCATGTATCACTACAATCTTTTTGAAATAACTCATCAGGCTAAGAATCATGGGGCGTTTGCTGCGATGACTTGGGTGGTTTTTGTGGCCTCTGTTGCTTTTCTTTTTCACAGTATGAAACGCTTTGTGGTATAAAATTTGACATATAAACAGTATAAAATTCGGGTAACAAATTTTTTAAATTCTTCTTGGGGGTTGGCTATACAAGGACTTGCTGCTGTGAGTACCGGGATTTTTATGACCAACAACATGTGCTTTCTTTTCTGTCCCTGGTGCATTGTTGAAAATGGGTTATTGATAGCGTATGGTCTGATCACGTTACTTCAGATTAAGTCACCTTATAAATGGGTCAAGTTCAGTCGCTGGATTTTGTGGAATTTAGGATGGCCGGTGGGTCTGTACCATGCCAGCTTGCAAATGGTAAATTTTCCTTTAATTCAAAAAGGGGTTCAAATTGGTGTTGTTTTTCTTATACTAGGTCTGTTGGTTAGATTATTACAAAAGGGAGGAAACCAATGCAAATCTTAAACAATATGGCAGAACATAGTAAAAATTTTTTAATCCGAGTTTTGGGAGGGACGTCTTTAGCAGCTTCGGGGCTGGGGTACATTCTAGAGCACTACTTTGGGACTTCGGGATGTGTTTTATGTCAGATAGAACGCATTTTGTTGGCTGTTTGCGGAGTGGTAGCGTTGCTAATGGCATCGACGCGCAGTAGGTTGGTGACGACAGGGCATGCGGCTTTATGGAAAGCGGGGGCATTAGTTAGTTTGTATCACAGTCTTATACAGTTTGGTGTACTGCCTGTTCCTGCTTTTTGTCAGGTGGCCCCGGTGATGGGAAGTAGTTTACAAGAAAAGTTGTCTACCTTTTTAAACACGCCCCATGCTCCTTGTAACAAAGTTACAATGTCTATTCTGGGGATCCCGCTGCCGGTGTACCTGGGCTTATTTTTTGCTTTTGGGGCAGTTTTGATTTATGTACTGAAAATGCGCAAGCCTCAAGAACAGAGCCAGAGAGAGGAGCGTAAGCCTCAAGAACAGAGCCAGAGAGAGGAATAGAATGTCGCAGAGGATGCGTTATGAAGGGCATATTTCAAGAAACCTATCAAGAGGCTGTTACTGGTTTTTAGCTTCCATCTTCTTAGATTTTTTTCTAAATGCTGCCCTTAAAATAACACTTCCCGTCTTACCTTTTATTTTACCAAGGATATTTTACTTGGGATACCTTACCTAGGGCCAAACCATTTTGATATCCAACCATAAGGAAGACGCTTTAATAGATGACACACAAAATAATAAAATACCGAGGGATATTTTCTTTTTTTCTTTCCTTCAGCAAAATCTGCCAAATATTTTGCCATTTTTGCAGTAGGCCATCTCAATGGAAGGGAACCTTTCAGCCCCTTTGTAAGACCTGGACCGCAATAAATGGATGAAAACTGGGCACGTTTATAAAGACTGGCCGATAGCCCTTCAAAAGCTTTAGAAATAGCCGCTTTGCTGGCTCTGTAGGCTGAACCACCAGGGGGTGCCCATAACACGTTCACAGAACTTGTAACGATAAAGTGCACAGGCGCTATTGCTGCCCTGTTGCCGTCATTTTTCATCCAGTGATGAACAAAATTCAGAACCCCAAAATAATTAACCTTCATAATCTCATGATGTTTTGCCAAATTAAAACCACCATCTTCTACGGCCCGATCTCCGGCGATTCCCGCATTCAGAAAAAAGACATCAATAGATCAATTCTGTTCTGATAACAAAAAGAAAAGATTTTCAACCGCCTTATTGCAAGCGGCATCGCAAACCATCGGAATAAAATGGGGCCCACATTCCTTGGCAATCTGGTCAAGTTTTTCTTTGCTGCGTGCAATCCCCACAACTTTCATGCCTCGGGCCAGCAATTCTTTGGATAAGGCTTCCCCAATGCCCCCAGAGGCGCCAGTCACTAGGGCTGTTTTTGCATGTAAAAAAGCCATGAGTTTTCAAAAAATCTTATAGAAATAATCATAAAAAAGCGCTGATATTTTGACAAATTGTTTTTTGATTATTTTAAAAAATTCTTTTTTAATGAAATTATGATTTAAGTATTAATTTAGGTGTATCTGTGACGCAGGAAAGTAACAATATATATCAATGTATATCCAGATCAGCCTTATCGTCCACTTAGCTAGTTGAGAGTTTTTTTGGGCCGGTCAGTCAGTGGATTTTACCTGTGCTTTTATTTTTAACGGGAAATCCGTTAGGGGTCTTATGGGCAGATCTCTTTGGTTTCAAAGGCTTGATGCTATGAAGCGGTGGCAGTTGGGCTTACTTTTTAGAAATTTTGCAAAGAAAGCTTAAAAGGGCAAAGCTATGCAGCAGCTTGTTCGATCCAGCCGCCCCCCAACAGGCGTTGGCCCTGATAAAAGACGCAGGCTTGGCCTTGCGCAACGCCGTACTCGGGTTCTGCCAGCTGGACCATAGCACTTTGCATACCAGGAGAAAGCTTAAGAATGGCGGGTTTGACGGCTCCTGATGAGCGAATCTTAACGCCAATATGGTGCTGGATGTTGGGGTCAAAAGCGTTTTGTTGATCCGGGGCCAACCAGTTGACTTCATTTAATAGAATTTGTGTTCGTGCCAAAGCACTTTTGGGCCCTACGACCAATTGATTTTCATCGACTTTCAGTTGGATAACGTACAAAGGCTCTTGAGTGCCCCCCACGCCAATTCCCTGGCGTTGTCCCACAGTATAGTAAGAAAGTCCCTTATGTTGCCCCAAAACATGACCTGCTTGGTCGATAATATCTCCGGGTTCCCCCGTGGAACCTTCTTGAGCCATCCAGCTTTGATAAGTTTTTTTTGCAATAAAACACAAATCTTGGCTAGCACTGGTCTGAGCCGTCACTAAGCCTAAGGCCTGAGCCATGGTGCGGGTTTGGTCTTTGGAAAACTCACCCAAAGGAAATAAATGCTTTTGCAGTTGGTTCCAGGTCAGCATAAATAAAAAGAAACTCTGATCTCGAATGGGGTCTAATCCCCGATGTAGTTCGCGATGAGCTTCTTCTTGGATACTGCGCACATAGTGTCCCGTTGCCAGATAATCTGCCTGAAATTCGTCTAATATGTTCCATAAAGAGGCGGTTTTAACTTCACGATTACACCGCGCGCAGGGCAGGGGGGTACGACCTTTTTGGTACTCAGAGACAAAAGGATTAACGACCTTTTCTTTAAATAATTCTTCTTGATTGATGACATAGTGGGGTATTCCTAGATGCCGGGAAACTGCTTTTGCATTTTCAATGAAAGCGTCAGGGTGGCAGTCTTTTTTTCCCGTAGTGACTTCTTGTAGAGATTCTTCATAAGAATATAACTTTAAGGTTACCCCTATCACGTCGTATCCTTGTTGCACCAAAAGGGCTGCAGCCAGAGAGCTATCAACACCTCCAGACATTCCCACAATAACTTTCTTTTTCACTGCTGATTTCAGGCCTCATAAAACCCCTCCAGGATAGCAGCTTGTGGGCAGGGGGGCAATGTGATTTCAAGATTGGGGAAGAATGTTCAATAATTTGTTTCAAGAATGATTTCCTTTAAATAATGATACATTATCGTTTTTTTTAATTTAAACATTGACTTTGTTATTTTTTTTTGTTACATTTTAATAGTTATTTAACACAACAGTACACGGGAATTATAATCATGAAAAAAATTCTATACAGTGCTTTGTTCGCTAGTATGTTTTTAACTCTAGAATCTGAGGCCGCTAAGAAATTAAGGCAAAAGCCTCAAGACCAGAAAGAAATTGAGAAAGCAATTAAAAAAGCCCAACGGGAAAGTCAAATCCGACTGGTCGTTTTAGGCAATATGCCAAAAAGTTCTAGCGCCGAGTATGCAAGGCAAGAGAAAAAAAATCTGACTAAAATCATTAATTATGGTCCTGTAGGAGAGATAAATATTAATCAGAGAGATATAAATTCTAATAGAATGATGTCTGAAGAAGATTTTTATCAAGAAAAAAGTGAGGAGAAATCTAGTGAAAAAATTTCACCTAGAAAAAAAATGCTCATAGAAAGCGAAGAAGAAGTATTGCCTAATAAAAGAAATGCTGATATTGAATTTATAAAATGGGTCCTTGAAAATAGCTTCAGTGAAAAAGCTTTGCAAAATTTGCATGATACGTTTATAAGAGGAATATCTGAAACACTTTCAACAAACAGAGGGGGTATGGAAATTACTGCGCCGAAAGTAGTTTATATAAATGGAGAGAATCAAAAAGGACCAAACATGACAAAGACCTTTCCTGTTCTTTCGGAAGGTGAAAATCCTGGGGACTGGATAAAAAAGAATTTTGAAAATCTTAATAGTGGATTTAAAGCGGTATTTGCTGAAAAAATGAGAGAACAGTTTGTTAAAAGTCTTGATAACACCCTAGAGCTTACTCCAGAATCTCAGATGAGACAAGTAGAGGAGCAAAGGTCATGTATTGAAAAAAGAGTAATACGGGCTATAGATCCAGAAAGAGATGAATGGATTTGGAATCAGAAAACAGCAACCTGGATTCGGAATTCAAAAGTAGAAATCCAGGAGTAGAATTTGTGGGCCACATGGCATTGAACAATTAACATAAAAACAACAATTATATGAAAAATTACCAAGAAAAATAAAATAATCAAGATTAATTTCTTTAGCCGAATGAGGGTTAACTTCATTCGGTCTTTTGTGTTCATCAGGCCTTGTGTCTTTAAAATCTACTTGCTTTTGCCTAGCTGCTTTCTTATCTCACAACAACGCTCTTTCTATGGTTCTGAAAATCTTTTAGAATAAAGGATAGGACGCTGGACGCAGGAGTTGCGATGAATTTTGAAAATTATACCGATAAATCAAAGGGTTTTTTACAAGAAGCGCAAAATTTAGCGGCGAATCAAGGAAATCCTCAGTTGCTGCCCGAACACTTGGCTTACGTTTTGTGTTTAGATCCTTCTGGAACGGCGGCTCATTTGATTCAAGCGGCCGGAGGAGAAATCCAAGAGGTACAAACCCGTCTGAATGAAGCTATTCGCAAACTTTCTAAGGTTCAAGGTGGACAGACGAGTGCCAGCAATGCTTTTTTGCAAGCTCTGAAAAAGGCTGAAGATTTTTCCAAAGAGCAAGGCGATTCTTTTGTAACCAGTGAAGCTTTATTGTACGGAAGTTTCGCGCTGATTGGACCAGAAAAGGTTGGGGCCCCCCACCTGGATCCCTTGCGGGAAGCCATTGTGAATCTTCGTAAAGGAAAAACGGCTCATAGTTCTAGTGCAGATCAGCATTATGAAGCACTGTCTAAATATACCAAAAATATGACAGAACTGGCCCGGCAAGGAAAATTGGATCCTGTGATTGGAAGGGAAGAAGAAGTGCGCCGGACTATTCAAGTGCTTTCTAGGCGTACCAAAAATAACCCAGTTCTGATTGGGGCCCCTGGTGTAGGAAAAACGGCCATCATTGAAGGTTTGGCTCAACGTATTGCTAAGGGAGATGTGCCTGATACTTTGACCAATACGCAAGTGATGTCTTTGGATTTGGGGGCAATGCTGGCAGGCAGCAAGTATCGCGGAGAGTTCGAAGAGCGCCTGAAGGCGGTTCTTACAGATGTGGCTCATAGTGAAGGGGATATCGTGTTGTTCATCGATGAACTTCACACTTTGGTAGGGGCCGGAAAAACCGATGGTGCGATGGATGCTTCTAATATGTTGAAGCCAGCCTTGGCCCGAGGAGAACTGCATTGTATTGGGGCCACAACACTGGATGAATACCGAGAGCACATTGAAAAAGATGGGGCATTGGCGCGGCGTTTTCAGCCTATTTATGTCAGCGAGCCCACAGTAGAAGAAAGTATTTCTATTTTACGCGGCCTGAAAGAGCGTTACGAACTGCATCATGGGATCCGGATTACAGACAATGCTTTGGTCAGTGCGGCCACGTTGTCGGATCGTTATATCAATGATCGTTTTTTACCTGATAAAGCCATCGATTTGGTGGATGAGGCAGCCAGTCGTTTACGTATGGAGGTCCATTCTAAGCCCGAAGATTTGGATGAGTTGGATCGACGTATTATTCAATTGCGTATTGAAAAAGAAGCCTTAAAGCGGGAAAGTGATGTTGCGTCTAAACAACGTTTGGAAAAATGCCTCAAAGAACTGTCAGAGTTAGAGGAGAAAAGCCGCCATTTGACCAGCCAGTGGGAGGCTGATCGCCAAGCCTTGAAGAAGGTGCAAAATATGAAGAGTGATCTGGAGCAAGCGCGGCATGATCTTGTAGCTGCTCAACGGGATGGTCAATGGGAAAAAGCAGGTCAGCTGTTGTACAGCACGATTCCTCAATTGGAAAAAGCTCTGCAAGAGGCCAGCCAGCAAACGCATACAGCACTGATTAAAGAGGAAGTGACGGATCACGATATCGCAGCGGTGGTGTCTAGATGGACCGGGATTCCTTTGGAAAAAATGCTGGAAGGAGAGCGGGAAAAGCTGTTGCATATGGAAAAGCTGCTGCACCGCCGTGTTGTGGGGCAAGAAGAAGCCATCAAAGCGGTCAGTGAAGCCATTCGGCGTTCGCGCTCGGGACTGGCGGACACATCTCGTCCTATGGGATCTTTTTTGTTCTTGGGGCCTACAGGGGTTGGAAAAACAGAACTTGCCAAGGCTTTGGCCGAGTTTTTGTTTGATGATGAAGCCGCCATGTTGCGGGTTGATATGTCCGAATATATGGAAAAGCATTCTGTTTCGCGGTTGATTGGGGCTCCTCCGGGATATGTAGGATATGAAAAAGGAGGCTTTCTGACAGAAGCAGTGCGGCGACGTCCGTATCAAGTTATTTTATTTGATGAAATTGAAAAAGCTCATCCGGATGTCTTTAATTTGTTTCTGCAGATTTTGGATGAAGGGCGTTTAACTGACAGTCAGGGCTATGTGGTCAATTTCAGAAATACCATGTTAATTATGACTTCTAACCTGGGCAGTGAGTTTATCAGCCAGGATATTTCTCCTCAGATCTCTGATACGACCCGAGATCAGGTCATGGAGGTTGTGCGGCATTCTTTTCGACCAGAGTTCTTAAACCGTTTAGAGGACATCTTACTGTTTAAAAAGTTGGCTCTTAAAGACATGGAAAGTATCGTCAAAATTCAGCTGAAGCGTCTGCACAATCTGTTGGCCGCACAGGGCATCACGATGCAAGAAGAAGAATCAGCCCTTGTTTATTTGGCCGAACAAGGATTTGATAGTATTTACGGGGCACGTCCTTTGAAAAGAGCGATTCAGCATCTGTTGGTCAACCCCTTATCATCTATGATCTTAAAGGGCGATTTGGGGGCAGGTTCTCATGTTAAGGTGAAATATTCCCAGGATCAAGGACTGCAGATTCAGGCTGTAAATCTTTCCTGATGAAGTTTTTAGAAAGGACCTGCTACCTTCTGCAGGTCTTTTTGGGTTTAGGAAACTCTGGTTCTGCTGAGGACGTCCATGATTTGGCCACTCCAATAAATATTATTAGGTTCCATAAGTTTTAGGATTTCACGAATCGCATCATTTTTTTGATCTTTATTTTCAACGACCCATTGTTTCCCAGTATGTAACTGCTTATCAAAGGCAATAATATATGTTTTTGATTCTGAACCTTTAGCACGTCTTCGACAGATCTTGATATCTTGAATATTTTGATCTTTTTTAAAAGTGATGATTTAAAGTTTCGTTATTAAATTCTATTAATTTCATGATTTCATTCACCATTGCATGTCTTTGGTCTTGATTTTCAACGAAAAATTCTTTTAAGGGTGCTGATGCTTTTTCTTGGGATAAGATGTATGTTTCTGTTTTACTGTGTGTGGCAGAGTTGGTATTAGAATTTTTACGACACAAATTCATGCCTTTATGTGATTCTTTATTGATAGATTTTTGGTAAGTGTGTGCTTCTGCGTTGCTGTAATCTGAAGATCTTTGTTCTAAATAAGAAGCTATATTATTTAATATTTTTTTTTGACGAAAAGAGCGTGCTTTTTGAACAATTTTAGAATTAATAATTTTATAAGAAAGTTTTACAGAAGATATCCTTATCCTAGAAGTAGCAGGCTTTAGGTTGTGTTTACCTGTGTTTTTGCTACAATAAAAAATATGTGCCAATGCAGGAAGTGTTTCTTGCAAGACGCCGATCAATAAAAAGTTAATGTCAAATCAATCTAATAAGTTTAAAAAATGGAAAAAGCTTTTACTGTGGATCCCATGTGGCCTGGGGGTCTATAGTTTGGGATGGGCGGGCATGGCGTTTTATTTAAAACGAAAAGTCGTGGCCGATGTTGCTTCTTTAAGGCAGATGCCTTTGACTCGTGTTCTTCCTGCGTTTGCTGCAAATTCGCGGTCTCCTTGGTTAGGGGCGTTGGAAAACAAAGTATTAGGGGACTACTTTAAGGAAGTTTCTGCCAGGGAAGTGTCAGTAGAAGGTTTTCCTGGAGTCCCTATTTTACATTGCTTCCCCAAAGCTATTGATGCGGGCTTAAAAGCAGAAGTCAAAGCCTGGGTTAACTTAGAAAGATGGGGTTGGCTGAATGGGTCATTGAAGATGGATTTAGATCATCAAGGGGGAATTATAGGCGCAGTTTTAGTAGATTTTCAGACACCTTTAACTTCTTTCTTTTTAAAAAAAGCTCCTCAGTTTCAACCTCTTGTAGCACGATTTGAAGGTCGGTATCCCCCTTTGTCAATGATGATGCAAGGCGGTCTGGCGTTGCATCCTAAAACTCATGATGGAGCGTTTTCTTTGCGGTCCGATACCCTTGATTTAAATGTGGAGTATTTGAAAAGAGATGACTCTTTTCATTTCAAAGCTGTAGATGGCAAAGATACTTTATTATCTTTGACAGGTTGGAATCGCAGGGTACCTCAGGGGGATTATTCGGTAGCTCAGGAATATCGTTATTTTTTTAATCTTTCTTTTTTGAAGATTTTAGAAAAAGTAGTTCATTGGATTGATGTGGATAAGAGTTCTTTTGTCTTAGGTTTTTTGGGACAGGAGCTTCTGACAGAGCTTCGTTCTAGTTCTCTGGTGCGTTCAGTGCGGGAACTTTTGCCTGCTCTTTGTCAGATTTTTCCCATAGAATTTCAGGTTTCCGGAGGCTGTGATTTGAAACAAGGGGACAGTTTACCCAAGTTGCAGGCTTCTTTGGAAAAGACTCTTTTAGAACTGGTGCGTTGGGGAGCCCAACACCCAGACTTTAAGGGAGGCTATGTGATTAAAAGCAGTATTAAAAATCAGACTCCTTGCCAAATTAAAGTAGAATTTCGGCAAAAGCCTTCAGATCAACAAAATATTTTTCATGTGGATATTACTTCTTCTTTGGGGGCTTTGAAAGGAATTTTAGAGGAGTTATCGGCTCAGAAGATTTTGAAACAAAGTACAGTGGAGTTGGTGCAGGGTTTGATTAAAATTTTGAATAAGGAAGCCTCAGGAAATGATTTTTCTTTTTCTTTTTCCTGTGAGTACACAAAAGACAGCGTGTTGGCGACATTAATTAATGGAAAGCCTTGGCATAGCTTGCTTATGGATATGTTTATGTTATTGAAAACATACTAGAGTTCGTGCAGGGTTTGATTAAAATTTTAAATAAGGAAGGAAATGGTTTCAGCGTGTTGGCGACATTAATTAATGGAAAGCCTTGGCATAGCTGGTTTCTGGAGAGATTGATGTTGTTAAAAATTTCAGAAGGAGGTTTGTAAATGCAAGAATCACAATTAAGAAGGTCTGTGAAATCTTTTTTCGGGGGCTGGTCATTTGATTTTTTCACAAGTTCCAGCGGAGTGCATCGCGCTTTGTTTGTAGGGGTTTTGGGTTTAGGTATATTGTTGGGAGTTTTACCTCCCTCTGTTAAGAGCTTGCTTTGTTGGGCCTGTTCTTTGCCATGTTTTTTAATGGCCTTTGAAAGTTTAACGCAACTGAAGACCTCTCGTTACAGTGTAGCATGGGCATGTCTGGGGATGGGGTTATGCCTTTTGCCTTTCTTGATGCGGGCTCTGGAAAAGGGTAACTTAGGAATCTTTTTATTGATCGCTTTAGGATCGGGGGTTGGTTTGTTGTTGGCATTTCTGACTCGGTTAACAGCGCTGCCCCAATTGATGGCACTGTTTCACAGCCTTGTGGGGATTGGCGCTATGTTTATTGGTTGGAGCCTGTCTGGAAAGCAAAGCTTGAGCACGGCAAGTATCCATACTTTATTTGAATTGGCGGCAGGGTGCGCGGTAGGTGCTGTAACCTTTACAGGGTCTGTCATGGCATTTTTAAAATTACAAGGCATTGTGGGCAAAATGAACTTAAGCGCCAAAAACTTTGTGATGTTGGCTTTGATCAGTATCGGAGGTTTTGCAGCGTTATCAGGACTCTTTTTTATGGCACCCAGTCTTTATCTGTTGATGATTTTGTCCTTAGTAGCCGGATGGTTAGGGGTCTTATGGGTCTTTCCCGTTGGGGGGGCAGACATGCCTTTGGTGGTGTCTTTGTTGAACTCTTTGTCCGGATGGGCTTCTGTTTCCTTGGGTTTTTACGCTCAATTTCCGTTGATGATTGTGGTGGGGGCTATTGTTGGTTTTTCGGGAGGTTTGTTAACTTATGTAATGTGCAGAGGGATGAACAAGTCTATCACAGAAATTTTTTGGGGCAGTTTCAAGCAAATGACCGTGGCCGGAGACGTCAAAGAAGCTTTACCTGTGAAAACTTTGAACGCGGCAGACAGCGCTTTCTTTTTGGCGCAAGCTGAAAAGGTATTGATTATTCCGGGGTACGGAGCTGCTGTGGCACAGGCTCAGCAGGCGTTACAAGAAATGAGTCATCTTTTGCGCAGTAAAGGTATTCAAGTGACTTATGGTTTGCATCCCGTAGCAGGTCGGATGCCGGGGCATATGAATGTTCTTTTGGCTCAGGCCAACGTCCAGCCTGAAGAGATGAAAGAGCTAGAGGAAGTGAATCGTGAGATCACAGAAATCGACGTAGTCTTCATTATTGGTGCCAATGACATTGTCAATCCTGCCGCAGAAGATGACCCCAACAGCCCTATCTATCGGATGCCTATTTTTCAGGTTTATAAAGCTAAAACGATCTTATTTGTAAAAAGGTCTATGGGGAAGGGGTATGCAGGTGTGGATAATCCGCTGTTTTACAATCCTAAGACCTATATGGTTTTTGGGGATGGTCGGAAAGTTTGTGAAGAAATTAATCAGAATTTGGCTGAGTAATATTTTGAGAGTGCATGCGGTTTAAAAGTGTGTTTTTTAAGCAAAATGGGGATGGAGGGATATAGTCTGAAAAGGTCCTAAAGTCCTCATTGGTAAAATTAAGACCAAAAATTCACTTGTGCTGTTTATTATAACTTTAAGGGGGCGAACAAGAGCAATTATAGTGGTTTCGGGAGCTTTTGTTTTAGGGGTTAAAGTGTAACTTTAAAGTTTGTATAAAAATTTGCAAATTGTGTCTTCGGTGCAATAGTGTTTAGCAACAATTATAAAAATTCATGGATATAGACAACTTTAATGATTCGCAGCGTATCCTGGTGGACTCAATAGATTGAATGAAAAAGCCTGACCTTTTTAGTATACATCAATTTCTGAAAACAGGTGGTTTAGGATTCGTTTTTGGGAGGGCTTTTTTGCACCGAATCATTGGGGTATTCCAAAGGTATTTTAGGAGTTAATTTTATTTGCAGTTCTCCGTTTTCTCTGAAAAAATTAATATGTGTTGATTCTAGATTCCATTTTTAAAATATCTTCCCTTCTTTTTTAAGCAACAAAGTGTTTTTACAAAGTGAAAAACCTATGGATTCTGTATCAATAATCGTAATGGCGTAGGGATTGGGAATAATTTCATTAAGATCTTTTGAAAAATAATTCATCTATTTTTCTTCTTTCATAAAGTAAGCAGAATCAAAAAAGCGAGTACTGAAAAGTATAAAAATAAAAGATTTTATTACTGAAGAAAATTGAAATCTCATAAAATATTTCCCGATAAAAACTATGTTTATTATAAAAAAAAGAAAAAAATGCTATCTAGTCAGAAAGTACATTGATGAAAAATTTTGATTTGAAACTGCCTGTTTAAAGTAAACTGTTTTGATGGTACTACTTTAAGAGGATCAGAAAAATTAAAGCGATCGGTAAGTTGTTATCAACCCAATAAAAATTTAAGATCACCTTCTAATGAATAGGGGAGGCGATCTTAGAAAAGCTTTTATTGATCAGCGTTTTGATCGTTTAGTTTAGCCAAGGCTTTTTGAAATTTGTTGGCATGAGAGCGTTCAGCTTTGGCTAACACTTCAAACCAATGCGCGATATCTTCAAAACCTTCTTCCCGGGCGGTACGCACCATTCCAGGATACATATCGGAATATTCATAAATTTCGCCGGCAATGGCAGATTCTAAAGTTTCTTTACAAGTACTAATAGGTAAATCTGTGACGGGGTCTGCTACTTTTTCCAAAAACTTAAGGTGTCCGTGGGCATGCCCGGTTTCGCCTTCCGCAGTGGAGCGAAATACTGTTGCAACATCAGAGTAACCTTCCACATCTGCCTTTTGCGCAAAGTAAAGATAACGACGATTGGCCTGAGACTCTCCGGCAAAAGCCGCCTTCAAATTGTTATGGGTTTGGGAACCTTTTAAAGGAACTGACATTTGATACTCCCTAAGAATAAGTTAATTTATGGTCCCATAGTGTTATAGAAAATGTCAATACATATATAACAAATATTCTAAGAAAACAGTTTATGATTGATTTTTTTTTTACAATCATTTAACCTAACGGAAGAATGACTTTTCTTGTACAAAATGCAGTACGACGTTTGTATTATCGGCGCAGGCCCTGGTGGGTATGTTGCAGCTATCCGAGCCGCTCAGTTGGGATTGAAAGTAGCGTTAGTTGAGGATCAAAGGGCAGGGGGCGTTTGTTTAAATTGGGGGTGTATTCCCACAAAATATCTTTTAAAAGCTGCTGCAAGTTGGCGAGATGTTCAAAAGTTGTCAAATTATGGAATTACCGTACAGGAAGCTTCTTTTGATCTAGAAAAAATTATTCAAGGTTCCAGAAAAGTATCAGATCAATTGGCAGGCGGTATTTACAGTTTGCTAAAAAAACACAAAGTTCATGTGGAACATGGTTGGGGTCGTCTTCAAAAAAGACAAGCTGGCCTTTTTGAAATCCATGTAACGGGAAAAAAAGATGAAAAAGAAATAGAAAAAAAGTTACAAGCTAAAAATGTTATTTTGGCTACAGGAGCCAGACCAAGGCCTTTACCATTACAGATTCCCGAGGCGTTTGTGTGGACTTCGAAGCAGGCCATGATTCCCAGTCAGTTACCTGAAAATTTATTGATTATTGGGGCAGGGGCTATTGGCATGGAATTTGCAACATTTTACCGCAGCTTCGGAGTGTCGGTCACCGTTGTGGAAATGGCAAACCGGATTTTACCCGCAGAAGATGATGAAATCAGCGGCTTGGCACTGAAAGCGTTTGAGGCCAGAGGTATGACTTTTCATTTGGAAACGACTGTTAGTGCTGTTCATTCTAATACCGATACTCAGGCCACTTTAGAATTAAAGCATCTTCCGTCTGGACAGGTCAGTCTTTGGAAGGGGGACAAAGTGTTGGTGGCTATCGGAGTTGTGGGAAATGTTAAAAATCTTGGGCTGGACCAAACTTCTGCCCGCATAGAAAAAGATCAAATCTTAACCTCAGACTTTGGGCAAACCCACCAGGAAGGATTGTTTGCCATCGGAGACGTGGCTGGCGCTCCGTGGTTGGCCCATAAAGCCAGTCATGAAGCCATTAAATGTGTTGAATATATTGCGGGCCTAAAGCCTCATCCTCTGGATCCTTCAAGCATCCCAGGGTGTACGTATACTTCCCCTAGTGTCGCCAGTGTGGGGTTGAGCGAAGCTAAAGCTCGGTCCATGGACCTGCCGATCAAAGTTGGAAGATTTCCTTTCCAAGGCAATGGTAGTGCGTTGATTCAAGGTTACAAAGAAGGATTGATTAAGGTTATTTTTCACGAAAAAACTGGGGAATTGCTGGGGGCCCACATGATTGGGGAAGGAGTGACGGAACTCATCAGTACTTTTTGTGTGGGCAAGAGCGCAGAAGCTACGGTAGAGGTTTTACACGAAACTGTTTTCCCTCATCCTACCCTTTCTGAAATGCTGCACGAGGCCGTGTTGGATGCAGATCAGCGCGTGATTCATTTTTAAGGAAGTGGACGGCTGTTAAAGCGATAGAACTTAAAAGAGATCAGCTAAGAGTTGCCTAAAGAAGCTTCACGGAAAACTGTTTTTCGTTATCCACCTTTGTAACATTCTGTACGGAGCAGCATTGGACAGGTTTAGTTGAAGCAGTCTGATGACTATGAAGGGTTATCATCTAATGAAGTATAAAATTTTTTAAAAATTTTACTTGACCCGATAGTTACAATAGACTTTACCCTTTATTAAGCAAGGAGGAGGAAAGTGATGACGGGTCGGTACGTTAAAGATTTAAGTCGATTGGCCAAAATATCAATTCCAACGTTGTATTACGATGACTGAATTGATTTGTTAACGTCATCTTTACGTTTGCCCAATGGGTATCGCCGGCACTGTGAAAAGGATTTGTTACGATTGCAACAGATTATGGCTTTGAAATGTTTTGGATTTCGTGTGCCTCAAAGAATTGTTAAAAACCAACATAAGATCTAAACGGCAGTTTGAATTGCAAGCCAGAGTGATGGAAGGAAAAGCCAGCAAGCTTATGAATGCCAGCCATGCTTTGAAGGCCATCATTTCTGAAGTAAACGATAATGCACCTGCTCCTTGGGAAACACTGATTAAATTAATAGAGGTTTATCGTATGACTGAAAAATTAACACAGAAGTGAGTTAAAGAACTTTTGACTTCAGAAGAATTACAGTAGTACGTTGCTTTTGAAATAGAATGGGAAAAAAAACCTGAGCAAAAAGCTGAATTTGATAAAAAATGAGCTGATTTAATAGCCGAAATTTCTGAAAACTTAAAAAATGATCCTGCATCAGAAAAGGGTATCGGTATGGGTGAAAAACGATGCAGTGGCTTAATGGGGTGTATGGTAAAAAATATACTGCTTTGCGCACAAAAATTTTTGAAAAAGGATTTGAAAAAGGGAAAGGTTTAAAAGAATTAGGTTTGACATCCCAGGTTGTTTCTTGGATGGATCAATCTTTAGATGCGTATTGGAAGAACCGTTTTTTAATAATTTTAAAGCAGATAGGGTCCGGATTTCCCGATGATGTTCTGTTTAATCGTTGGAGGGAAGCTTTGGATGATTTGGGCGGAGAAGATGATACATGTAAAAAAGAGGTTTATGATCGCGTATTTTGCGACAAAAATATTCCTGCACAAGTAAAGAAATGGCTGAAAACTCTGCAACAATGGGTGGCCGCCAATCGGTACTTATTAGAAATATGTAGTCTTAGTGTGAGGGTTGACCTCACACTTTGTAAGGATTCTTTGGGAAGGTGTTTTCAAGGTGGACTGCTGTTATACTTTTCCTATCTACAAGATTTTTACATGTTTTTGAAACTTAAAAGATGGTTTAAAAAAGAGGGCTGCCAAAATGTTTTGGCAGGACTGGCAGCGGGATATTTAAAGGGAGTTAGAGCATCTAGTCGTTGGACCGTAACTGGTCTGCAGCACATTACTCCGTATTGGCAGCAAAACAAGCCGGTTATCGTGGTTTTTTGGCACAATCAAATGACGTTGGCTCCTTTTGCTTGGAAAAAAAATCTTCCTTTTCGTATGCTTATTTCGCCTCATTCGGATGGGGCTATTATTGCCAAAACCGTGGCTTATTTTGGTATAGAGTGGGCGGCGGGCTCTTCTTCAAAATCTGGGGCTGGTGCTTTAAAAACTCTTGTAAAATCTTTGGCCGGGGGTGCTAGCGTAGGTGTGACTCCGGACGGTCCTCAAGGTCCTTGTTATAGCATCAAAGAAGGAATTTTTTCTTTAGCACTTATTTCTAAGGCTCCATTGATTGCCCTTCATTGGAAATGCACAAGGTATAAACGCTTTTCTTCCTGGGATCGATTTATCTTGCCTGTACCTTTTTCTGTGGTTGATATGGCTTGGAGTCCTGTTTTGCTGCCTCCCCAATCTTCTGAGGAAAAGTCTTTGTATTTAGCTGGGGTGGCAGAACGCTTAGCGCCAGGGGCTTGGTGATAAAGAATTAACAGTCACCTTCTTGAAATATAAAATGACGAGAATTTTTTAATAGATTTAATGATTAGAATGAAAAAATTATTTGGCTTTCTTATTCCTTCTTTTTTGTGGGCAGGACCCAACGGCGCGATTCAAGTCCGTATCTCTAAAAAGGATCCACATTTGTATTTGGTGTCTGAACTCTATTCAGGGGAAGACGAAGATACGTGCTTTACTGAGGGATTTATCTCTTGCAGATATGACCATCTTAGTTCTGGCGCTGAAAAGAAAAGTGTGACGCGTCAGTATGAGGATGGAACTAAATTTGAGGTTTACACTCTTTACAATGTACAAAATTGAAAATGAAATAAAATTTCCTTTAAAAAAATAATCAATATTGACAGTATGTTTTTGTACTGGTAGAGTTTCTTTTTAAAAACGGAATGCGGTGATGAAAGTATTAGGGTTAGCTGGATGGGCTTGGGCGTGGATGACTTCTTTTTTTGGGGAAAAAGAAGAGACGCTCTGCGGAACTATAGATGTCATAGCATTTAAGGGAAGGGGGTACGACAAGATAAAAGCAGACTCAAGTCGAGGATTGGTTGATATTATAGGTCCAGTTGTATGCACAGAAGAAGTTATTGAAGATTGTCAGTTTTATTTGAAAAACGGTATGGAAAAAGATCTTCTTTTGAAGAATGTTACTTTATCCAATGAAGAAAAAAATGGTTTAGAAAAGGTTATTGAATCAGGAATTGGTTATTGGGTAAATCAGGACAATACAGAAATTTTTAACCACGAAGGAATGTCTTTTTCTTATAAACCTCTTAAAGGGCAAATCTGGAAGTGTATTCAATGGGAATCTCCGGACTTCAGTATTATAGTCAATGGTCATTATAAAAATTGCAAAAAAAGCAATGATTTGCAAGAATCACTTTGATTTAAAAATGTGGAAAATAAATTTTTTCATAAAAATGATTCATTGTTAGCGCGATGAAACCAAATTTCAGATTTACGCTCTTTACAATAGATAAGCTTGATATAAAAAGATATACATTGGTAAGATGTTTGCCTATGATAAATTGTTGTTTTTAAATGGAATTTAGTGATGACAGTATTGCCATTAGCGTGGGCGTGGGTGGCGTCTTTTATGGGGGAAGAACCTTTGGCTCCACCTTGCATGAATATGGATTTAACAGTGATGAGGCTTAAAGAGAAGGCGCCTAGTTCGACGGAGAATGACTTTTTAGGCACTGTTATATGCCCAAAAGAAAAATTGGGGGACTGTAAGGATGATCTGGAAAAATGCATAGCAAATGAATTAAGAAAGGAAAATCCTGAGGTAAAAGATAATTATTTTGTGGGCGCTGCTGTATGTTTAGAAGCAAGTATAGAAAACTGTGCAGATATTCTGAAAAATGATATAGAGAGTGAAATCGATACAAAAGGAGCTCATTTTTCGGATAAAGACAAAAAAGGTGTAGAAGAGCTTATTGACTTAGGGATTAAGTATTGTTCAGATAGAAATAACACGAAAAATTTTACTGAAAACAGAATTCATTTTTTCTATAACCCCGCATCAGACTATGGTTCAAAAAGAGTTTTGTGGGAAGTCTTATTGAATGGCCCTGACAGGAACTATCCAGAAATTAAAGTTGAAGCGACCTGTTATTGCATAAAAAATAGCCCGAACGAGCAACAGGAATCCATGTGATTTTATAGTATGCAAAGCAAACCTTTTCATCAAAAGAGTTTCTTGAAAAGACTTTTTTGTTTATGATAAAAGAAATAAGAAAGACTTTTGTCCACATTGATAGAACTTTTTACAGATGGAGCCTGTTCTGGGAATCCTGGTCCAGGTGGATGGGGGTGTGTTTGGCGAGATGAAAAAGGAAAGCATACTCTGTCGGGTTTTGTGCCTTTAACCACCAATAATCGCATGGAGCTGATGTCTGCAATCAAGGGGCTGGAAATATTGCAGAGCTGTAGGCATCCTGTAACTGTTATTTCTGATAGCCGTTATGTGGTGGATGGAATAACGAAGTGGATCAAAGGGTGGATAGCAGGTGGGTGGAAGACAGCTTCTAAAAAACCCGTGGAAAATCAGGATTTGTGGAAAGAGCTTTATGCTTTATCGCAAACCTTTGAAAATCTTACTTGGCAGTGGACCAAGGGACATGGAAATAATCCTGGGAATCAGGAGGCAGACAGCCTAGCCCGATCGGCTCTGGTGCATCAAAAAATATGTTATGTTGAACACGCAGGAGGTCCGGTAGTGGTTCCGTTGCAGGCAGTTCCTTTGAAACATGTACAAGATCTAGTCTGTCAAGTGATCGGGGAAAACATTCAATGGGCGGATGATAATTTACTGGATAACTTTCAGGTTTGGTCCTGGGAACAAGATTTAAAAAACGCTCTGTTGGCCTATCAACCTTTTTCTCAGCGTTGGCATATTGAAAAAATTTGGGGAGCTCAACACCAAGAGTTACTGAAAACTTTTACAGAGATGGCAGCGATGAAAGGGGCACGTTCTGTCAGTATTTGGGACACTTCTTGCGCAAATCAGACTTTAGCCAAAGAGGGTTTTTTTGCTTTAATTGCGGAAAAGGGGCGACACTTGTATTTAAAAATTTTATCAGTTTTATTTTTGGCATGGGCCCCTTGCCTGCAGGCATTGCCGCAGGATTACGGGGGAAAGCATGCATTTTTAAGGGCCAAAGAGGTGAATTGGCGTAAAGGCCCAGGGCCGGAACACCCGGTGATTTGGGTGTATCGTTGCCCAGGTTGGCCTGTCATGATTCGCAAAACTTATGGCTATTGGTATCAAGTACAAGATGCCTGCGGAGCTATTGGGTGGGTTCAGGTGAACCTGCTTTCTTTTCGCCGGATGGTTCTGATTTCTTGTGCTTTGGCCCCTTTACGCAGTTTGCCTGGTGGAGGTAATGTGGTGGCTTATCTGCAAAAAGGTGTTTTAGGCAGCTTAGAAAAAAAATTAGGACAGTGGTTTTACGTCCAGCTTTTGAAAGAAAAAATCCGGGGTTGGGTGTACGCAGGGCATGTATGGCAGGGATTAGAGGTGGACAAAGTAGAAAACAAAGGTGAGAATTTGGCACAAAAAAAGGAGCTTGGACATGGCAAGAAATGACAGTAAGATAGCCCACTGGGTTTGGGGCCGGCACAGCGTGCAGGCTGTTTTAGGGCAGCAGCAGCGAAAAATTCTTAAAGCAGTATGCTTGGCAGGAAAAGAAGACTGTTTTCGCGCAGCAAAGGTGAAAGTAGAGGTTGTGGGCTCTGCGACCTTCGAGCGTTTATTCGGGGATGTGCCGCATCAAGGTGTAGCCGTTCAGGTGGATTCTATCTTTCAAGTTGATTTGCACAATCTGGAAGAGGGTTTGGAACAGCGTCCTATATTAGCATTAGACCAGCTTTTAGATCCTCATAACGTAGGTGCTTTGTGGCGCAGTGCGGCAGCTTTTGGATTTCAAGCGGTGATGGTGCCTGGTGCTCGCAGTGCTTTTTTGGGGGGATCTGCTGCCAAAGCGGCCTGTGGAGCCTTTGAGCAGGTTCCTTTATTAGCCGTTTCCAACTTATCTGACGGATTAGAAAAATTGCGTCGCAAAGGTTTTGTCATTGTGGGGCTGAGCGAGCAAGGGACGTTCTTTCCTTTAAAAGATTTGGGGGGGCCTCTTGTGCTTGTAGTAGGCGGCGAAGGAAAAGGTATGCGACGTCTGACCACAGAAAAGTGTGATCATTTGTGGCGTATTCCTACAGCGCAGTCTTTTGGGACACTGAACGCTTCTGTGGCCGGAGCTGTCGGGATGTTTTACGCGAGTATGTGTGGTTAAAAAATTATTGACAAAGTAACACCCAGTTTTTATTCTGAGTACCCATTATGAATTTTTTAAAAAATCGCTTTTTATTTTATTGTTGGGTGCTGCTGTCGAAGGTTTTGGGGCGCCCAAACCGACGTTCATACAAAACGTGACCCGAGTTTTGGATCAAATAATGGAAAAAGATCCTGATTTATATTCTGCCCAATGGGCTGATCAGATCATGGATTTCTTGGAAAAGGAATGGACAAAAGGCAGGGCTTCTGAAAAAGAATTTTTACAATTGATGCATACGAAGCCTGAGTTTTTAGAGACCTTAGGGACTTGTAAAGATGAAAAAGAAAAAAAGGAAGCCTCTGATCTTATTCGAAAAGGGCATGAAGCTTATGAAAACTTTAAGCAGCAGTCGAATATTCACCTAGATCCTGCGAAAGTATGTCTGAAAGCCATGGGGTTTGTAGGACAATGGTTTTTCTTGAGTTCTGCAATCATAAAAAAATATTTTGGCCGGTTTACATAGTGATGGGTGGTGTTTAGGACTTTCCGCGCTGTATGCTCTGTGTTGTTTACCCAAACAGCCAGCTCAAACGACAGAACCATTTCCCAAACTTTCTTTGCTGGCTTCTGTAGAAAAAATGAAAGGTGTGGGGTCTGCTGTTTATCCGTATCTGTCACAAGAGTGGTTTTGGGAAAACTATAATAATCTGATGTGCGGCGTTTCTTTGAAGAAATTTTCCCCGGAAAAAAGGGCACATCTTTCTATGTTTGCCAATCTAATACATTATTTAGATAGTATAGATGCCCAGCCGTCCCAGGAAGTAGTAGATTATTTGGGATTTCCTGTTAAAGTTATTGATCAGGTTCATTTTTGGAAGCTTAAAGAAAAAAATATAAAAAATTTGTTAGAAAACAATATGAAAACAGGGTATCCATTCGTATTTTCTGCTCATGAACATGCAGTGTGCTTGAAAGGTATAGACAAAAAAATGCTTTATTTTATGATCCTAATGAAGGAGAGCTCAGATTGCCTGGAGCAAATTCTTTTTTGGAAGGATGGTCAAAAAGATGTAATCCTACAAAATATGAAAATGAAGATTATTTAGCTCTGATGCGTCTCTTTTTTCCTCAGGACCAAATATTGCCACGTCATTTAGAGTCTTTAAAAAATAAATTAAATTTTGTTAAAGAATGTAAAAATACACTTTTAGAAAGAGAGTCTTTTGCATTACTGATACGTAGCTATCCTGTTGAAAATTTAGAATTCTTATTTAATGAGGATAACCACATGAAAATCGGGTTTTTTGTAGATCACATTGTAACTGATTATGAGGAAAACACCCCTGTTCCTGGTGGAACATTATCAAAATGGAGTAAATTCTTAGAAGATAAAATAGAATCATACCCTAGCGCTTCTAGTTTTGTGAAAATGTTTAGAAAATTTTTCAGTGTTGGGAAAAATATTGGTGAAGCCAATGCGTTCGATGATTTTTCCAGGTTGTTTAACAATGTTTTTCCGGATTTCTATGACCCTAATCTTTGGATCGAAAACAACCCTAAATTAGTTGCGTTGGCCAACGATATTGAAAAGGCAACAACATCTAAAAGATTTACTTTGTTATTAGAAGAATATTTAAATTCTGAAAAATAATACTGGTGTAAAAAAAGGAGTAGATTTTATAGAAATTTGCTCCTTGGGTGTTCTAAACGTCCCTTTGGGCAACAGAGCTCGTTGGATCCTGGCTGACAGAAAGACTTTTAAGCATCCTGGTGAAAAGAGCCCCTTTATTTTTTATAAATTTTTATCTTAAGAGGCTGCTTTGGTATGAGAAAAAGGTCGCACCAGCACAGCCAGTAACGTGACAAACTCTAGCCGACCACACAGCATGGCTATAATGCCCAACCAGAGCTCGAATGTAGAAAAATGTTGTACAGTTTGAATATAAGGGGTTAAAAGGTAACCAGTATTGGTGATTAAACTGGAACTGATCATCATCGCGTCGTAGGCGGGTAAGCGAATAAAAGAAAAGAAAAGAGAAAAAATAACCCAAGCGATCAGGTATAAAAAACTGACAGTCATCACCGAAGAGATAGTTTCCGAGGATACAGGGCGTTTGTTATGTAAAGTAACGAAAAAATACAGGGGACGGATCATTCGTAAAATTTCTCTTTTAGAGACTCGATATAAAATTTGCAATCGAAAAACTTTGATACCTCCGGCAGTGGAACCGCTGCAGCCCCCGATAAAACTTAAAAAAATCAGCCATAAACTTAAAAAACCTGTATCTTGCATGTTCAGTGTCATGCCTGACGTGCTAAGTGCTGCAACGCTTTTGAACAAGGGGGTTAGGAGGTCTGCTGAATGATGGTGGCTGAATTGCCACAGCCAAATGATGGCGGTGGAAAAACATAAGAGCTTCATGTATCCCTTAATCTGATCATTTTGAAAGTATGAGCGCAGACGTCTTTCCTTCCAGCAGGTCATTAAGGCCAGAAAAGGGCAAGAGCCTAGGATAGAAAAAAGAATGAGAACCAATTTCGAGCCAACATTAAGGACGCTAACAGGACGATGTTCTAGTTCTAATCCGCCGGTCGACACACAGGACATACCATAATAAAGGGAATCCTTCAAGGGAGAGCCTAAAAACCAAAGGCTGATGGTGCACAAAAATGTTAATGTGACATAAACTCCCAAGAGGTAGGCTGTGATAGTGGCAGTATGGGGAGTATTTTTTTCAAAGCGATCTGAAAATTCGGTAAAAATCAAATGACTACCCCCAACTTTCAGGGCAGGAATCAGGGTTAAGGCGACTAAAACAATTCCAAATCCCCCCATCCATTGCAGGAAAAAACGCCAATAATGCAGGCTCTCTGGAAAGTGAGGTGGGTGGGGAAATAAGGTCAGTCCTGTTGTTGTAAGGCAAGACGAGGATTCAAATAAAGCTGCTGTAAATGTGCAGGACAAGGAAGCGTAAAAAGGTAAACTAGATAGAAAAACAATCACGCTCCATAAAAATAAGGTGACTAAAAAACTTTGACTAAGGCTGAGTTGATTGGGAATAGGTCGCGGAAAGGCAAAGATAAAGGCACCCCCTAAGAATAATGATAAAAAAGCGCATCCAGAAAAAATAGAAACCACAGGTTCTTCGTAGACCAAAGCAATAAAAATAGGGGGTAACAAAAATACGCAAAATACTAATAGGACCCACCCTAACAAAGTCAGGAGCAGATTTACCAAAGTCATTTTTTGAAAAGAAAACAATGATTTAAAAAAGATAAAAGATATTTTCTGATTAAGGATACGAAAAAAGATCTAGAATTGCCAAGGATGGAAAGTTTTTTTAATTCCTTTTATGAAAAATTGATACCATTCTTGTTTAGTGCCCTTATGTATTAAAAACCCCTCAAAAAGCCCAACATTTTGTTGAAAACCAGTGATTTTGTATGTATAATTTTTGAAAGATTAGAATTTTTTTATTATTACGAAGTAATATAGTTTTTAAGGATAAAAATTTTGTTTCGGAATATTACGATCTAAGTATAATTAAAAATCATCGGTTTCGTCTTGAAAATCCTCTTTTTCTTCTAAGGTATTCATTTTTTATATAAAATTTCTGTTTTAATAGCATCAAAATATACAAAAACTTCTAGATCAAAATCAAAATTTACAGGAATTTGTGCATGAATTTTTTTTATTTTTAATAATAAATTGTTTCTAAAAAAATATCCCTTAAGAAATAGCGAAATTGGTAAAATTGAAGAATTGTATTTTTTTATTATCGTGTGTAAACTGAAGCTCATTATCCTTAAATCCACTTCTTGTGAAACATCTTAAAGGAATTCGCTTTTATAAAAATGATCTTCCGTCTGAGCTTCTGACAGATGAGGTCTTATCTAAACCGGTCGCTATTGATACAGAAACAACAGGCTTAAGCCATGTGCACCATAGACTCTGCCTGGTGCAGTTATGTTGGGGAGATGGCGTTTGTCATCTTGTTCAAATAGATCGAAAGCTTCAACCGGCCCCTAATTTAATTAAATTGTTGCGTCAAGACAGTGATAAACTTTTTCATTTTGCCCGTTTTGACGTCGCCCGTTTATATCAAACCTTTGGAGTTCTGCCCTTAGGTTTTATTTACTGTACCAAAATTGCCTCACGCATTGCCCGGACTTCCACCGATCGTCATAGTTTAGGAGAGTTGACCAGAAGTTTGTTAGGCATTGATATTTCAAAAGCCGAGCAGAGTTCCTATTGGGGAGCGGAAGTATTGACGGACTCGCAAAAATCTTACGCTGCCGCTGATGTTTTGTATTTACATCAGATTCGGGATAAATTGAATCAGATGATGGAACGCGAGGGTCTGTATGACTTATTTAAAGTAACGTGCGACTTTATCAGAGGCCGAGTCTTGTTGGATGCCGCAGGGTATCAAATTGATATTTTTGCCCATCACATTCCAAGATCTTTTGGTTAAAAGAGATAAACGAGAGAAGGGAGTCAAAAATGTTAAAGATTTGTTGTTTTATGGTCCTGTTATGGTTGCCAGGTTGTTCAGTGTACAAAGCCTCTTCCGATAGTGGTATTTCTGTTGCTAGAATTTTAAAGTGTAAGAACCGCACGGACTTATTGGCTTGTGGCATGGAGTTTCTTTCCGATCGCGTTTTGCCTAATGGACACTACGTTGAAGTTTACCGGGGTTTAGCTTCTAAAAGCGGTATCAATTATTTAAGAGCTCTGGGGCACGGCGTGTTGGATGTCGCCACTCTGGGTGTCTGGGAAGTTGCGGGTACTCCCATTGAAGGATACATGGATAGCGATAAAGATTATGTTATTGCTACGGTGACTTATCCTAATGAGGATAGTGAGCAAGTGGAAAAAATTGACATTCAAACAACTCAGAAATAAGGTTTTCTGGGGGTATTTATACTAAATTCTGTCCGTATTGTTTTTGGGTCTCTTCTTTAAAATTGAACCAAGAAAAGGACAGAATTTTGATACAAAGGTAAGATTTTTTGATGAGTTGAAAAAAGAGTTTTAGAATAATTTTTTCTTCCAAGGGGCTTTAAGTTCTGGGGTACTTATGTAAAAAAATTTAAAAAAGACACTAGAGATCATTCATTTAGTGTTCAAAATGTTGCTTTTTTTACTGATTAACAAAGTTTTTAATATTATAAATCTCGATGGACAACTTTGTTTAGCCAGTTGTTTTTTAAGAAGTATTTTCCCAAATATTCAGCAGTACCTACCGAGCGGTGTCTGCCCCCGGTACAACCAAAACTCAGGATGACAGAGCCACGAGCCTCTTTTTGAAATTGAGGAAAAATTGAAGATACAAAAAGATCTTGTGTGCTTTGTAAGAACGCTTTAAAGTTTGTATCTTTTTCAAGGTACCCTTGAATTTCTTGAGTTTGTCCTGTCAAGAAGCGAATATTTTTTTCGTAATGAGGATTGGCAAGAAACCTCATATCAAAAACAAAATCACTGTGCTGGGGAACGCCACGGCGAAAGGAAAAAGAAATCAAATAAATTTGAATAATGGGTGCCTTTAAGGACAAAAGATTTTGAAGCTGGCAGCGCATTTCTGGGGGAGAGTAGGTAGAAGTATCAAAAACCAGATTGGCCCAGTTGCGAACTTCTTTCAGCAAAGTACGCTCTTTTTGAATCAAATCTTCCACATATTGTTCAGGAGCCAAAGGATGGATACGCCGAGTTTCCCGATAACGTGCTGCAATAACGGTGCTAGAGGCTTCTATAAATAAAACCGTTACGTGGCAATGAGTTTTTAAAAAGTCGATCGCCTGTTTGAAGTGCTGGGGGGAAAAATCTCTGGTTCGTAGATCAATGCCGATAGCAAGAGGCTTGGGTCCTGGTTCATCTTTTTCTTTGATCAATAAAGGGCATAAAGATATAGGAATATTATCGACCACTTCACACCCCAGGTCTTCCAATAACTTTAAAGCCAGTGTTTTGCCAGATCCTGACAAACCGGTAATGACAAATGTTTTGCGTGGACTAATCAATATAAGGCCTCCAAACATTCTGCCGAAGAGGTGAATCGAACACCCGACCTACTGATTACGAATCAGTTGCTCTACCATCTGAGCTACTTCGGCGACCCAAAAATTATGAAGGATTTTGTAAATGAGGTCAATTGGTTCGCTTTTTGAGAGGCTCTTTTAACTGGATCAACTTAAAGTTTATTGATAAATTTTGTATGGTTTTTGTCAGGAGTCCTCTTTTTTAATAAAGTCACTTTTTTAAATTCCACACTCTTCTGGAGCTTGAAATCGTCTAAACCTCATTTCAGAAATTTTTTTGTTTTTACCATAGGATATTGTGCATTTCATGTTTTGTAAAATAAGATCGGAGCAGATTTTTCAGCCAGGATCTTTGCAAAAGTAACAGCATCAGACAGTTTTTTTTCTGGAAGATCTGAAGGGTCAATCAGACTTTGGGCGGAGTTTTGGGAATCCTTTATCCACAGAGCTGCCCAGGCAAAAAACAGTGTCAATTAAATTAATATTAACTTTTAATATCCCATCGCTCAAGTTACAAAATAAGCCATAAAAAGAGGCTTCTTTTTGGTTTTGGTATTGCTCGGGACTTGTTTCAAAAAGTTTATTCCTTTGCTAGTCAGAATAACTGGGCCAAAGGTTATCCCAAAAAAGAGTAGGGGACTTTTTAGCCGCCCTCAGAGATACCTTTTCTTCTTTTTGTTGTTTATTAGAAGAGATGGGAGAGTCTTCTGCAGAAGTTTCAGTTAGGATCTTTGCAAAGGTTACTGCATCAGACGGTATTTTTTCTGGAAGATCAGAAGCGTCACCTGAAGCGTCAATCAGAATTTTTGCAAAATTTGCGGCGTCTGGCGACAGTGCTTGTGAATCTTTTATCCAAAAAGCTGCAAATGCAAAAAGAAATAATTTGAAGTGCATTATTTTTTTCATTTTAAAAATATAACATATTTTAACATGTTATCAGTTAAATTAATATTAACAACTAAGAGCCTAAGATACGTAAGCCTTCCGGGACATCTGAAAGACCGCGTAATGTAACACCTAAGTCGTTTAAAATGCCATCTTCTAAGTTATAAACTAAGCCATAGACCTTCAATTTTTTGCCCAGAGCCCATGCTTTT
Source organism: Alphaproteobacteria bacterium 40-19 (assembly GCA_001898075.1). Taxonomy (GTDB): domain Bacteria; phylum Pseudomonadota; class Alphaproteobacteria; order Holosporales; family Holosporaceae; genus 40-19. The sequence goes on from MKSD01000001.1 coordinate 164,565, forward strand.
TGAACCACAGAAATCCGTCCTACGTTCAAAACTTGCTGCTTGACATTCAAAACCACTAATTGTCTTTCTTGTTCTTCCACAGATCCCGTCAACAGGTCTTTATAAGTATTTTTTAGCTCTCGGATATTTGATAGCCAAGGTTCAATCAGACCAAAATCCTGCTTCATTAAGGCGGCTCTGACTCCCCCACAACCATAGTGTCCTGTGACAATAATTTCTTCAATGCCTAAAATTTCTACGGCGTAATAAATGACCGAAAGAACACTGATGTCTGCAGGAGACACAATATTGGCGATATTCCGGTGAACAAAGACCTCTCCAGGTTTCAAGCCAATAATTTCATTCGCAGGGACTCTGGAATCAGCGCAGCCGATCCAAAGATATTCAGGACGTTGCACCTGTACAAGACTTTTGAAAAAGTCAGGATCTTGGTTAATCATTTGTTGGGCCCAGATTTTATTGTTTGAAAGAATGCGTTCTAATCTATCCATTGTTAAGCTAGAAGAAATATTTTATTCATTCTAACAAAAAAAAAATCTTACGGAATGAATAATCGACAAAATGATAAAAATTGTTTTTTTTATTAAGAGATATGGTATTCTAGCTGAGGTTTTTAATTTTTAAGTAGCTTGCAATTTATTGGGCAGTGGATTTTATCTTGGGTTCAGTCTGTAGGGCGGGCGGCTTGGTTTTTGGTAGGACTGTGTCGTTTTCAAGGGCGCCCTATCATAGCTTGGCGGCCGTTTTTATCCTCAATAGGGGAAAATAGCTTTTACTCTTTACCTTTGGTCAGTATTGCTGCATTGTTTACGGGTATGGTTTTGGCGTTTCAAAGTGCTAAGGCTTTTAAAGGATTTGAACACAGCCCTATGATGACAGAAATTGTTGTGTTATCTATTTTTCAAGAACTGGGCCCTGTGATTACAGGCTTATTGATGGCAGGACGTTTGGGGGCTTGGCTAGCGGCGGAATTGGCGGCGATGCGGACTTCTAACCAAATTGAGGCCTTAGTGAGCCTATCAACGTCTCCGGTAGGTTTTTTAATTTTGCCACGGATTTTTGCTGTGGTCGTGGTCCTGCCTTTTTTAACCATGGTAGCGACTTGGTCTGGTGTTTTTGGAGGCGGTTTAACACGGGTTTATCATCACGGTCTGAGTGTGAGCCGTTATTTTCAGGAAGTTTGTCATTTTGTTCATTATGAAGATATTAAGATTGGTTTGATCAAGGCTGTTTGGTTTGGAATTGTGATTGGTGCTGTGGGGGCATTCCAAGGATATTACAGCAAGCGCAGTGCGATCGGCGTAGGTAAGGCTACTCAGAAAAGCGTGGTAATGTCTTCTTTTATTATCTTGCTTTCTAATTATTTCATGACAAGACTTATTAAGGGGTAGAACAATGTTACGTCGGTATTTTTTATGGGTTGGACTTTGGGCATTTGAAGTTGGTGCGGCTATTACGCTGGAAGAGCGCGTTAACAGTTTAGAGAGAAGAGTGACTGAAATGGCCGAGCGTATGGCAGATTTGGAAGAACGCCTGGCCTTTAAAGAACAGAAGAAACAAGAAACTCCAAGGCAAGAGCCCACTGTTCCTAATTTTTCCCCGGTGGCACCTGAAGCGTCTGAAAGTGCATCTTCGGGGTGGGTCGTGGAAGGGCCTCTTAAAGAGTTGTCTTCGAAAGAAAAATTTAGGAAAAAATCTCTCCAAGATGCAAAAAAAGCTTTGAAGTCTTCCAATTTAAAAGAGGCCAAGGAAATTTTAGAAGTTATTACGGGTAATCCTGCACATGCTGATTTTTTGGAAGCTTTATACCACTTGGGATCTTTTTATCTATATCAGGAAAAGCAACCTCATAAGGCGGGGGAGTGTTTTTCAAAGGCTTATTTAACATGTTTGCCATTACAAGATAAAAAAATACTAGGTATAAAATCCCTCTTGAAGTTCGTAGAAAGTCTTTTGGAACAAAAAGAGTGGGTGACGGCAGAAGTCAGCCTTAAAGAGGCAGAAAAAAAGGTTGATCAATTTTCTGCCAGCCAGCAAGGTGAAGTTCACGGTAAAGAGGTCGTAGGTTTTAAAAACACTTTAAAAGACTTAAAAAAACGCTTAGAGAATCGCTAAGGAGTGGTTTTTTAAGGAAAAGGCTGGGTATTAAATTTTTAAAAAAGGTCAAGAGCTTTTTTGAAGGCTATTTAAGCGTTTTAAGCCAAAGAGTTTGAGATTGTTCTAGAATTGGGATAAGAGTCTGTAATAATCCTTTGTAGTAGAGGGCTCTGTTGACTTTTTTTATAGTTGCTGTACAATTTAGGTATCGATCTAGATTTTATTGAGTGCAATGAACGTACGCGCGTCTATCGGAAACAAAAAAAACAGAGATAAAAATATTGTGATGGCTAAAAGAGGTAAGAGAATTTACCTTATCTGCAAGACCAATCGTCGCTTTAATATGCGTCAGGGCAGTAAATGAGTCGTTTTCTGATGGAGGGATGCCTAAAGCACATACCAGATCATTTCTTATTGGTGGTTCTGGCATCTTACAGGGCAAGAGTTTTAGCATCTGGAGGCGTTTCAGTCTTATCTGGGGAAGGACATAAGGAAGCTATTATAGCGCTTCAGGAAATTGCGCAAGAATGCTGTACTCAAGAAAGTTTACGAGATGGAATGGTGAAAAGTCTTCAAAATTTTTCTGTCCTTTCAGAGCATTCAAAGTAAAATGTTTTTTTAGTTTCTGTTCTTGTTTAAAGTTGTCTTCCTGTATTTTGTTTTCTAAAAGTTTTAGTTCTTGAATTTGTATTTTAACCATGTTTGGTAGTGAACTTCAACAGTTGTTGCAGCTGATCGGAAAGTTACCTGGATTAGGTCCGCGTTCTGCAAGGCGTGTCGTTTTGCATTTTTTAAAAAATCGGCAAACGCTTGTGCCATGTCTGTTAAAAAGTTTAAAGCATGTGACAGATCGTTACCAACCTTGTTCGGTGTGCGGTTATTTTGATGGGCAAGACCCCTGTTTTTTTTGTACTTCTCATGTCAGAGATTCTCATACGGTTTGTGTTGTGGCGCATACAGGGGATGTTTGGGCCTTAGAGCGTGCATCTTTTTTTAAGGGTCGATACCATGTGTTAGGGGGTGTTCTTTCTGCCTTTCACAATTGTCAGCCCAGCGATTTGAATTTAGATTCTTTGAAAAAAAGAGTCAACTCAGGAGTCAAAGAAGTTGTAATGGCTTTGGATGGGAATATAGAAGGACAAACAACCTTACATTATGTGGTACAAGAACTGTTAAAGGAAGCACCCTGTTTGAAGATTTCCAGTTTGGCCCGAGGAATGCCTATGGGAGGAGAGCTGGAATCTATGGATCAGGCTACTTTGATGAGTGCTTTTCTGGGGCGGCAAGATTTTTCAAAGCCCTTGTGATTTGCCAGGAAGTATTGCAGGGCGTGTTTATTTTTGATGTTTTAGATTGAGATTTTGCGTTATAACTGTTTTTTCAAAACCACATTGCTTTTGTCGTCATTGTTGCGTGTGGAGTTTACGCAAAACAGCGTTTCTTTTCTGCAATAAAAATTCTAAGAGAACTTTGTAGTGGGTTTTTTTTATAAAGCTGAGTTGGGGGCCCCAAACTGTTATCTTGCTTCAGTATCTTGTTTTTAAATTTCTTTCTAAGCGTATTTAAGGCGTGGACACCAACACCATAACGCTTCTTCTTTTTAAAATGTGAAAGGTCTACTGGGACAGCTTTTCCCGGGGATGCAAGGTGTGGTGGATTTTCTTCAAATGAAGTGCAGAAGTTAGGATATATTGCTGGGTAGACTGTAATGAAGCATGCCCCAAGAGTTCTTGGATATCGCGCAGATCAGCACCATTGGAAAGTAAATGAGAAGCAAAACTGTGCCGAAGACTGTGGGGTGTGACATGATCTGGCAGATTTAAGGTTTGGCGCCACCTCCGCATTCTTTTTTGAAAGAGCACAGGATGTAGCTGTTTACCTCGGGCTCCTCGGAAAAGGGACGAAGTAGGCTGAGCGTGTGTCAGATACGGGCACAGCTTTTTATATCTTTCAACGGTGCTCCAGGCCTCTTCTAAAACAGGGACCAGACGTTCTTTATGACGCTTACCTTTAACTTTTAATAAAAAAGGGGAAACGGTAGGCCAATCTTGTAAAGAAATGCAAAGAGCCTCTTGAATGCGCAGTCCTGTACTGTAAATTAAGAAGAGGCAAGCAAAATCTCGCTGTAAAATCCAATTTTCCGATTCGGTATAAAGGTTTAGGACTTCTGTGGTTTGAGTCAAGGATAAAGGACGAGGCAAGGGAAGCTTTATAGAAGGCCGCTTAAGTGTTAAAAAGGGATCAGAAGTAGCAATTTTAGATTCTTTCAAAAAACGAAAGAATAATTTCAAGGCAGAAAAAGCGATCGCATTGGTGGATTTTGAAATATTTTTTTCGATACGCCCTGCAAAGAAGGCGCGTATATCCATGGTTTGAATGTTGCTCCAGTTGTCTTCTGTTACAGGCAATTCTCCGGCCCAATGCGTTTTTAAAAAATCCCAAAACAACATCACTTCTATATCGTATCTTTTGACAGTCAGTGGGTTAAGACCTCGGGCGTGCTGCATCCAAAGGCTAAATGACTTTAAAATTTTCATAAAATGTAACAAAGGAATCTTTTTTATCTTATACGATTTTTAAAAGAACCGGGGGAATTTTTTATATCAAAATTCTGTATCAAAGTTAACAGAAAAGACCTTCTTTAATTTCAGAAAGCTCTGCCTTAGCTGACATCTGATTATTTTTAAAATCTTTTCCAGGTTTTTTTGTTAAGATGGGCATTTCTGTAGTGTAGCTAAGAGTTTCTAAGGCCTGCTCAATCTCGTTTATCTAACAACTGGTTTTTGATACTCGGTCTGCCCCTTCACCTAAAAGCGTGCTAGGATAAGTAAAAAGGTTTTTTTCAATGCCTCAGGACGTTACGTTGCAAGAAAAGCTTTCCGGATGTGTGGCAGCTTTTTTAAAAGATTTGGGTTATACCGAAGCATTCCCTGAATTCTTACCCTGTTTACAGGAAGATCATGGAGATTTGACAACACGTGCAGCCTTTCAGTGGGCAAAACAGTGGAAAAAGCCTCTGCCAGAAGTGACTTTTTTATTAAAACAGGCTTTAGAAAGTCACGATTTGGTTCAAGAGGTCCAAGTAGCATCAGGCTATGTGAATGTCAAAATCAAACCAAAATTCTGGCACGAAATTTTAAAAGATATTCTTCAAAAAGGGCAGAACTACGGATATCATCATTGGGGACAGAAGCAGAAGATTAACTTGGAGTATGTCTCGGCCAATCCTACCGGGCCTTTTCATGCGGGTCACAGTCGAGGAGCCATTTTAGGAGACGCTTTAGCAGGGCTTTTAAAAGCTGTGGGTTATGATGTAACCAAAGAGTTTTACGTAAATGATGCAGGCCAGCAGGTGGCAGCGTTGGGGCATTCAGTGTACGCCTATTATGTGCAGGTTTTTTATCCAGAAAGAACGTTTCAAACTCAATATCCAGGACCTCATATTCAAGAATTAGGCTACAAGTTGGCCCAGCAATATGGGGATAAGTGGGTCGATCAGCCTGCAGAGCAGTGGTTGTCTTTATTTTCTGAGTTTGCGGTCAAAGAAAATTTACGAAGCATTCGTCGGGACTTAGAGGCCTTGGGGGTGTTTCACGACGTCTTTACTTATGAAAGCACACTACATGCCCAGCACAAGATAGAGGAAGCAGTCGATCTTTTGGAAAAGAAAGGGTTGGTATACCAAGGCTTTTTACCTCCACCTACGAAAGAAGAAGAAGGGCAATGGAATCCTGAAGAGTTATTGCTTTTGAAAACCACCGAGTTTGGAGACGCAATGGATCGTCCTTTGCGGCGCATGGAAGGAGGCTCTTGGACCTATTTTGCCGCAGACATAGCTTATCACCAAGATAAAAAGGAAAGAGGATTTGATAAGGCGATTGATGTATGGGGTGCGGATCATGCCAGCCATGTCACCAGGATGCAGGCGGCAGTTAAGGCTGTGACAGGGCAGGAAAATTTTTTAGAAGTTTTTTTGTGCCAAATGGTTCAGTTTTTTGATGAAGGCGTTTTGGTGAAGATGTCTAAGCGTAAAGGGCAGTTTGTTTCCGTGGCAGATATTTTAGAATCAGTAGATAAGGATGTTCTGAGGTTTTTTATGTTAACCAAAAAGGCTTCTACCCATCTGAATGTAGATTTTCACGAAATGCGGTGTCAGACGAAAGATAATCCGATTTTTTATATTCAGTATGCGCATGCGCGCTGCTGTTCGGTCATGAATGCAGCGGCTAAGATGTTTTCTGTCGAAGAAAGACAAAATATACAATGGGCAGATTATGCAAGTCTTTCGGAAATGGCGATGAAGCTTATCAAGATGTTGGCGGATTTTCCAAGACAGGTCAGTGCGGCGGCGGTGGCCAGAGAGCCGCATCTGTTGGCGTCTTATTTATATAACCTTGCGGGGCAGTTTCATGGATTGTGGCAGCAAGGCAGGGTGGATGCCAGTTTACGTTTTCTGATTCCTGATCAATTATCTTCTTCTTTGGCTTACTTATCATTGGTGCAGGCGACAGCTTTGGTGATACGTAATGGGCTGGATATTTTGGGGATTGAAGCAAAAGAAGAACTTTAGGTGCATAAAAAAAGCGCCCATAAAAGACGCTTTTAGAGTTTTTAGGATGAAATTAAGCTGTAGCAGGAGCTGGAGCAGCAGGAGCGGCTAATTCAGCTTTAGCTTCTGCGTCATTCAGAATAAGCTTAGCAGCCAGAGACAAGAAAAGTTCCTTGAATTCTGCTGGATTTTTTTCTATGACTGCTTTAATAGCTGCGTTGAGTTCTTTGTTCTTGGATTCTGGGGCAGTTTTTTCTTTTTTGTTTACTTCAGTGACCTCTTCTGTTTTCTGACGTTTTCCTCTTCTTTTTTCTCTTGCATCTGCATTATCAGCAGCAATTAACAAAGCTAAAGGCAGCATCCATAAAATCTTTTTCATGTGAATTTCTCAGTTTGATTATGTTCATTTATTCTAGCTTTAAATAATAAAAAAAAAATTAAAAAAGATTTTTTATACTTCTTTCATTATGTTTTTATTTTATTTTTTTATTAAAAACAGGTGCTTGATTTTTTTCCAAGATCTTTCATTATGGATCCTAAAGACCATAAAGGTATTTGAATGCTTTATATGCACGACTTGCTGCAAGAATCGGGATTGATGAGGTTTTTACCCACGGCTTTGACCCGGATACCTCTTTCAGGTTTATTTTTGCATACTCATGGAATGACTCCAGGGGGTCTGTTTGTCATTAAAGCAAGTCCTCGTTATACAGAAGCTGATTTAATCTCTAAAGCTTTTGCGTGTGGGGCAGTCGTTGTTTTAAAAGAAGGGGAAACAGTAGAATTTCAAAGAGTCGAAAAAGGATGGATTGTATCTATTCCAAGGATTTTAGATCAACTTTTATCTTTATGTGATTATTTTTATCCTAATAGACCGGACCACACAGTGGCTGTGACAGGGACCAATGGCAAGACGTCTGTAGTGCATTTTTTAAGTCAATTGTGGGGTTGGGCGGGGTATCCATGGGCTACCTTGGGTACGATAGGAGCCCTATCCTCACGCCCTGATTTTCACTTTCAAACAGCTTCTTTAACAACTCCGGATGTGGTTTCTACTGCGCGTTTCTTTCATCAAGCCGATGAGTGTGGCATCCAATATGCGGCTGTGGAAGCTTCCAGTCATGGCTTAGATCAAAAAAGGCTGGGGAAGGGGCCTTTTGAAGTCGGCATTTGGACCAATTTTTCCCAGGACCATTTGGATTATCACAAAACATTTCAGGCCTATTGGCAGGCTAAAAGTCGTTTATTTGCAATAGTCGCAAAATATGCTATTGTGCATGCCTCTGTTCCGGATCAAGATCAACTTTTTGAAATATGTCGTAAAAAAAAGGTTGCTGTGTCCTTGTATGGAAATCCAAGCTGTCCAGCTTTTTATCAGCCTTTGAAGATCCAGCCAGACGGAGCAGTTATTCATATTCAGATTGAATCTTTTCAGTGGCAAGGATTTATTCCGTTAATGGGTCTTTTTCAATATGATAATTTGGTCGCCGCTTTATATGCTTTTTATTTAATGGGGGGCTCTTTGTCCAAGGTGGGTCCATTTCTGGGAAGTATCACAGCCCCCAAAGGGCGATTGGAATATGCGGGCAGTCATGAAGGTGGAAGGGTCTATATTGATTATGCGCACAGTCCGGACGCTTTAAAAAAAGTTTTAGAGACTTTGCGTCTTCATACAAAAGGAAAAGTGGGGGTCATTTTTGGTTGTGGAGGCGATCGGGATGTTGGCAAGCGTTTATTTATGGGGCGTGTGGCTTCGGATTATGCCGATTGGGCGATTGTGACCAACGATAACCCTAGGACAGAAGATCCGTGGAAAATCGCCATGGACATTTTAAAAGGCTGCCTAAAAGGAGAATTAATTTTTGATCGTGCAGAGGCCATCCAAAAAGGTATCGAACGGTTAAATCAAGGAGATATTTTGTTGATTGCCGGTAAGGGACATGAGCAAGGTCAGATTGTGGAAGATCAAATTATGCCTTTTTGTGATTTGCAGCAGGCCAGGCAGTGGCTAAGCCTTTGAAGAAAAATGTTTTTCTGGATGCTTTTTAGGAATTTTTTAAAATCATTTGCATAGGTTTTTTGTTGGCAGTTAAGAGTAGAAGTAAACTTGTTTTAGGATCAGCCTCATCAATGTGGTTTTGAAGCTTGTATTTTCTATAGTGCTTCTGATGGACTTTATTTAAATCATTTAATTTACTTTCAAGATGTCCTCAAATAGAGGGCAAAACATCATGTTAGCTACAGAAAAAAATTTTATAAAAGATTGTTGTTTTTAAATTAAAAAAATACTGTTGCGCAAAATATAAAAAGGGCTGATAGAACAGCCCTCTTTAAACACCTGTGATACTACCGAGAGTAGTACTCCACCACAAAATTGATGTGTGGATCAAAAGGAAAAGGAATGCGTTGAGGATCTGGAGAGTAAGACAACGTCCCAGAACAGGCACTGGCATCAAAACTCAGATAGTCAGGAATTTGCCTAGAACTTCCAGAGGCAGTGGCAAAAAGGGCATTTTGGCGCATCTTTTCCCCCAGCGTCACGATATCCCCAACTTTCAAACGATAAGAAGGAATATTTACACGCTTTCCGTTCACCAACACATGTCCATGGTTGACGAACTGACGGGCTGAAAATACTGTAGGGGCAAACTTTAAACGGTAAACTACCGCGTCCAGACGCCGCTCTAACAGAGCCAAAAAGTTCTCTCCGCAGTCTCCTTTTAATCTAGAAGCTTCTAGATAGGTGTTGCGGAATTGTTTTTCCGTAATATTGCCATAATGGCCCTTCAGCCTTTGCTTGGCAGTCACTTGCTGCCCATAACCGCTGCTTTTACCCAGACCTTTTGGACCATGCTGACCCGCAGGATAAGCCCTTGTCTGAGCAGGACTCTTAATCCCTTCCCACAAGACACCGTATCGGCGCTCGATTTTATGTTTAGAAGAAAGACGCTTTGTCACGCATTTACCATAAAAATACTTTGCCCAACTATGACACGGCTTTGTTTTTTTGTCAATCTCTGGGTGGATTTTGCTGTAAGGATTAGAATATTATGAAGCTGTATTTTACTTTTCATTTTACCTTTGGAAACAATATGAAAAAAATTATTTTAACTTTAAGTTCTTTTGTTTTGTGCGCGCCGTGGGTCAGCCATGGGGCCTTTTTAGTCAAAGAAAAGGGGGAGGTCATCATCAGTGAAGGTGATTGCAGCACCCGGTACTCTCCGTGTTCCAGTTTCAAAATAGCTTTGGCGCTGATGGGATTTGATGCAGAAATTTTAAAAGATGAAGCCCACCCCCAGTGGCCCTTTAAACCAGAATACGATGCCTTTCGTGAAGCTTGGAAACAAGATCAAACTCCAAACAGTTGGATGAAAGAATCTTGCGCATGGTATTCCCAGGTTTTAACGTCAAAGCTGGGTAGGAAAAAATTTCAAGATTATGTCAAGGCGTTTGAGTATGGCAATCAGGATCTTTCGGGGGATAAAGGCAAGGACAATGGACTAACCTACTCTTGGCTTTCCAGTTCATTGGAAATATCATCAGAAGAACAAGCGCTGTTTTTGGAAAAGCTGCTGGAAAATAAGCTGCCCGTTAGTAAGAAGGCTCATGAAATGACAAGACGTATTTGTTATGTTCAAGATTTACCAAACGGTTGGAAGCTTTACGGTAAAACTGGCAGTGGTTATTTGTTAAATCCCGACAGAACTGAAAGGTTAGACCTAAAACATGGTTGGTTTATCGGTTGGATTGAAAAAGGCAATCAGAAAATTATTTTTGTGCACCACATTGTGGACGAACAAAAAGAAGAAACTCATGCGGGGTCCAGGGCCAAAGAACAGGCCAAAGAAAAATTACTGCAGCTGATTGAACAGGTTGAAAAGAAAGGTTTCTGAAGGAGTTTTAAAGGAAAAGAACTGAGGGACTTTAAAAAATATAAAAAATTAGGGCTGGTGATTTCTGCCCATTTTTTTGCTTATGCTTTTCCAGTGCAAGGGATTCAGGATTCCAAAATTAGTGGCCGTATTGTTATTAATCATGGGCACCACGATTCTTTGCAGGTGAATGGTTCTTTGGAGTGCCAAAATCTTGTTGTAAAAGAAACGCTGAAAATAAATGGTGGTCTAAAAGGCCGAAACTTAAAGTGCAAGACTTTAGTGAGCCACGGAGGGAGTGATATTATTGATTTAAAAGCTGAGGATTTTAGAAGTCATGGTTCATTGAAAGCAAAGAATATTCAAATCACAGGCTGTTTGAACTTAACGGGGAAAGCCGAGGTCTGGGACGGAAAACTGAATAAGGTTGAACTGGCAGCGGAACGGACTGTGTTTACTAATACCCCTATCGCAGGGGATATCAGGGTTAAGAAATTGCACACCTCTGGGTCGTTTTTTGGGTTTTTTTGGGGTAAGAGTTTACCTCAGACCCTGGAGTTAAAAAATAAAACTATTGTGCAGGGGGATATCGTGTTTGAAGAAGAAGGAGAGGTGCACCTTTTTGATGGATGCGAGGTTAGAGGTCAAATTGTGAATGCAAAGGTTGTTAGAAAATGAATTTTCCTTATGAGCTTGTGGATTTGATTCATACGTTAACAGAGCAGGTTCCCGCCTGGAATGGGGGCTGTGGTTTTAATCATAATGTGCATATAGATTACTCTGATTGCCAAGGTGAATACAAATTCCGCGTGATGACACTCAGCATGCATGCAGGTATTGGGACGCATATGGATGCACCCAGTCATTGCATTGAAGGCGGGCGATGTATCCATGATTTTGAGGTCAATGAGCTGTGCATGCCTTGTGTGGTCATTGATGTTTCAGGTAAATGCTATGAACGCTACAGTGTTAGTGCGCAAGATATTGAACACTTTGAAAACACCTATGTTTCCATCACGAAGAGTGCTTGTGTCATGGTTAAGACCGGGTGGGAAAAATTTTGGGATGATCCTAAACAGTACCATAACAATCATGTATTTCCATCCGTATCCCTTGAAGCAGCAGAACTCTTCCTTGAACGAGGCGTGAGTGCTCTGGGTATTGACACTCTTTCACCCGATAGGCCAGAAGATGGATTTAGAGTGCATAAAAGTCTTTTAAGTGCTGGAAAGATCATCATAGAAAATGTGGCCAATTTGGATAAGATGCCAGCTGTAGGTGGGCATGTGATGGTCTTTCCCATTAAAATTAAAGATGGAACAGAAGCTCCTGTGCGGTTGGTAGGCTTGATTGAAAAGTAGCGATCTTGTGTGCAGCCTCTATTCTTTTTAAAATGAACTATCTTGTTTTAAGGTTTAACCATGTTTGATTCTTTGGCGCAGCGTTTTAGTCAGGTTTTTTCGCGTCTTCGTGGTAAGGGCGCTCTCAGTGAGGCAGAAGTAGAGCAATCGTTACGGGAAATTCGCATTGCTTTGCTGGAAGCAGATGTGGCGCTGGCAGTTGTAAAAGACTTTGTGCAAGGTGTTCGGGAAAAAGCTGTGGGGGAAAAACTGATTAAAAACATCCGCCCCGATCAGCTGATGATTAAAATCGTGCATCAACAGTTGGTGGAAAGCCTTTCTCACCCTTTGCAGGATTTGAATTTAAAAAATAAGATATTTTTATTGGTGGGGCTGCAAGCCAGCGGTAAAACCACGATGTGTGCCAAATTGGCTTATCTTTTAAAAGAGCAAGGAAAAAAAGTTTTGTTAGTTTCGTTGGATATTTATCGTCCTGCGGCACGGCAGCAGTTAGAGATTTTAAGTAAAAGCATTCAGGTAGATAGTTTAGAAATTATTTCGGATCAATCCGTTAACCAGATTATTCAACAGGCTTTGCAGATATCAAAAAATTATGATGCCGTGATTTTCGATACGGCAGGGCGAGTGCATTTGGACGATCAGATGATGAAAGAGCTGGTGGGGGTTCAAAAGACCATCCAAGCGGGGGAGATCCTTTTCGTGGCCGATGCGTTGATGGGGCAGAGTGCGGTGGAAATTGCTAAAGCATTTAAAGAAGTGGTGCCGGTGTCGGGGATCTGTTTGTCAAGGATTGATGCGGAAAGCCGGGCAGGAGTGGCTCTTTCTGTACGTAAAGCCTTAGATCTTCCCATTAAACTGATGGGGGTGGGGGAAAAGCCGGACCAAGTTCTGCAATTTGACCCTCAGCGTATTGCCGGGCGTATTTTAGATCAAGGGGATGTGGTAGAGCTGGTGGAAAAAGCAGCTAAGGTGATTGATGAAAAAGAACAACAACGCCAATTGGTCCGACTGCAGAAAGGGATTTTTACCTTAGAAGATTTGGCCTTGCAATTGGGCTCTTTGAATAAGATGGGTGGCATTAAAAGTGTTCTGAATTTGTTGCCGGGTATCGGTCAGGTGAAGTCTCAACTGAAGGAAGGGGAATTTGATGAAAAGGTGGCAGGGGCTTCTTTTAAAAAAGAAATGGCCATTATTTCTTCCATGACTGTTAAAGAGCGCAGAAGCCCTGCCATTTTGAACGGGTCTCGTAAACAGCGCATTGCGAGGGGCAGTGGAACCAGTGTGCAGGCGGTTAACCAGCTTTTACAAAAATACGAACAGATGCATAAAATGATCAAGCAATTCAGTAAAATGAAATTTCCTGGGGTTGGTCCAAAAAATTAATTTTTTCTTGACTTGGCAATCTTGTATGTTTAAATTAGATAGAATTATTATCAGAATTTTACGAATAACATATAGTTTGTTTATTTTTTTGATGTTTCCATTATGATATGAGATGCGTTATGAGCCAAAAGTTCCAACAGAGAAAAAAAGAAAAACCTCAAGAATTTCAAAAAAAATAAACAAACACTACCAAACGGTTTTTCACAAGAGCGAATTTCATGCCCCAACGAAAGCCCTGAAAAAAATTTAAAGGAAGAGATGAAAAAGCATGAGGAAAAAATCATTGATTTTAATTTTAACTTAGAATTAAAAGAGGTTGAGGAAGAAGAAGCAGAGAATACGCAGAGGCGCTTGAAAGAATACTCGATGTATACAGTTGCTGGAGTTCCGGGCATACATGCAGAGGTTGTTAAGATTCTTTCATGCCGTGTTCGAGATTCTCAAATTAAAACAGCTTACCAAGAAGGAAATATAGAACGCTGTCAGGCTATTAGGTCTATTTTTCCTGAATGTGATCATTATAAAGGCTGGTTAGACGGTCACGTGGCATGGTTGCATAAAGGGCAAGAATCTTCCAAAGAAGATGGTGTTTTGTTAGAGAGTTTTTTAAAAGAATTTATTGAAAAATTTCAAACGCCAGGATACGAAAAAGAAAAAGAATTCTTAAATAATTTTATTTCTGTTAATAAAAATGGAGAAATGGAGTGGTTCGAGTGTTATAAATTATTTAACGAACAGATTGCGAATTATTTTAAAAGATCTACTATTCAAATTCAATGCGAAGTAAAAAACAATAAAAATAGTATTTTTTTTGAATTAAATAAACAAGAAGAGTATCTTACGCACGGAGATTCTATTTGGAAGATAAATATTTTAAAGAATCTGAGCTACCCAAAAAAACAGGAAATGCAACGAGTGTATGATGCAGTACGTGCTTTTTATGATCGCAACCATGTAACCTGGGATGTTTTGTATGCTTTTTTTCTAGAAGAAAGGTCTAAAGTTAGAGTATGTTGCAGCATCTTTAAAAGAAGTTAAAGAAAAGTTCGAAAAAGAGACTCAAGAAAGAAGACGGGCTAGGGAAACTTGTTGGTTAGAAATGAATTCTAATATGGAATAAGAAAAATTTCAGATATAAAAAAAGATCTTCCCGAAGGAAGATCTTTTTATGTTTTAATAATATTATTTTGTATTTAATGTATCTTTCAAAGCTTGGAATTTGGAAGGCTCGGTCGTTACCTTCCTGCCTTTCTTAGTAGTTTTTCCTGGTTTAACGATTTCGGCAGTTTTTAGATCTGCGAAAAACTTGTTAGCTTCTGCCCGTACCGCTTGCAGAGCAGGACCGAACTTTTTCTTGATATTTTTGTTAGCCTCTATTTTGGGGAGGGCGTTAGCAATCGCTGTTGAAAACGTGTTGAGAGTTTTAATAGTCTTTTCATACGTTTTTTCAAATTTATCAAAGGCTGTTTTAGCAGCAGCTTTATCTGTTTTCGCTAAAGTGTCAATCCTTGTGTATTCAGCTGCCATAGCTGTGTCAATTGTTTTGAGCTCAGTCACTGCACCTGATATCTTATTCTGGATTGCTTTCAGAGCTGCATCATCCATTTTTTTAAGATTACCTGTACCAAAAGCCTCTAATGCGTTTTTTAGGTCTTGGTCGACATCACCAGGAGGAGGGGTGCCATTGTCACCTAAAAGTTTCTCCAAAGGTTGCTCGGCAGGAACATCTGTCAGCGGATTGTTCTTTGATTTCGCTAAATCTTTATGGGCTTGTGGTACTGCGACGAGGTCAGAGCGCAATGTTCCTATGAACTTGTACAGGTTTTCAGCGGCAGTTTTAACTAAGCCATGAGCCACAGCATTACTTGTTGTGGCAGTCAATTGAGTTTTTAATTCACCTGTTATCAGAGCTGTGAGGGCAGAGACAAAACCAACCTGTTGATTATAAGCTTTTGCAAACTCTGCTACATTTGCCTCAGTGACTTGTGGGAACTGATGGTTGACGAGCTTGTTGTCTTTAATAATGTTAATGGCTGCTTGGGCTTTGTCCCAAATTTGTTTAATAATGGCTAAGATGCTCTTTGCCTCAGTAGAATCGTCTACAGGGGGATTAAAGTCTTCTGGAACAATGGCACCGTTTTGGTGCTCTTCAGGTTTAGAGGGTTTATTAGGCTTAAATCCATTACGAGGATCTTTTTTTCCAGATGATGCTTGTAACTCTTCTTTGATTTTTGCAAACAAGCTTTCAATTTCGCTGACAGGATTTTTTAAAGATTCGGCTTTTTGTTTTACAGCATTAAATATTACATTTAATGTTAATTTAGTGGCAGGGTTTTGATGTGCGGCGATCTGAGCAGCAACTTCAGAGATGGTGCTTTGGATTTGAGATGCGATCTCTTTTGGATGTTTAAACTTAGTTTCTAGGCTAACCAAGCTGTCTGAAAAAGATTTATTACGCATAACATTGTTTGTTCCAGGGGCACCTAGAACAGGTGTTTTTGATTGTTGGATGTCTGTTAACAATTTTGTGGCTTCGGCTTTCAATGAAGGTAATTGAGCCAGTTCCTTAGCGTCTGATTCAATCTTTTGAATCATAGCACGAATAGACTGTTCATTGGCTGGCGTTACAGGCGCTGGCATGGCTTTTACCTGGGTGACTGTTACGGGGCCCATTAAACTGAAAAGGGCAAAAAATAATTTACTTTTATTCATTTTTTTCTCCATTATAATTTGTTTTAACTGTTTTTATTTTATACAAAAAAAATAAAAAAAATATTAATTAAATTACTGGAAGAGAAGATTTTTCTTCCAGTAATCGGGTTAGAGTTTACTTGTGGCGTCTGTTAGAAGACCTTCTTCTTGAAGATTTTCCCTTAGTTTTTTTGTCATCTTCCTTCACAATGGTATCTTGACCTGATATCTCGATTGTCGGAGTATTAGGAGCCTTGGCTTTACCGAAGGCAGTTCTAATGTCTTTGTTTAATGTGTTGACTAAGCTATTAAATTTTTCTGCTGCGTTTTTTTCTGCCGTATCTTGAGCATCTGTTTTTAAGCCAAGTCCTTTGATCCAAATAGCTTCTTCTTTTGCTTTAGCAAAAGCATTCTTTGCGTCTTCAAATAATTTTTGACTGTTAGGATTTAAAGACTTTCCTTTTGCTGGAGAAGTAATTTTTGTTGCTCTTTCTACAATTTTCGAGTATTCGCCCATTTCTTTCAGGCTCTTGTCGACTTTTTCCTTGTTTTCTTGATAACTGCCTTCAGCAGATTGGTTTGCCTTCTCTTTAACTTCCTCAAACTTTTTTTCTATATTGGTGACAAAGCTTTCTTCCTTCAGAAGTTTGTCTTTATTATCCTGGTTTTGTTTGAAGGCTGCTGTAACAGTGGCAGACTTTTGTATATCTGGCGAGAAGTTGTTGTAACTAGAAGCTTTACTGTCAATGCTCAACTTTAGCTTTTTAAATTCTGCCTGCAAATCTCTGATTTCGGTTAGCAAGCCTACGGCTTCTTGGTTTTTACTGGTATCCCCGGCAAGGACGGCTGCAAAAATAGTTTTAATTTTTTCTAGGCGACGGAAAAATACAGTTGCTTTTTCTGTAATTTCTCGGACACCTCTTCCAAAAGCTTCAGATGAGTTTCCTGAGCCTTTTTTCTGGTACCAATCTTCTAGGGTCTTTTCTAGGCTATTTGCTTTGGTGTCTATTTGTTTCAATTTGTCTTTGGTTGAGCTTAAGAGAGTTTTAAAGTCTCTAACCTTAGCTTCCGCGCGGCTCTTTAATGTAGATCCTGAGTCTGCGGAATTCGCCACCTCTTCGATCATACTAAGGGCTCTGTCTCCTTGATCTGCAATGCCAGCGATAGCTGTTTTGAGGTCAAGAATTTGACTGGTGTAACTATCTTTAATTTCGTCTGCAGATTGACTTCCTAATTCTTGAACATTTAATTGAACAAGGCTGTTAGATAATTCCGTAGCTTGATTTTGTAAAGAGGTGAGGTCTAAGGATTTTTCTGCGCTCGTCAACAAAGTATCTAAGCTGTTTAGCTGGGCTTTTTCACTGTTACGATCATAGATATTGTTTTTTAGATCATTTAATGATTTATCTATAGAATCAAGTGATTTACTTGCCGCATCACTGTTCGCTTTGGCTTTACTAAATTCCTTTTCTAAGCGTTTTTTTTGTTCCAATGCAAAAGTTCTTAAATTTTCAGAATATTTTGTATCAAAAAATGGTGCAAAGAATTTAGCAATAGATTCAAGACTCAAGTCTTTGTTTGCTAATATAGTGTCACGAAGTTCTCTGGAGCGTTTTGTCAACACTGAGATATCGCTTGTTAACTCTTCAGTACTTTTCTGCCTTGCGGTAATTTCCAGTAAGTTGACATCAGTTTGCAGCTGGCCTACATCTTTTTTCAAAGTAGATTGCTTTATAGTGGCCTCATCATAGAATTTCTGGATTGAAGCTCTGGCGCCTGTGTCATTTTTGTCAGTTTTATTTTCTTTCTGAATATCTTTTATTTTACCTTCGTAGTTTTTCAGTGCTTCTTTAGATTCATTAATTTGACCTTCAATTTCTTTCAGCATACTTTCAAGCGCTGTCTTATTTTCCTTTGCTAATCTTTGAGTTCCTATAGAGTATTTAGAGTTAGCGTACGGATTAAATATGTCAGGAATTTTTTTCATTTGTGTAAATTTCTGAGTATAGTTATTTAATGAAGCCGTAATCTCTTTTGCTTTTTCTTTGATGTTTTGTCGGGTGATGTTAGATTCTGCACGAGGTTCTAAGCCATTGGACAGCGCGTCTACAGCCTCTAGGAATTGAGTGATTTGTGGTGAAATAGAAGATAAGCTTTTGCTGATTTCATTTTCATAACGTTCATAATCTTCATTCACTTTTTTGTTGTCGGCTTGTTCTTTAGCAAAGCTTACTGCTTCTATAATGGCTTTTTTAATGTCTTTAGACAAAACTTCTAATTCTGCATATTGTCTTTCAACGTCCATTTTGCGGTTTTTTGTATAGCCTAAATTATCTTTTGATTCTTGAATATTGGAAGAAAAACGATTATTAGGGTTAACGGCATTAAGGTCTTGAATACTTTTTTCCCATTCAGCCATAAGGTTGTTCAGTTTGCTGAGTTCATTGCTATAGCCTGAAAGAGTTTTCATAGCATCGTCGGCTTTTTTTTGATTACCTGTAGGATCTTTGGCAAGTTCTTCTTTGGATGTTGAGTTTAAGGTGTATAAAACACCATAATTTTTTGCAACCAGTTCTGCTGTTTTTTGCAAGAGGTCTTGCGCTGCTTTTGCTGGCTTGTTGGTCTTTTCTAATTGATCTCTGAAGCGTCTATCTTCTTCATTCCTGACTTTAGCATCTACAATTTTTTGATTGAATTCATTGAAGATTTTTTTAATTTCCTCAATAAGACGATCGATGTAAGAAGCATTGCCTCTTAGATTTTCCAAATTTCTTAAAAAATTCATCTTTCTATCGTTCAGAGCACCAAAACTAGAAGGATTGAGTTCATAAATTTTTTGGGCCAACTCTCCTAATCTTTTTTTTTCAGCGTCCAGTGGGGGAAAAAAGGCTTGTAGTTGCCTTTGAAATTCAGCAAGTTGTTTTTCTGATGCTTCATAGTTTGCTCCAGCATTTTGTGAAGCCTGGGTAAGCTGATTTTTTAAGCTTTCAATTTGTCCCCTTAGCGAGGCTAGATTTTTGTCAATGGCGTTTCCTTTTTCTTGAATAGGCCCTTGAGCTTGGTTAAATGCATTGGTATGGTTCTTTTCGTCAAGTTTAATATTGCTTTCATAACCAATACGATCGATAACTTGATCCAGATATCCTTCATGGTAGTAGCTTCGTTGTTTAGTTAGGCCGATATTGGCACCTACACCTTTGTTGACACAATTAAAAAATGCACCTCGTAGTTGATTTTCATCGGCAAAATATTTCTTTCCAAGAAAGGGATTGTTGACGTAGTAACGGCCTGCTTCGGAACCGTCATTACAATAGGATGTGCTCCACTCACCAGCAAAGATTTTTTGACTTTGTCCAAAAAACAGACATAGAAGTAAAAGGTTTTTTTTATTACTCATTTTTGATAAAAATTAGATTTATTGATTGAATTATATGTTAAAAAAGAAAAAATAATACTAATTGAGAGTGTTTTTATTTTAAAAGAAACAGAGACAGAAGACTTTCTTTTTTTCTATTTAAAGTGTAATATGTCAACATTGCTTAATTACTAGTAAGCGGTGTTAAGAAAAATAATAAAAGCCGTAGGAGACAATAAATATGCCATATATAAAAATGTTGAGATTGTTAAATACCTATTCCAAGTTTTTGGGTGTTGCGGGTCTTTTTTCTCTTTCTTATTTTTACTATCAAGTAACTTCTTTGAAGAAAAATGCTTTTTCAAAGCGCGGTCTTTTCGACTTCTTAGACCATTCTTCTTTTCAAACTCCCAATGCAGGCCCTTTTAGCCACGGAGTGAAGGTTGCACCTGTAGATCAAAGCGAGCTTTACACTGTAACTGCTGCTGAGTTACAGCCGATTCCCAAAATTCAACAGGCAATGCCACTGTTGGTTGTTCCATCTCTCCAACCTTCATCTCAACCGCGGGAAGTAACGTCTGGCCCAACAGTTTTTAGGCGTAGTTTTGTGCGGATTGCGGGAAAAGGTTTAAAAAGTGCTTTATTGGAATGGGGTTTTGAAGCAGTGCAGGTGGATGCGATTATTAAAAGTATTCCCAGACAGTTTTTAAAAAGATGTCAAGTGCAGCCTATATGTGTGTCTTACAGCAGTTGTAATCATAGGTTGGTCTTGGAATCTTTAAGTTTTTCCCTTAGCTTTTTTCAATCTTTACGATTTATCTTGCAAGGAGGAAATTCTTATCGAATGGAAAAAATTAAGGATCCTGTTGTTACGCAGTTTGTGAGATTACAAGGAGTTGTTCGAAGTCATTTAGCTCAAGATTTAAGAGCCAAAGGAGTTCCTGGGGCGATGATTTCTCAAGTATTAGCTGCAGTCAGGCAGTCTCCGGATGCCTTACGTTTATGTCAAAAACAGGGAGTATCTTTTGCTTTTTTGTGTAAAAGATTGGTCAATCAAACAACCAGAGCTGTAGCTCATGATGGTGTTTTGTTTGCAACTGTACAAGGAGCAGGCAAGTCTGAGGTGATTTATCAGTATCAGGCTCCTGGTGAAAAAAAGGCAGCATTTTATAAAGAAAATGGAGTATTATGTGCCCAAGCGCAGCGCTCGGGTTCTGGTTCTATTGCTTTCTGTCGTCCTGTTCGTAAGGCAAGGTTAGAGTCTCGGTTTGGGGCACGTTTTCACCCCATTCTTCGGCGTGTTAAGCACCATAAAGGCGTGGATTATGCTGCTCCTCATGGAACTCCTGTTCAGTGTGCAATGGATGGGGTTGTAGAAAGTGTTTGCTGGTACGGTAATTACGGAAGATACATTAAGGTCAAACATGGTGGAGGGTTTAAGACAGCTTATGCGCACCTTAGCCGCTATGCAAAAAACTTAAAAACAGGGGACAGAGTGACGCAGGGACAAGTCATTGGGTACGTGGGTAGTTCTGGCAGAACGACAGGTGCTCACTTACATTTTGAAGTTTTAAGAGGAGGCACACAAGTCAATCCTTTGGCAGTTGGCAAAGTGGTTTCCCAGGTTGCTTCTCCTCGCGTCGTATTGAAAAATTTTTCTCAGTTCAAGAGTTATGTCACTTACATTAAAAATTTAACTCGTAAATCTCCTGCCCTTTAAAAGTGGGATTCAGAAATTCTGTAAAAATTTTTCAAGCTTCAAGCATTTTTTAAAAAATTGGAAATTTTTTGGAATCAGAAAGGAATTTCAGTGATTTTGGAAGGTAATTTGAGAGTTTCAAAATAGATATTTAAGATTCATAAAATTCCTAAAAAAATCAAAAAAGAGTCAGAAGATTGAAAGGATTTTCTGTTCAGAGTGCGGGCGGAGTTTTTGACTCTTGATAAGGGTGAGAATGATAAAAGATTTGTAGGCCTGAAATTCTACAAATCTTTTAGTATAGTTAACGAAAGTTCGTATCAATGGTGGTATCTGAAGTGTTTTTTTGTCTTTGATCTTAGGGCCCGATTCTCTTTTGAAGAATCTTCGTTTTGGAGTTCAGGTAGCACTTGGATATCCAGCTTTTTAAGTTCATTGAGATTTTTTTGCTTACGTGGTTTTGGAATAGCCTGATCACTAGATTTGCGTTTAGATCGTAGATTATAACCATTTTGGTTGGAGTTATCGAGTAGATTCCTGTGCTCTTCCGGAAGGTCAAGGTTTTTAATCTCTCGAAGTCCTTGGGGTTTGACAGGGATAAGCAAAAGAGGGGAGGAACGCAGAAAATACCTTTCTTGGATTTTAGATTGATCATTGAGGGTGGCATCTAACTGACGATGCTCTCTGGCAATACTTCGCAATTTTCTGGCTTCCCTAGCATCTTTTTGTTGCTGAAGTGTTTGGGAACGTAGTGTAGGACCACTTTTTTGTTCAAGTTCTTGGACCATTTCAGAGCCTTGAGGTGGAAGGTCAAGGTTTTTAATCTCTCGAAGTCCTTGGGGTTTGACAGGGATAAGCAAAAGAGGGGAGGAACGCAGAAAATACCTTTCTTGGATTTTAGAAGGTTGATTATGAGTATGTTTTATACCTAATTTTTGAAGCTCTCTGGCTATTCTTGTATCTTTTCGTTTCTTTAATGTGTGAGCGCGAGGGTTATTTTTTTTTGCGATCATTGGGGAGCTTTCTGTGTGCGGCTTGTGGATTTCCTGGTTTAGAAGTCCTTGATTGTGAAGTCCTTGGGGCGCTAAGAAGATCTTATTGGGTTGCCCTTCTTTAGAAGGATTATTTTGGATAGCAGGTTGATTTTCCATGATAATTGGTTGATCTTCATCTTCAATGATCAGTTCAGGCGGAGCATCTTTTATGAGCTCAAACTCTGAAGCATTGTGTTGGTTTGAATCAAGGTGACATTCTTTTGGTTCTAGAATATTTTGATCTGTTGCCAGAGGTTGGGAAGAAAGAAAAGAATTGGATTGTTCCATGGTTGCTACAACTTCTTCTTTTTGCTCAGATTTCTGATCTGCATTTTGTGTTTTCACCAATTGTGTAAGGGGGCTAGAGATGGGAAGGGAGGGAGATTCTGGTTTGCTTGATTCTGTTCTAGAAAATTCCTTTAAAACATCTTTCTGCTTAATTTCGGGTTTCTGTCCTGAAGAAGGGAATTGTTCTGGGAGGGGTTGTGTTGAATCTTGCAGATCCTCTTCAAAGTTTTTTAATGGCGCAGGTTCTTGTAACTCAGAATTTGATGCAGGTGCTAAGGAAGTGTTTTCAGCAGGAGACACAGAATTCTTTTTTTCTGGACCTGTTTGAGGACTTTTCGTAAGGAGCGGCAGGTCTTCATTCAATAGTATCGCTCTGGCTTTCGTTTGTAACTCTGAAGGGGTCTGGGACAATGGATCAATAGCTTTTAAAAAAGATTGGGTGGTATGTTCAAAAATAGGGTAAGATTCTTTTTTATCAAGCGGAAGCTCTGAAGCATGGAAAAGGAAAGCTCTTCGTGAGCGTCGCGTTGCGATAGGGTTTTGATTCTTTAAGTTCAAAGAGCTTATATTTTTAAGCAGCAAAGAATTTGGAGCTTTAAGGTTATTGCGAAGTGTGAAATTAGAGCCCAAGAATTTGTTTAACTTGAAAATAAATAAAGGAAAAGCAGATGCCTTAAAAGGATCTGCAAGTTCATCCTTTAAATGAACCGAAATTGCAGAACGCTCTGTGCTAGCCGCTGTTTGCAGGTTACTAGGGATCAAAAAAAACGACAACAAAAAGAAAAATGCAATAGTGTTTTTTGCCTGCACGCTTTCACCAAAATTCAGGATTTACCCTGGCAGTATATAAGCGAAGTATTTTTTTTTTGGAAACGAGGTTAAATTTTATCAGATTGAATTTTAATTCCAGCAGCCAAGGCTACCTGATTTTTACTGATGTTAAGGCCAGCAAACCCAATAGACAAGAAATGATCCAAAAGCGTAAAACCACAGTCGGTTCAGACCAGCCTTTTTTTTCAAAGTGATGATGAATGGGGGCCATTAAAAAGAAACGCTTTCCTGTTTTTTTGAAAACCAGCACTTGTACCATCACTGAAATGGTTTCTAAAACGAACACTCCTCCGACGATGGTAAATAGGATCTCTTGTTTAATCATCAAGCTGATTAAACCTAAAAAACCACCCAGCGCTAAAGATCCAGCGTCCCCCATAAAAATCATTGCAGGAGAGGAATTGTACCATAAAAAGCCAAGTCCGGCTCCGATCAAACTGGAACATAACACTGACAGTTCTCCGGCCAGAAATACGTGGGGTACTTTTAGGTAGGCTGAAAAAAAGGCATGCCCACATAAATAAGACAGAATAGCAAAAATAATCGAAGAGATGATGACAGGACCAATAGCCAATCCATCCAATCCATCTGTTAAGTTAACTGCATTGGATGCTCCGATGATCACAAAAGGCCCCCACAAAAAATACAACCAGCCTAGGTTAATAAAGACGTTTTTGAAAAAAGGAAAAAATAAAATGGAACGGTTGGTTACCGGGGCATAGTACCAAAGTGCAGCGACGCTGATCAAAGCAATGACGCTTTGCCAAAAAAATTTCTTTTTTCCAGAGAGTCCTGCACTGTTTTGTTTCTTGACTTTAATGAAGTCATCTGTCCCCCCCAGAATACATAAAGCCAAAAAATTGCCTAAAACGATCCATAAATAAGGATTACGAAGGTCTGCCCATAAAAAAGATCCCAAAATGAAGCCAGCAGCTAGTAAAATCCCCCCCATGGTGGGTGTATTTTTTTTAAGTACCAAATGGCGCTCAGGACCGTCTGCCCGAATCGGTTGCCCCCCTTTCTGGTACTTTCGCATACAGCCAATAAACCAAGGTCCCAAAAAAAATACAAAGAAAAATGCAGAAAACAAAGCCCCTGCAGAACGCAGGGTGATATATTTGAAGATGTTTAAAAAGGAAAACGTATGACTGTAATAACTTAAAAAAAATAACATTTTGAACAAAGTCTGATTTGGCGCGCCCTGCAGGACTTGAACCTGCAACCACCAGCTTAGAAGGCTGATGCTCTATCCAATTGAGCTAAGGGCGCCTGATGAACATTTTAAATGAAGTTTCGTCTAAAGCACAAGCCCTTTTATTCATCATAACCTTGTTAGTTGATGCTACCTTTTTTTATAGTAAAAAAATTGCTACCATTATAAAAAATTAATCAAAAGGATTTTTATGTCTCATTTTAAAAAATATGTATTTTTATTAGCCTTTGTTGGGGGCTATGTTCCAGAAACTCATGCGGGTTTTAGCACTTGGGTTAAGGGTTTATTTAAAAGTAAAAAGGAAAAAGTTCAAGAAAAGCCAAAATGGACCTACAAATCGTCTTTTACCAATATTGATAAAGATGCAAAACAATGGGCAGAGCTGATTAAAAAGGTGACTTCGTTGGTGGGTATTGAAGATAAGAAACTGATTAATAAAATGGTAACAAAAGATCTTTGGACTTTAAACGAAGTGCTTTACCAGTTGCAACAGTTAGAATCGCAGCCTGAAAAATCCGTAAAACAGCTGCAGGTTAAATATTATGAACAGCCTAATAAGTGGAAAGAAGCTTTTGAGAAGGCAAGAAATCAGCATTCTGATCGCAACGCTTTCGATAAAAAATTTAAAGAGCTGATTTGGGGAAGTGCATTTGAAGACCCCACAGATGAGGAGGCAAATAGCAGACCCGTGACTGGACGTAATCGCAGAAAAGCTGACAGGAGCAAAAGAAGTAGCTTTGTCAACGCAAACAAAAACAGTGGTATTAAGGATGTTTCTGCCGGCGACAAGACAACGAATGATGCCTTGGTCAAACTTAGCGAACTTTTTTACTCTCCTTCTGAAAAAAACAACAAGAAGTTCTTCGTAAGGTGGGGTAAAATAGCTTTTTCAAAATTAAAAACACTCCAGGATATTGATGACGCTGTGTGTGATCAGTTTAATATAAACTATCGCGAATACCCCTATGTTGATACAGCGAAAAAAAATTCGTGCAGCTCGGCATTGTTAAACGAAATCCGAAGAGCTTGTACAGAGCAATTTAAAAAAGCTTTAGTGGTAGCTAATGACCTCAATTGGAATGGAAGCGCGAATTACTTACGTGATCGTTATAAAATTGAAATTGAAAAAGTATTGAAAAAAACAGCTAAGCCTAAACAAGCAGAGTAATAAGAGGAGGTGTTTTGCGCTCCTTTTTGCGACGCGGCACTTTTTGAAGGACAGTAGTAATAGAAAAGTGCCTAGTTGTTTTATTAAATAAGGAATAACAAGCCGCAGTTACTTGCAAAAAAAAATCTTGGGGCGTAAAATTGTAGGTGTTTCTAATAAAAGATAAAGTGTCTGTAGAAAAAACAGTGCGGGTTAGGTTTTCTAATGCTGCAGGAGAAGTGCAAGAGGTTCTTGGGGCTGTAGGCCAGAGCCTTTTAGAAGTGGCCCATGAAAATGACGTTGATTTAGAAGGAGCGTGTGGTGGGGCGTTGAGTTGTTCTACGTGCCATGTCATTGTGGCGCCTCAGTGGTTTGATAAATTACCCAAAGCGACCGAGGAAGAAGAAGATATGTTGGACTTGGCGTTTGGCTTACAGAAAGAATCACGTTTGGGTTGCCAGATTGTGTTGACTCAGGCGTTAGACGGCATCACAGTTCAGTTGCCAGAAGCTTCGCGTCATTTGTCTTTTTAAGGTAGGTCATTGTTGGAAGACGCTTATTTTGTAAAAATGCACTGCCTTGGCAATGATTTTGTTATTTTAATCACAGGGCAGGATTTTTCTACCGCGGCTATTCAATACATAGCCCATCGGCGCCTTGGTATAGGATGTGATCAGGTGGTTGCTTTGAATCACCAAGAAGATCTCTGGAAGATACGGTTTTGGAATCGTGATGGGTCTAAGGCTTTAGCTTGTGGCAATGGAACGCGCTGTGCATTTTTATATTTGGTCCAGCAGAGGTTGTTATCCAGAAATGGGACGTTGTATGGGCCGGTAGGGCCTATTGATTGTGCTATAACAGAGACTGGAGTGTCTGTAAAGCATTTGGTCAACTTTGATGAAGTCCGAAAATCTAAAGATTTTGTTATTCAGATACCAGAAGTATTTGCTGACCACTTGAAAGAGTCGTTTTTGGCGGAAATGGCTGGATTTGATGGCGACATTCTTCCAGAGCAGGGTTTTGCAGTGGATGTGGGTAACCCTCACTTTATCCTTTATACAGAAAGTGATCCTTTTGCTATTCCTCAGTTATCTTTGTATGCCCGCCATTTAAGCCGACATTCCCTATGGCCTCAGGGGGTCAATGTATCCTTTGTGCACATTATTTCGCAAGGGAAGGCTAAGCTTTATACTTATGAAAGGGGTACGGGAGTCACTATGGCGTGCGGTTCAGCAGCCTGTGCAGCCGGAGCTTTGTTGCATCGGCATCACAACTGGAGTTGTTCAGAAGTTGTGACTCAGGTGGGGTCTATTTTTATAGAACATAGTGGTGAGCGTTCTTATACTCAAACTGCTGAGGCTACCATGGTATTTCAAGGATTTATAGCATTAAAATTGTCTCATTAATAATATAAAACGACAGAATTTAAAAGATGAAATCAACCTATAAGTTTATTGGTAGTATTTTTGATCTCTTATGCGCATGCTTATGAATTAAGGCAATTGGAAATAAAAGAAGAGGGTTATGGGGGCCTTACGCTAAGTTGGATACAAGTGCTCAAAAAAATATTAAAAAGCAATACGTAGACTATTTAGAGGATTTTTTTGAAGCTTAAGAGGTAAGGAAAGAAGATTCGCAATGACAATAAATATAAAAAAAGAAGAATAAAAAACGAAAGTTATTTTTTGATATAAATATAAAGCCGGACAGGATATTTAAAAAATCTTATATTCTGTCCACAAATAAGCAAGTCATTTTCAAAATAAATTACTGGAACAAAATGTCCTACTTTATCTCTAAAAATAGTGTACTCTTTTGTGAGGGTTCTTGATTGTTATGTTTTGCAACAAATTTGGCTTTGTATACCATTTTTTATTTTGCTTAGCAGTTTGGCGTTACTGCCCAGCTTATGGCCTAAGTTTTGGAATTATTACCGCGAGCATTGGATTATCGGATTGACGCTTGTCTTTGCTATACCCTTCATCTGGATGTATCAGGATAAAGGAATTTATGAGATCGCCCACACGTTATTGCTGGATTATTTTCCTTTTATCATGACCATCAGCAGCCTATACTTTTTGGCTTGTCATATGGTTATTAAGGTCCAAGCTTCTTGTACTCCAACAGTCAATACGTTGTTCCTGTTGTTAGGCATGATTGTTTCTTCAGTGATGGGTACGACCGGGGCGTGTGCAGTGATGATTCGTCCTTTTCTGGATCTTAACCAAAACCGTCAGCTTCGCGTGCATCAGATAATCTTCTTTATTTTCTGTATAGCGAATGTTGGGGGGATCCTTTCTTCCTTGGGTGATCCTCCGCTGCTGTTGGGTTTTTTAAAGGGCGTTCCTTTTATGTGGCCTACAATCCATTTATGGAAAGCTTGGTTGGGGGTCTCCACACTGCTGCTGCTGTGTTTCTGGGTTATTGATAACTCCTTTTACAAAAAGGAAAAACTTATTTCTAAAATGCCGTTTTCCTTAGAAATCAAAGGAAAAAAGACGATTGTTTTATTATTATCTCTGGTCATTGGCGTTGCAGCTTTAAGTGCTGCCAGATGGGGAGATCTTTATATCCCTATCGGCGAGCATGTTTTACACTGGCCGATTTCGTGGATGTTGCGGGATATATTGGTTGTGGCTTTATTTTTAGGAGTGGTGGTCAAGGGGAAAACTTCTTATCGTAAAGCCAATCATTTTTCCTGGGGGGTCATCCGTGAGCTTGTCTTCATTTTTTTGGGAAATTTTGTGTGCGTTATACCGGTAGGTTTGTTGTTAAAAGAAGGCTTCAGTGGCCCCCTAGAGTTCATTCAAGGGTGGCTGAATCCTGGTCCTTTTCAAGGTTTTGCCTATTTTTGGACGACGGGAGTTTTGTCAGCTTTTTTGGATAACGCGCCGGCCTATTTATTGTTTGTGGAATCTGCAGGAGGGTTTAGCAAAGTTTCTAAACTTCTTTTAAAAGCTATTTCTTGTGGAGCGGTCTTTATGGGAGCTATGACGTATATAGGGAATGCTCCTAATTTGTTGGTCAAAGAAATTGCTGAAAAATCAGGTATAAAAATGCCTACTTTTTTAGGATATATGAAGTGGTCCATTTTAATTTTATTACCGACGCTATTGCTTTTTAGTTATTTTTTAATAGGATAGAGGTGTAGGAAAGGTTACCGGAGATTTTTTGATGTTCATGAAAAAGACCCTTTTTTTGTTATCTGTTGCGCTGCTAGGGGCCGGTGGATTGCTGTGGTGGAAAAAGAAATTATCAAAAGATCCTTTTCCTTTAGTCGCAATCGCCAGTTATGGGCCTCATTCTTCCTTGTCAAAAGCTATTGATGGGATAAAGGAAAAAGTAGCTGAATCCTTGGGTAGTGTTGAATTTGAGGTACAGGACGTTAATTTTGACACCAGTTTGATCCCTCAAATGATCAAACAATTAATATCTAGAAAGCCTAAGGTTCTTGTCGTCCTGACGACCCCGGTAGCTCAATATGCAAAAAGCGCTGTAAAAGATGTTCCCATCGTGTATTGTGCGATTACAGATCCAGTCGAAGCAGGCCTTATTCGGCAAGAAGGGGTTGCTTTAGATAATATAACAGGAGTGTCTGAGCGGCAAAGTTATCACCAAATTTTGGCTTTTGCGAAAAAAATTCTTCCAAAATCTAAAAAAATGGGCCTGTTGTTTTGTACTTCAGAAACCAATGACCAAGCTTTGGTGAAAGAAATGGAAAAAGCAGGACAAGCAGAAGGGATAGAAGTACTGGCCATGCCTGTGGGACAAGCCCGGGACGTTCCTGTAGCTGCTGAAAAATTTCGCGGTCGAGTTGATTTTATTTATGTAGGAACCAGCGGCCCTATACAACCTACCTTACCAGCGATCGCTGCTATAGCGGAAAAACTTAAAATTCCTGTCATCAATGCAGATGAAAATGCTGTTTTGGATGGGTTGGCTTTGGCCAGTTATGGTGTTAATTATCAATTGATGGGTAAGATGGCAGGAGCTATGGTTCGAGATCTTTTGATGGGGAAGAAGACCATTGTACAGATTCCGCCTGTGGATCCTACGGGGGCTCATTGCAGTGTGAATCAGCGGTTATCTAAGGCCTACCAGGCGATCATTTCTGACCAATTGGTACAAGACTTGAAGGATGCTGGGATAGAAATAGAAATAAAGGGGTGATTTGAGTTTTTTGCGAGATACCTTTATTAACTTTTTATTGATTTTGTGGGGTATAATAACTTTTTATTAGTTTATTGACGTGAAGATAAGAGTAATACTAGAGTTTTTTTAATCGGAATTTTTAGTCCTCTTGCTAACGCGGGAAAAGAAAGCAAAGTGAAGAACGAAAAAGTAGAACTTGAAATAGGTTTAGAGAATGAAGGGACGAATCTTGAGAAAATGGGGAACTATTTGGAAGACCTACAAAAGCAGCTGAATAAGAAAAAAGGTAACTTAGATTCAGAGTGTTCGTTCCTTAAATTTACCTCTCCGATGTTGTTTAGGGGTGGTGGAAATAAGGAGGAGAACGATAAAAGAAATAAGGAAATGGAAAAGCTTTCAAAGAGTGCTGACGATGCTATAAAGAAAAACGTAGCAGAGGATAAAAAAATGAAGAACTGCTTGAAAAGACAGGGCGTTAGGTGGGTGCAGTCAAGAAAATGTCCCAAAAGATAAAGAGATAAGGTGAGATAAAATCGCAAGTAATCTCACAGGGAGAAGGAAAAAATAAAAAAGTTCTACTCCCTTTGAAAAGGTTCAAATGAAACAATGGCTAGAGGTTTTTTCTGTAGAAATCGGAAATGTTGTTGTGGATGTCACCGATTTTAGGTAGAAAATTTTAGCTTTAAAAAATATCTATTAAGCAATCATTTTGCATTTTTTAATTTGACTTAGGTATAAGATCAAGCCAGGTAGGCAAAAAATAATGGAAATGATGAAAAAATTGGGACCATAAAAGTATTGATAAATCAATGCCGAAAAGCTGCTGATGATGATACGACTGAACGTTGAAAAAGAACACATCAAACCAAACTGTACTGGAATGTTGGGGGCGTGGCACAGAGAAGAAATGTAATTCCAAAAATATAGATTGCCCATACCGCTGATTAATTGGTGAACCCCTGTGATGATCAAAATGCGTGTTATGTTACTGGGGTCTACCACGATGGTACTCTGTACCAGCCATAGAATACTAACCAAGATTTGCATCCCAATCCAAATACTCAGATTTTTAAAAATAGACCAGCGTCCGACAGATAAACTGGCTAAGCCTGCGCCTGCGATAAAGCAGACCAGGGACGTTGCTTTTTCAGCGTAAGCAATCTGAATCATGCTGTAACCTTGAGAGCGCAGAAACATTGAGCTTATCGTAATAATGAAAATGTCTGCCATTTTAAAGACAAAAAGGTTTAAAAAAATTCGTCTTAAGGTCTTCCAAGACCCTAAACCTTGCATAGCGTGCCTGACATTGGTTAAAAACCAACCAGATTGGGTACGTTCTAGAGATGTTACTTTTTTTGATCCTTTAAAGACGAAAATGTAGTCAGCAGCGATCAAGAAAGAAACCCACCTTAGTGCTTGGGCCCATCCATAATAATGTGATAAAACGATCATTCCTGTAGTGGCCCCCAGAGTTCCCAGACGAAATCCCAACAGAGAAAAATAGACTGCCCACCCCGAGTGTTCTGGTTGAGTATGTTCTATGCGGTAAGTCTCTAGGGCGACATCCTGGATACTGGCAAAAAAAGAGATCGCCAGAGCGCAGATGAAAAAAGGCAGGGAAAGAGGGGTACAAAAGCTGAGCGTTTGAAAGCCTAATAAAATTCCGGTAGCACAGAGAAGGAGAAGACTTTTAAAAGAATCAAGCCCAAAAATCCGCAAAGATCTCGTTTCTAAAAAATGACTCCATAGGATTTTAAAACTATAGGGGAGTAATAACCAAGACAGGGCGCTTAACTGATAGCCGTTGCATCCTGCTTCGGTAGCCCAGAGGTAAACCGTAGAGATCAAAAAGAAATAGCAGGTTCCACTGACGATCCCAAAGGAAAAAATTTTAAAAAAAGTCTTAAAAACATGCTGTAACAGAATAAACTTAAAGGAGCCTAAAAAACTTTTTTATTTTAAATAAAAAACTTTGTTCTGTCAAAAAATGACCTTAGTTTTTATTATTCAAGAATCCTAAAAAATAATAAGCATGGCTTAGTTGCCAAAATATTTTTTTAAAACCCAGTGCCGCAGAAGAGAATCGGACTCTCGACCCCACCCTTACCAAGGGTGTGCTCTACCACTGAGCTACTGCGGCTGATTGTGAAATTGTGACATATCTTCCCAAGTTCTGGCAAGCTTTAAAGCAGGAAAACTTTGCACAAAATTATTTATTTTCAACATAACTCCCCCTTTTTCGCATATTCCGTGCAAAATTCCTGTCACAATTTTATCAGAAGTTTGTACAAAGACTTCTTGGCCTTTCCACAGTAATACGTCGTGGAGTTCTTCATAAAATCCTTGAAAATTTTCCTGAATTTGAAGGACTCGCCGGGGCAAAGCTTGGTCCAGACATTGCCAGAATGCTTCTATATCGCATTCAATCCCTGTTGTTTGTTTTACAGTAGAAGTTGCATACTGGGTCTTTATTTCGGGGTCTGAATTCAAGTTAACGCCCATACCTAAAAGTCCTGTATTGTTTTCTAAAATTTGCCCTAAGATGCCAGCTATTTTTGTATTTTGATGCCAGATATCATTGGGCCATTTTAAAAAAACCTCTAGGTTGTAGAGTTGTTGAAGAACATCTACAATACTTAAGGCTCCTAATAAAGCTAAAAAGACTCCAGGACCTTGATAGGGTATTAAGACTGATCCATAAAAATTTCCATAAGGGGAATGCCATACTCTTTCTCCTTTACCTGTACCGTGAGTTTGAGATAAGGCTTGAATCCAGACTCTTTCCCCAAGTCTAAGCTGATACTTTGTTTCATCTTGTTGATAAAGATTGAAAGCATAATCTTGTGTAGATCTGATTTGATCAAAAAGATAACGTGGCACAGCAAAAGATATTTAATATTTAAAGTCTGACCAAAGAAAGGGTGACGTTTATAAATAATAAGCGGGAGTGACGGGACTCGAACCCGCGACCTCCGGCGTGACAGGCCGGCGCTCTAACCAACTGAGCTACACCCCCTATGAGACACATAATAGACCAAAAGGGTTGAAATTGCAAGCACCTTTGTAAGTTTTTACAAAGTTTACCCTGTTTTTATCTGGTATGGTTGATTTTTTTTAAGAAAAAATTTAAGGAATAAGGGTAGGGGTTACCGTATTCAAATCTTCCATGTCTTTAGATAAAAGCTCGATAAACTCTTCTGGGTGGAGGTCAGGGGGCAGGGCTGGATGAAAGCGCAAAGTAATCAGTCCGGGCTTTTTGAAAAAACCTCGCCGTGCCCATAAGGCTCCTGAATTTAAGGAAGCAGGAATGATAGGAAGCTGGAATTTTTCATACAGCATAAAAGTACCCATTTTAATGGTTCCTTTTTGTCCCATAGCAACCCGAGTTCCTTCAGGAAAAATAATGATAGGACGCTGTTGGGCTATGGCCTTTTTCAGTAAAGTCAAAAATTTTCTATCCAGTTTATTGCCTCGTTCGACAGGAATCATCCCAAGTTTTTTTAAAAATTTTCCAAAAATAGGTATACGTGTTAAAGAAGCTTTTAAAATAAAGACTGGCTTTTCCAAAAAACTATGAAACGCTAAGGTGTCCCACGCAGATTGATGCTTACAGGCAATAACATAAGGACCTGTCTTGGGTAAATGTTCTAGGCCTTCTAGGCGAAATCGAATACCTAGAAAGACCCGTGCCATCCAAAAGGTTAGACAGGGAAAAAAAGCTGCGACTTTAAAATTGTATTTCTGTGGAAGTATTTTTAACAGCAACATTAAAAAAATAAGGATTTCAACACCTAAGATCCCAAAAATATAAAAAACGATGTGAAAAAAAAGATCTTTTAAAAATTTAAACATTGACTTTATGGCTCTATGTTCCTGCAGTATTTATTTAAAAACCAGATTGTTGTTCTGATTTGACGTGATACTCACGACCTTGCCTCCACCGAGCCAAGTTGCTGCGATGTGTCCAAACCAACAAAAGTAACAAAAACAGAGCTAACCCTGCGGCGCTTCCACCCTTTAATATCCAAAAACTTAAAGTGATTAAGAAACCTACCAGTAAGCTGGCTAAGAAAGGATACGTCTTTATTTTGACAAGCAAGGCCCACAACAATATTGCAAGACTTATTATAAAAGGTTGAATAAAAAACAGAACTCCTGCAGCGGTGGCGACTCCTTTACCTCCTTTAAATCTTAAAAAGCAAGAAAAAACATGTCCTAGTACACTGAAGGGGAGCAGGATAAATATTAAATTCGAATTTTCTCCTAAAATGGTTAATGTACCCCAAGCAGCAATTAAGCCTTTTAGAAAATCTGCCAAAAACACTAAAATAGAAACCTTAAGCCCTGCCATGCGGTACACATTGGTGGTGCCGATATTACCAGAACCTACAGTTCTTGGGTCTCCTCTGCCCAATATTTTTGGAATAAGGACCCCAAAAGGAATACTTCCTAGCACGTAAGCCAGAGCTCCACACGCCAATACTATCAAGAGATTCATGATTGTTTTAAAGATCTTGCTTTGGCCGCATCTTATCACGAGCTTTCTAAGGATTCAACGACAATTTATTTTAAGGATGTTTTAACTGAATTTTAGGTGACTATGTCTTGTCAATTTTCTTTGCCTTTGAAAGAGCGCGAAAGCACGAAAATGTCTGGAATCATCTGGAATGTAAATTGCAACCTTCCTGTTTTTTCTTTAAAATAGCTTTGAATCTTCCATAAAATATGTTATGAGCGCACGTATCCTGACCGCAGATCGCCCCACGGGAAAGCTTCATCTGGGGCATTATGTGGGTTCTTTAACCAACCGTCTGAGTTTTCAAGACCAATATCAGCAATATGTCATGATTGCCGATGTACAAGCTTTAACAGACTATTGGGAAGATCCTGACCTGATTATAAAAAGTATTTATGAAGTAGGGCTTGATTATTTATCTGTAGGACTTGATCCCCTGAAAACGACTTTTTTTGTTCAGTCTCAGATTCCTCAGCTTTTTGAATTGACCACTTATTTCAGCAACTTGGTGTCTAAAAGTCGCCTAGAGCGCAATCCTACTATTAAGGCTGAATTAGAACAAAAATCGTTCGGCAGTGTTCCTATGGGATTTTTCAGTTACCCGATCAGTCAAGCAGCAGATATTACTTTATTTAAAGCAACTTTGGTTCCGGTAGGGGAAGATCAACAGCCTTTGTTGGAATTGACCAATGAGATCGTGCGAAAATTTAATCACCTCTATCAGACGGGGTGCCTTTTGGAGTGCCAAGCTGTATTAAATCAGCGTTGCAGTCGCCTGATTGGCATCTGCGGACAGCATAAAGCCAGTAAATCTTTGGGAAACGCTATTTTTTTAAGTGATCCTTTGCCCATCGTTAAGGAAAAAGTCTTTCAAATGTATACAGATCCCAATCATATTCGTGTTAGCGACCCTGGAAAAGTAGAAGGCAATGTGGTTTTTGCGTACTTGGATGCTTTTCACCCTAATAGCCAAGAAGTGGTTCAATGGAAACAAGAATACGAAAAAGGAGGGTTGGGGGATGTGTATCTGAAGAATATTTTATATAAAGATTTAACAGATCTGCTAGAACCCATCCAAGAAAGGCGTCAACGGTTTACGGTCAAAGATGTAAAAGAGATTTTGTACCAAGGCTGTAGTGTTGCGCGAACAGTGGCGAATACTGCGATTCAAGAGGTACGGCAAGCTATGAAAATTCTGTCTTTTGAATAAGATATTTAATTTTCTTCATAAGGTAGAATTTTTTATTTCTTAATAACGCACATGTGACAGTTTTGATACACTTTTGAAAAACAAGTTATCAAAATCTGCTGGCCTTCACTCGGGGCTGTGGTTTCTTTTATGCTACACCAGTAGTTTTTAGCTTTTTGAGTTCGTGAGAAATAAGCTTTTTATGTTGGCCCTTTTGGCCACCGCAGTAACTTCTGCTAACGCTTTAGATGGTGCTGCTGCATGCCCTGGTTCTAAAGTTTTCATCGAAATGGGACAAGGTTTCACCATTCTTGGTCATAACCGTGTGAAGGGAATTTCAAACGCCGCTAACCAAAGTAATTTTGCTGAATTGTCTATTCCTGTTGACGGTGAGAATGAGGGGAATATAGGAGGATCAGAAGGTAGCATGGCGTGGCCTTGGGTTGATGGAGATGCAGTTGCCGCTGTAAGTGAAGGAGGACCAGATGTAGTCGAAAGACAAGGTTATTTGGTCGACCCTGCAGCTATTCAAAAATCTGGTACCAGTGGTCTTGGATACAATGTGTACGGTACTTTAGGGTATGATGCTAAAATCGGTTGCACTCTTTTGGGTGTATTCGCTGGTGGTGGATACTTAGGTTCTGGAACAAACTTGTCTGTTCCTGCTTCTACTGCAGTATTTAACGTTGCTGACGAAGCTCCTTCTCAAGAGGATGGTGCCTTCCCTGCAACAGCCGTTATGCCTGCTAACTACACTTTGCGTATGCGCAGTGCAGGCTATGTAACTGCAGGTTTGCGTTTGGGTTATATCTTTAACAAGAATGTAGTGGGTATGCACGCTGCTTGGGTCGGTCTTT
The DNA here is from genome assembly GCA_001898075.1 of Alphaproteobacteria bacterium 40-19. Taxonomy (GTDB): domain Bacteria; phylum Pseudomonadota; class Alphaproteobacteria; order Holosporales; family Holosporaceae; genus 40-19. The sequence goes on from MKSD01000001.1 coordinate 200,799, forward strand.
CCATGAAAGCAGGTTTAACAGGACCTGGCATGACAAAAAATACCGTTCCTGGTAACAGCAATGCAAATCAGGGCCCTGTAGCTGTAAAGACAGTGTCTCGTTTCACCAATGGTGTTAACTTGGGTATTTTCTTTGAAAGAATGGTCAGCCAGAACCTAACATTAGGTCTTGCTTTGAACTATTTCTTGATGGGTAAGAAGACTTATAATTTTGGAAGTCAGAACATTAACTGGGCACCTAATACTCCAGATACTTCTTTGGCATTCAATAACCGTTTCCGCGCGTTCTCCGTCGCTGTTACAGCTAAGTACACTTTGCCTATGTCCAGGTAAAGCGTGTGCTTTTTACAAAGCAAAAGCAAAAGGGTCGGGGCTTAGCTTCGACCTTTTTTTTTGGATGAACATTTGTTTTTGTTACAAGCAACCTAGAAAGATAGCTAGAAACTATTTTAAAAAAATAGAGCTTTTCTAGATGCGACTAGGTCTTATCCCAGAAAAGAAGTTCCAAAATAAAAAACTAAAAACTCTTTAAAGCGCTTTAGTTCTTTTGTTTGCTTGACCTGCGGTGGCTATAAGTTTGACGGGCAGGGTAAAAGACCTCTACATGCATTAAAAAAAGCTCAAAACTCTTAGAAATACTGAAAAAACCAAGTGGATTTTTTAAAGACCCTTGGCATGATTGCCCCTTCCTTTAGGGGTGTGTTAAGATAATAGCAAAAAGGCTGTCTTTTTTTGAAAAAAATTGTTATCACAGGGGTTGCAGGTTTTATTGGGTATCACTTAACCAAAAAACTTTTGGCGGCGGGCAATATAGTTATAGGAATTGATAACTTAAGTCCCTATTATGATGTGAGGTTAAAAGAGGCTCGATTAGAAGAGCTTCTTACTTACCCTGGTTTTACATTCTATTTGAACGATATTTGTGAAATAGATGTTTTGGTTAAGGATTTTCCGGATGTGACTCACGTGGTGCATTTGGCCGCCCAGGCAGGAGTACGTTACTGTGCTGAAAAACCTTTTGAGTATGTGCACAGTAACCTTAAAGGACAAGTCCATGTGTTGGAAGCCTGTCGGCAGTGGAAAAGTCTGCAGCATTTTATTTATGCCAGCAGCTCTTCTGTTTACGGTGGAAATTTGAAACAGCCTTTTTCAGTACAAGACCCAGTGGATAAGCCTTTGTCTTTGTATGCAGCCACCAAACGCAGTGCCGAGCTGATGGGCTATGCTTATTGGCATGGTTTTGGGATTCCATGCACAGGTTTGAGGTTTTTTACGGTTTATGGTCCTTGGGGTAGGCCAGATATGGCGATTTTTCAATTTTTAAAAGCAATGAAGGAAGGAAAAGAGCTGACTGTTTATAACGGGGGGGATATGTGGCGCAGCTTTACTTATATTGATGACGTTATTGATGGAGTTATGGCTTGTATAGATCTAAAGCCTGATCAACAATATCAGTTATTTAATTTGGGTGGCGCCACGTGTCACAGTGTTTGCGAAGTGATTGAACTGTTGGAAGAGCTGACAGGGCTTCAGGCTAAGAAGCATTTTGAGCCCTATTTGGTGATGGATGTTCCCCGCACAGTGGCAGATTTAACGGAATCGCTTGATCAGTTGGGCTTTACCCCAAAAGTCTCTTTGAAAGAGGGGCTAGGGCGGTTTATCAGGTGGTATGATACGTTTTATGGATAAAAGGAGTAATACAGAAGTGAGTAAAGAGTCAGGTGTTGGTTTAGATAAAAAGATAGCTGTGATAGGTCTGGGGTATGTAGGGTTACCTTTAGCAGTGGAGTTATCAAAATCTTTTCCGGTAGTGGGTTTTGATATTTGCCAGCAGCGCATTGTAGAGCTTAAAAATGGTAATGATCGTACCCTAGAAGTGCCTGCTGAAGTCCTTTCAGATACTGATTTTATACTGACAGATGATCTGCAGGCTTTAAGGGGGGTCGATATTTATATTGTGACAGTTCCAACGCCGGTGCATGAAAATTGTTTACCAGATTTTTCCCCTTTGCAAAAAGCGTGCCAAATGATTGGTTCAGTGATGACGAAAGGCAGTATCGTGGTATTTGAAAGTACTGTTTATCCAGGGGTAACACGGGGTATGTGCGGTGCGTTGTTGCAAGAAGTCAGCGGATTGGTCTGTGAAAAAGATTTCTTTTTAGGTTATTCACCCGAGCGTATTAATCCAGGAGACCATCAGCACCGCCTGCACAACATGACCAAGGTAGTAGCGGGCTCTGAACCTTGGGTGACGGAGGTGTTAGTGGAAGTGTATGGAGCAATTAATAAAGGAGATATTTTTAAGGCAAAATCTATCGAAGTTGCCGAAGCGGCCAAGGTTTTGGAAAATACTCAACGGGATATCAATGTGGCTTTTATGAATGAGGTGGCCATGATCTGTCAAAAATTGGACATCTCTGTTTATGATGTCTTGGACGTTGCTGAAACAAAATGGAATTTTTTACCCTTTCGGCCGGGCCTTGTGGGGGGGCATTGCATCGGAGTTGACCCTTATTACTGGGCTTGTTGTGCCAGACAAAAGGGGATAGATCCTCATTTAACGCTTTCAGGGCGCCAAACCAATGAATCTATGAGCAGTTTTTTAGTTCAGGAGGTTGTTAAACGTGTTGCCAAAGGAAAAGTAGCTGTTCTGGGTCTGACCTTTAAAGAAGACATTCCTGATTTGCGAAATACAAAGGTTATGGATCTGATTGCGGGGCTGAAAGAAAATGGTTATGAAGTAGATGTATTTGATCCTTTGGCCTACGGTCAAGAAGCTGAAGAGCTTTATGGAATTACACTTTCTTCGCAGATGGATCAGCAGCGGTATCAGGCCATTATTGCAGTAGTTCCTCATCAAGCTTATCGCCAGTTATCGTCGCCTGAGATTGACGCTGCTCTAGGTTCCAATGGATGGGTGATTGATTTAAAAGGAATGTGGAGGGATCGTGTTTTTTCCCATTCCTATTGGTGTCTATAGGAACGAAACAAAGTGCAAAAGCGGGAAATTTTTGAAGTTACAGTGGCCGATGCTCAAGAAGGCCTACGCTTGGATGTCTTTTTAAGTCAAGTCTTGCCTGACTTTAGCCGAGCGCGTTTACAAGCATTAATCGAAGAAGGACATGTTCGTAAATCAGATGGAAAAATGATTGAAAAGAAGATTGAAAAGAAAATGAAGATTCAATCTGGACAAAATTATGTGGTAGAAATTCCCACAGCCCAGCCCTGTGAACTGATTCCCCAGCCGATGGATTTAACAGTACTGTACGAAGACTTAGATATTCTTGTGCTGGACAAACCTGCGGGTCTAGTTGTGCATCCAGGGCCTGGGCATGGACAAGGAACTTTGGTGCATGGGTTGTTGGCGCATTGTAAAGAAGAGTTGTCGGGGATTGGGGGTGTCATGCGTCCAGGCATTGTACATCGCTTAGATCAAGGAACCAGTGGAGTGATGGTGGTTGCCAAACATGATCAAGCGCATCAGGAGCTCAGTCATCAATTCGCTTCTAGAACTTTGCAAAAGATTTATTGGGCCTTTGTGAAGGGTAGGGTGATCCCGGCTTATGGAAAGATTGAAACTTTGATTGGGCGCTGTCCCAAAAATCCGTTAAAAATGGCCGTAGTGGCGGTGAAGGGGAAAGAGGCCTGCACCTCTTATCGTTTATTAAAAGAGATTCCTGGTCTTTTTCCGATCAGTTGGTTGGAGTGCGGTCTTCATACTGGCCGGACACATCAAATCCGGGTGCATCTTAAATTTTTAAGATATCCTCTGTTAGGGGATTCTTTATATGGAATACCTTACCCGGGACTGCATCGGCCTGCATTACATGCGCACATGTTGTCCTTTATGCATCCTTGCACAAAACAAGTAATGACCTTTAGCAGCCCTTTGCCCGCAGACCTTCAATTTTTGGTGGATGAATAAAAAATTTTTGGGAAAAGGGGGTAGTAGTTGTAAAAATCTGGTCTTTTTGGTGTGGTCTTTATAATAGCCGGACGCATCAAACCCGGGAACAGCTTAAACATTCAAGATATTCCCTGGATCTTTTGTGGACCAGCTCGTTGATGGATAAAAACTCCTCTATAAAGATTCCGGCTTCTGTGCAATCAGAATGATATTTTCTCTGCCATCCAGACTCCAAGATTCTAATGGATAACCAAGGTCGGTCATTTTGCATTTGATGGTCTTAAAGGTTTTATCAGAGATGATAGCCTGCTGAGTCATGGATGCAGCTTCTTTGTTTAACCGAAGAAATCAACATATCCGGGGTAGACTCTCCTTTAGACAATCTTTCCCCCTATACCTTTATAAATCTCTCGTAATGTTTAACATAAGGAGTGATAGCAATTGTAAAGACTTTCTTACCTGGTTTTATTAGATTAAATAGCTTATTCAGACGGATAAAGTCTAGAAATCTTGTAGCTAAAATAGCCTTATATTCTCTTTTGTATCTATTTTAGAAGCATTTCTAGGAATAAATTTTGCGTTTTGAAGAGATTTTTGGTTTAAATGGTGCCTCGTGTCAGAAATATTTGTTTAACATTTTTTCCATTACAGAACCCTATATTCCATCTATTTCTAATACTTGTTGATTTCTACCAAAGTCTATAAAATCTCATGTGCTTCGTCTAAAAAGGCAGACATGGCTCTTCTTTTTTATTCAGAGTCTATATCAGTTCATCTGTTTCTTTATTAGGAATCTGTAGTTCTAATTTTTATAGTGCTTGATGTCGGTTTGAAAGCCTATTTCTTCTGCATAAGATGGGCTAGTGAAGGTGTTTTTTACCATAATGACCTCCCTAAAGTGCTGGTGATTCATTTGAACTTTTAAATACCAAACTTACATTAAAGTTAGAAAATGCGCAGATGTAGTTAAGATCTACTTTAATCCTGATATCTTAGCCATGAAGTTACAAGCCACAGATATTTGGTTTAAGTACTCTTTTACGGCCTCATCCCCAGAAAATGCCAAGTCTTGCAAATTTTGTGCAACTTTTTCCATAGCTTGACGACTTCCTGCTTGTTCTTGAGCCCATTTGTTTAATACACCATGGTGAGCTCGCATCAATTCACTGAGTTGCTGAATTTTAGTGCTGAAAGACAAAAATGCTTCTGTAAGATCCTGACACCGCTTGGCTTGTCCCTCATTTAAAGTTTGGAATCTATCCAGATGCTGTACTAAATTGGAAAGCAAGGCGTTGGTTTGCTCTAATGATAGGCTTTTATCCCCCGAATAAGAAGGCAGTGCAGCATTAGTTTTAAGAATTTCTTGCCCCCAGCTTTGCAGTTGGTCGTAAAAATATCCTTGAAGATTGCGCAGTTGCAACAAGAAGAAATTGACAATGACTGATCCTGTTAGCCCAAATAATGAAGAGCTAAATGCGACGCCCATGCCTGAAAGCGGTTGCGACAACTGATCTTTTAAGAGAGTTAAAAAATCTTCTTGGGTTCCTTGAGTGGGCATATGGCTGATGGTTTGCGCAATTAGGATCACTGTCTGGGATAAGCCCCATAAAGTTCCCAATAATCCCAAGAATACCAGAACCCCGGATAGGTAGCTGGCAAATCGACACCGTCCTTGTAAGCGATGGGTGCACTGAGATAATACCCCCTCTAGAGGAGTGTTTGCACTCTGAGACCACTGAACAAACGGCATAGACAGAAAAGAAGCAGGCAAAGAGACCAAACGGCTTTTACGGGATGCTAACTTTTCAAAAATTCTGTCTTCATGAATGATTCGGAAGCATTCAATTAGAAGATTTAAGATACCCACCATAGCAACGATGATAATAACCCCATTAAAGACTGGGCTGGCTAAGAATATCTTCCAAATTGGGAAGAAAAATAAAGCAATCAAACCAGTCAGTCCCATGGTAAAAAGAGCAATCTTTACAAGAGGCATCAAAAGAGGCCGTGGGAGCACAGACATCAAAATATTTTACAAAAAAGGCCTAAGTCCTATTATACGCTGATTTTCTATTTAAATAAAGGCTGGCGGTTTGTACAAAAAAATTTGTTTTTTTAAGGGCAGCAATTCATAAAAAGTTTTTAGGTTTATTTAGTATTTGTAACTATTAAAAATAAATTATGCTGCATTGTAGTTAATTTTAATTGTAACTTCTTTTTTTTGCCAATATATGAAATCTGTAGGCAATTTTGCGAAACACGTCGTAAAACATCATCTACGGCTAGCACTTGCCTTGGTAATGGGTTGGCAAATGCACTTTTTTTTGACAGTAGATTCTTAGAAAATAGTTTGAGTTTTGTGACAGAGAATGTTGCAGATACGGTTATTCAACCAACTTTAGAATGTTATGCCGAACATAGTGCGTTATTAACGATTATGCTTGCAAAAAGTTAACATGGGATGTTTGTAAGCATGTAGTGCCCATTGCGTAAAAATAGGGACTATACTTGTTAAGAACACTCCTAAAATATTAGATGTTGGGTTTAAGGCAGGAAAGTATCTAGTAGAAAATTATAGAAATGCAGTATATCAATATGCTATTGAACCAGGTTTAAGACAATGAGGGGTATAAGTTAACAGTAGGAGTCCTTATTCCTGTTTCTGCAGCAACTTTAGGAATTAGCGTACCTTTTGTAGTGGCAGAGAGCTTGGCGTTTGGTGCGGCTTATTTAATGGACCCGGCGATGAAAAATATAACAGCGGATTTATTACTGGAAACAACTAAAAAAGTCTCAAGTGGTTTTAAGCAAATATCCCAATGCGCTTCAGATTTGAAAAAAGAAGTAGAAACAATTTCTTGGCTCTCTGGGGGAAAAATCAACACTCAAATCCAAGAAGACCTTGTTGTCATTTCTGGGCAAAAAACAGAGTTAAACAGTGTAGGCCATCATTAACAAGCAGCTCATACAGAGGAAAAAAGGACTTGAGAGAGTTTGCCTCAAGCAGCTCAGGAAGCAACTAAAAAGATTCACAAGTTGTATCGTGAATCTGGTCGCGAGAGATAAACTTACAACAGTTAAAAAGCACAATAATTTTTTGTTGCGCTTGCGAGATTCCTTCTTAGAAACGAAAATTGTTTTTTGATTTGCATCAAGGAGGCTTTTACAGGATAACCATCAAAGAAATTTGGACACCTAAACAGTTCATTAGTCTTGTTCTTCAGAAAGCAGGTGGGGATACTGCGGGACTTTTATTGCTCCCGACGCGTAGGAAAGAAGTCCTCCTGAATGAAGAATTACTTAAGGAGGACTTATCGTTTAGCTTTTTGAAAAAAATACTGTTTCTTGATCATCATCTGAACACGTGCTAGAAAGATCAGCGTCGACTTTGTGCTTTAAGCCAGAATCCTGCATCAGATAGCCTCGGCCCCAGACGGTGATAATATAGTTCTTACCTGCAGGACCTAAGAGTTTTTCAAGTTTTTTTCTGATCTTGCATACAAAAACATCGATTATTTTTTCATCAGGACAGTCTTGATTTTGATAAAGTTTTTTCAAAAGAGCTGTTTTTTCTACAACGCTGCCACTATTTTGCATTAAAGCTTCGACGATTTTAAATTCATGCGAGGTTAAAGGTAATAGCTTGTCATAGGCCTCTACGATGCGATAATGAGCATGCAAAGTCAGCAAACCAACTTTGACAGATTGCTGAGCTACAGGGGCTGGGCTGGCCAAAAAATGAATTTGGTTGATGAGATCTTCTTGTGAAAACGCTTTACAGATAAAACAAATCTTTTCAGAATCTATCTTTATTTTTTCTTGAAAATGATTCTGGGGACATAGAACTAAGATGGGCGCAGAGCTGTCATGACAGATCTGTTCTAAAACGGGATAACACTCTGGGGTAATTGTGTAAAAATCAATAATAATCAATCCACAACGCGGTAATTCTGTGAGCTTCATTTCAGGACTTAGACTTAAAACCTCACAATAAATTCTGTTGGTTAAAAGGACGTCTTTGATTAATAACGAGGCAGAGCAATTTTGATCAATATAAAGGACTTTCATGGTCTGTTATTAAAAAATTATCAAATATATTTTATATTATTCAATATTTTTATATATAAGTCAATAATTTTTTTAAAATGAGAAAATCTCTTTTAATATAATTGAATAAGTAAAAAAAAATTAAAGCTGTTTCTTGCAGGAATTTTAATTTTATTTTAAGTGCTTAGGTCAGAAAAATAACTGTTTCAAAAATCTTGAAAAGAAGAGGATATTCTATATCACTCAAAGTAAGCCGGTAGATCCAAAGCCTCCGTTACCACGCAAGGTTTGTTCCAGAGTCTCGGTTTCTTGCCAGAAGACTTGGGGGACGGGGCAAATAACCAGCTGCGCAATACGCATTGCGAATTCTACAAGGAAAAGTTCCGTACTGGTGTTGGCTAAAATAACCTTAATTTCTCCACGATAATCTGCATCAATGGTGCCCGGAGAATTAAAAACAACAACTCCATTTTTAAGTGCTAGGCCGGAACGGGATCGAATTTGTCCTTCCCATCCGGCAGGGATTTGAACCCACAGACCTGTAGAAATTAAGACTTTTTCACCAGGTGCAATTTTTGCAATGGCAGCTGCTTTCAAATCCACTCCTGCACTTAAAGGAGTCGCTTGCACAGGACGCAATCTGGGATCTGCAACCTTAAATAGGACTTTTAATGGATCAGTATGTGTCATTGCTCTTTGTACTGTCCGAAAATCAGCGTTGAATTATTTCCCCCAAAACCAAAAGAATTGGAAAGTGCATACTGCAACTCTGAGACACTTTGAGCAGTATGAGGCACAAGATCAATAAAAGTTTCTTCAGGGTCCTGAAGATTAAGGGTAGGGGGAATGCGTTTGTTAACTAGGGCTAGTATCGAAAAAATAGCTTCAATAGCTCCAGAAGCTCCTAAAGCATGACCAATAGAAGATTTGGTAGAAGACATTTTTAAAGAGCGGGCTTTTCCTGAAGGATCTGCTTCAATCAACGCTTCAACAGCTTTTAATTCGGCTGTATCACCAAGAGGTGTACTGGTACCGTGAGCATTAATATATCCGATATCTGCAATACTTAAACCAGCGTCTTTTAAACTGGCGGCCATGCTTTGCTGGGCCCCTAAACCACTGGGAGTGGTAATATGATACGCATCACAAGAAGTTCCAAATCCGCAAACCTCGGCATAAATTTTAGCACCTCGTTTTAACGCATGGTCCAGTGTTTCCAGAACTAAAACACCTGCACCTTCTGCCATCACAAAACCATCTCTTTGCTTGTCCCAAGGACGTGAAGCTTGGGTAGGATCTCCTTGAAAATTCGATAAAGCTTGCATAGAGGCAAATCCTGCAATTCCAATAGGGCAAACAGTTGATTCAGTTCCTCCGGCAATCATGACATTTGCCTTACCGCTTTTTAAAGTCTCATAAGCTTGACCAATACCCTGACTGCCTGCGGAACACGCTGTTGCGGGCCCGAAATTTGGTCCGCAGGCCCCTGTACGTATTGCAATGTGTCCTGCTGCAAGATTAATTAAGGAAGAAGGAACAAAAAAAGGACTGACTCTTCTGAAACCCTCATTGTGAAGGGCTACCGAGTTTTCTTCGATTTTAGGTAATCCTCCGATACCTGCACCTACAGAAACGCCCGTATATTCTTTTTCTTGAGGAGTTTTTGGACTCCAGCCGGCATCATCCAATGCCATTAAAGCCGCTGCAATCCCCAAAGAAATAAAACGATCCATTCGCCTCTGATCTTTGCTGTTACACCACCGTTCAATATCAAATAATCCTGCTCCAGTCCCTGCAGGGATTTGACCAATGGCTTTGCACGGAAATTTAAAATTCTCAAAAATAGAAGGAAGGGAAGAAATGCCGCTTTCTCCGCTAATGAGACGATTCCATACCCAATCTAATCCAACACCCAGAGGGCATATTATGCCCATCCCGGTGACTACAACTCGAACATCTTTCTTCATGGAAGAACCTCACTTAATGAGCAGTTTTTTCTGATGTTGCTGCAGGAACTTTATTTTGTACGTACAGGACAACGTCTTGAATGGTTTTAAGTGTTTCCGCGGCTTCATCAGGAATTTCGCAGTGAAATTCTTGTTCCAATGCCATAATAAGTTCGACGATGTCTAAGCTGTCTGCGCCTAGATCTCCTGTGATACTGGATTCCTGCTTAATTTCTTCAACAGGCTTTCCTAAATGGCCGGAAACAATGGTTTTAACTTTTTCCAAAATTTCAGTACTTACAACGTTTGACATTTTGCTTTTCTCAACTGTATAGCCGAACAAGTAATGTTCGACAAAACTTTGTATCTTAGAAGGTAACACATTTTTTACTGAATAACCAGCTCATTTTTTTCCATCCCTGCGCATCCATTAAATTTGTTGAATTGGTATTATGGAAACTGATTGGAGGAGTTATTCATTTTGACCGATTTTTGGAATGATAATGAATTCTTTGTTCCAAGAGCTCCAAGTGTCAGGATCTGAGCTTAGTAAATTTATTATTTCTTCTATGACATTAAATTTTTCATCATCCCTTTCAACAAAAATAGTTTTATTTTTTTCACCATAAGTAACCTTGTATTGCTCTTTATACTTATTTTTATTTTCCAGACAACAAGTTAAGATAGGATTTTCTTCAGAAAAAGTTTTTAATTGAAAACAATTTCCGACTTGGTCTATTGAATTCAAAAGGTTAACAAAAAAATTAAAATCTTTCCTTTCGTTTACAAGATGTGAGTCTTGGGAAGATTTTTTGCTGAGTGAGAGAAGAGTATCATAAGTAGGAATACGGTTCCAGGAAGCCTTGAGTGTGTAAGTTTTTAATGGAGATTGGCTGAGCTGGCTTATTTTAGAAATATCAAAATAATCAAAAAAATCTTCGTATGTTTCGTTAATTTTTTTGACTATATCCTGAACATTTTTTACTGTTTCTATGAATGTGTTTGGGTCATAAAAAAGAATGGGCCCCCCTGCTTTTTCCTGATAAATTCCTGTTGCATGCCCTCCTTCATTTTTACTGTATATTGAAAGATTAAGCATACAATGATCCTTATTTTTTAGTGCCTGTTTCAGCTCATATTCTAATTCTGTTGCAGGTAATGAGCTTACGGAACTATCTTCCAGAGCATTCTGACGCAACAATCCGGATTCCATTAAAGATTTGTCTAAGGAAGCATCATCTTCAAAAAATCGCTCTTCCTTCTTGAATTCAAAATCTTTTAAATAATTTTCTGGTTTTTTTCCAAAGTGTTTTTTTATATATTTTGTTGCTGAGTAATTTTCTAATTGACCAAAGTGTTTTTTTATATGCTGACTGCCCATCTGAAAGGCCTGAAGATAACGTATTTTTTGTAATATTTGATCGATTAGTTGATTTTCTTCTTTAGATAGATTCTCTCCTAATCCCCACTTGTTTATCAGCTGAATAAATTTAGAAAATCTTTTTTTAGGATTTAAAATATCTTCTAAAAACCACGTATAAACAAATCCCACACATTCTCCCACGCTATTCCCAAAAGTTTGGGCAACTATTTGTTGATATTTTTCAGCTGATTTCTTTTGATTGTCATTGCAAAAATTATTATCACACTCTCTGTTAGATAAATATTTTTGAATTAAAGACAAAGTGCCCTCTGGGCCGGACTGCATATAGTTTTTGGGGATGTCTTTTTTTTTCTTTGGAATGAAAATCTTTGATTTCATTTGCAAAAATTTTAATAGGGAAAAGAACAGTCATTAAATAAATAATATTTTTCATTTTTTTATTTTAAAGTCGAAATACTTGAATTTCATTTTATATGAACATTTTGGATCATGAAACAGATCCTGTCAGTTAGGTGGAAGAGTTAAAAGAAGAAAAAGCGGTACAGAAGACAGAAGAACTGCAAGAAGAAAAAAGACCGCAAGAACTTCTTGTTCATGAGAGGAAAATGGGAGAAGAGCAAGTTGTTGTTTTAGCAGAGGGATTAGAAGAAGAAATTACCCGCAAGCTATTGCTTCTCTCCTATGAATTGGGGAATAGGTATTATATTGAAGTAGGCGGATCTGGATCCTGCCAGAGGAATGCGCTCCTTTCACTATCAAAGTGGCATGAAAGGTGAAGAGGATACTACGTTTTCTGAGTGTGGGTTTGGCCTTTAAGCCCTCTTATTCATCTGAGGAATAAAAAGAATCGCTATTAACGATATTGTGTCTTTTCTATTTTACGCTATCTTTGTGGTAACACACAATAAACCACGATACAGTTAAACCACGACAGAGATCTGGTTCGAGCCTTGTTGGGAAATTCTCCTTTGCTTGAAATTGAGCAGAATGCGCTTCTTCAGGACTTTGTAGGTGCCGGTTTGTTTGGAGAGGGCGAGGATGCTAGTGCCTTCGAGAAGGTACAATACCTCAATCCTAATGCTCGTCCTTTAAAACAAAATAGGCTGGCAGCACGGCACGCCCTACTCCCTAATGTTGTTAATATTCTGATGTGCGGAGAGGAGTTCGTTTTATGTGGATAAATAACAACCGATTGCGAAGTGCCCCTAATCCTGTTGTTTCAGAGAGTAGCTCAGAGGAGAGTAATGATGATGAAAGTAAAAAAAGCCGCAGCAGGGAGGAGAGCAAGCGTAGCAATTATTTTTTGCGCTCCATCAGCTCTTCTGGGTCTATCCCCAGTCTTCGTTCGCCAAGCGTAGAATAGTTTGTAGTCATGTTAAATTTTTAAAGTGTTTCAATGCAAACTGAATTCTTTATCCGTTGATTTTAAACTTTAGAGGCGCTAAACTTCAAGAAAAATGGTGTTTCTTTTGAAACTACACCCTACTTCTGTTATTCATCCTGCAGCGCTTATTTCTGGTGACGTTGAGGTGGGACCTTATTGCCTTATAGGGCCCGATGTAACTTTGAAGGACGGCGTGCGCTTATTGGGGCATGTAAGTATCAACGGCAATACGGTTTTAGAAGAAAATGTTGTTGTGCATCCTTTTGCAGTTCTAGGACAAAGTCCTCAGCATTGGGAATACAAGAATCAGCCTACAGGCTTGGTTGTGGGATCTGGAACGCAGATCCGAGAGCACGTTACTTTACATATTGGGACGCCCCAAGGTGGAGGCCTGACAAAGGTTGGAAAAAACTGCATGATCATGGTGGGGTCACATGTGGGACACGATTGCCGTTTAGGAGACCGGGTAATGATGGCAAATAACACTGTTTTGGGTGGCCATGTGGTGTTAGAAGATGATGTTTTTGTGGGTGGGATGGTGGCGATTCATCAATTTACCTGGATTGGGCGTGGTGCTATGATTACAGGCTGTTCGGCGGTGGCAGATGACGTTATTCCTTACGGTATTGCTATGGGAAACCGTGCGGTTTTAGAAGGCATTAATATGTACCGCCTTAAGAAAAATAATCTTTCCCGGGAAGAAATTAAAGCTTTTTATTCTGCTTATGTACATCTGTTTAAAAATTATGGGAAAACATTTTCCGAGCGTGTCCTAACACTTCCTGAAAAACTTCTGCAGTACCCCACAGTTTTGGAATTAAAAAACTTTATTCTTTCCCTTAGAAAGCGCCCCTTGTGCATGACAAAGTCTGCTGCCTCTGATACGACGACGGATGTTTCAAGAGCGGTGTAGTCGAAGGAAAGTGGGGATTATTGCAGGCAAGGGCCAAATGCCGTTCTTGCTGGCAGCGTCTTGTTTAAATCAAAATTACGTTCCGGTGATCTTGTTTTTTCAGGGAATTACGGAAGATAAGTTAAAAGATTCATTTCCGTGTTTAAATCTTTCGTTGGGAAAAGTTTCCCAGTCTTTAAACCTTTTGTCTGAAAACGGTATTTCTGCCCTTACCATGGCAGGTCAATGGGGACGTCCATCTTTAAAAGATCTTTATCTAGATAAAGGAGGATGGGAATTGGTGGGCCGTTTGGGATGGAAATGGACCGGAGATGACCATGTATTACGGATTATTGTTGATTTTTTGGGCGAAAAAGGTTTTGAACTCCTTTCTCCTCAGAGTTTAATGCAGGGGTTGGTTTCTAAAGAAGGATCTTTAACGCGGGTTCAACCTGTCAAAGAACATTTTCAGGATTTAGAAAAAGCAAAGGAAATTTTGCTTCATATGTCGTGTCTAGATATTGGACAGGGGCTTGCGATTCAAGAAGGTTTGGTGTTAGGGATAGAGGCCGCTGAAGGGACAGATCAGTGCATTATTCGTACAGGTCCATTGCAAAGAACCGAGGTCGCCCCCGTTTATGTGAAAATGGCCAAAAAGCAGCAGCTGGACAGCGCAGACCTCCCCGTGGTGGGGCCTTGCACAGTCAAACATCTTGCCTCGACAGGTTTTGGAGGACTATTTTACCAAGCAGGACGTGTCTTATGGATTCATCCTCTTGAAATGATTCAGTTGGCCAATGAAGCTGGGTTGTTTTTGTATGGCTTTTAAAAAAATAAGTTGTGGAATTGTCACTCCCTTACCCTTTTATAAACAATATTGATTATTGATAAAAAAACTTTTTTTCTGAGATGGTTTTAAAGTATGAATTCATTTGCATATTTTTTATTACTATGTTAGATTTAACGCTGATCTTGCTATCTGTTAAATTTTATGAAACAACAATGGTTTGTTGCCCTGGCAGCGATATGTCTTTTGGGTTGTAGTTCAGTTTCAAAGGCGGATTTACAAATTGATGTGCGCAAAGGTGTCGCTGGCGTCATTCCTCTGATTTTATGCGGAGTAGAGGACTGGAACACAGAGATGACAGAAGTCGTCAAAAACGATCTTGCTTCCTGTGGTTTTTTTGAGATCATTCCTTTTGAATCTTCTTCTGCATCAAAAAGAGATTTATTGATGGGCCGGGGTTTGGATGCGTGGAACGCTAGAAAAGGTTCCAGATTAGCCGTCTGTCATGTCAGCAGCGAAGGAAGCCGTTGGGTTGCAACTGTTCGTTTTTTTGATGTGTGTAGTAAAAGGTTTTTAGGAGAAGTTTTAGTCAAAGGTTCCCAGGAAAATCCTCGTCTTTTTGCACATAAGCTTTCTAATTCAGTTTACAAAAAGTTGACTGGAGAAGATGGCTATTTTCATACAAAGCTTTTTTACACGTGTCAGTATGGACCTGCCACAAATAAAATCCGCCGTATCGCGCAGATTGATATTGATGGAGCAAATTGTCGCATTTTAACTCCTGTCCAGCAAGAAGCTCTGATACCTAAAAGCACCAAAACAGGTAACAAAGTGACTTATATTATTAAAAACAAGAACTCGGGGAAGTACCGTATTCACGTTCTGGATATGGCCACAAAAGCGCTTTCGGTTCTTCCTGATGAAGGATGCCTGATTTCTCCACAGTTTTCTCCGTCAGGGAATGAGATTATTTATGCAAAAATAAGTCCTAAAGGTGAGTCTTCTCTTGCTATTTACAATCCTTCTTCCGGAAGCACCAGACCTTTTTCCGTCTACACAGGAGGTCAAGCTTTTCAGGTTTCCCCCAGTTACTCTCCTGATGGGCGCATGGTTGTATTTTCGGCTCAGTTAAGCGAAAGCACCAGACCTAAAATTTATGTGAAGCCTGCATCAGGAGGATCTCCGGTTTGTATCAGCCGTGGTCAGGGAAGTTATTTCTGTCCGGTGTGGTCTCCGGATGGACGTTGGATTGCTTGTATTAAAAAAAGTAAAGGAAATTTTTATCTTTGTGTCATGACACCTTCGGGAGATCAAGAACGGGCTATTTCGCAGGCATTCTTGTTGGATCAACCAACTTGGGCACCTAATAGCCGTTGGGTGGCTTGTTCTTTTCAAACAGGACGATATAAACCTTTTCATATCATGATGGCACACATTTCAGGACGCTTTATGAGGACTTTGAATACCTCTCTGGGCGGTGTAGCACACGAAGGAAACCATCCTTCCTGGTGCGGCGAATTGCAGGACTAATCCTGTTTGGCCAGGGGCAGAGAAAACTTCCCCTAGCCTTCCCTCTTGTTGCTTTGATATTTATTGTGTACCCTGGCCATGGGAACGTTAAAAATATGGAGATATAAATGTGGAAATTATTGAATATACTAATATTGGTTAATTCTGCACAAGCGTTGACTTTGGAAGATTCTAAAAAAGCTGTTAAAGACGGTTGGGATAAAACCAAAGAGAAATCTAAAAAACTGAAAGATAAGGCTAAAGAGAAGGCTGGACATCTTAAAGACAGAGCTAAAGATAAAGCTGAAGATCTTAAAGACGGTGCTAAAGACAAGGCTGAAGGCCTTAAAGAAAAAGCTGGGGAAGCTTGGGATAAAACTAAGGAAAACGCTCATAGAGCTGCGGACGCTGTAAAAGAAGGCTGGGGTAAAGCCAAAGAGTCTTGGAATAAAAGTGACGCAGATAAAACGAAGGGGGATGAAAAAGAAGATTCTGAATCAGATAGTGATCATGAGAAAACAGACCAGAAGGATGCGGGCTGAAAAAGGCTTTCTACCCGCCCCCTTGTTCCTTTAATGGTTATTGTGTACAAATATATGGAGATACATATGTGGAAGTTATTTAGTGCACTGTTTTTGGTCACTTCTGTGCAAGCATTAACTTTGGAAGATTCCAAAAAAGCTGTTGAAGCTCAAAAAGAAGGCAAAGAGTCTTCTGTTGAAAGAAAGGGTCCTGACGGGCAACCTTTAGTGGGTCATGGTGCTCCAGCCCCAGAAGAGCATAAGACAGATAAAGAGTGCTGCCCTGCATCTCATTAAGAGAGCCGCTTAGAGAAAGGAGGATGATTGTTGCTTGAGGTAAAGAACTGTTTTGATATCAAACTGGTTAAAAACCTTGATCACGAAGATTTCTCCTCCTCTGCTAACTGATGATTCTGAAAAATGTATACAGTGAATTTTCTTAGGTTTATTGTTCCCGTTGTATTTTTATTTGGACAGACTTTTGCAGATACGCTTGTTTTACACGATCCAATAGGAATCTATGGCGTAGGAACCATTAATCTCGCACTCTCTGATCCATCACGAACTTAACTTAAAAATAAGGAAAAAAGTTGTTGGATGGCCACAGTTTTTTATCCGACGATAAAAACAAAAGAGGCGCTATATATGCCTGGAACATTAGCGGACGGAATAGTCTGTGGGATAAAACGTTTAGGATATGCTATTCCTGGTGCAATGATGATCAAGAATAGACCTTTTATTAATTTTATAATATAAGACTTACAAGCAATACAACAGAAATCGCAGTTAGTCCAACAGTTGCTATGATTCCATAAACGCTGTCCGCCAGAGCGGCACCCAGTCCTATTAGAAGAGCTCCTTTAAAACCGCGCTCTAAAGTTTTTTTCACACATAATAGACCTAGGGGCCCCGCCGGTACAGCGATAGCAACGCCTGCCATATAAGCTTAAAAAAGATTAAAACCTCTTTCATTCTAAAAAAATTCACTAATCCATAATTATTTTATGATGAACAGCCTTTGCTAATGATCCTTTTTGGAAGGCCTTTAACATGATAAGCTAAATTTTTATTTATGATTTTTTATGCAAATGAGAAATATTTTTTTATTTACAATGACAATTTTTTCAATTCTGGTGAACAACAGTTGGGCAGGTGAAGGAATGGAAACAGAGGAGAAAAAAATAGAAGAAAAAAGACCTTTACTGTTATCTTAAAAAAAGATCAACTAGAATTATTTCCTTTTAAGCATTTAAATCAAGATAATCTTAAATTTGTTGAATACACAGAGAGGCAGAAAAAAATCTAGGGTACATTCTGCGGGAGTATAAAGGAATTCCTAAGCAAACATTTTTTGAAATAGAAAAGACCCGGGATCAGGCTGTGAAAAAGAATATGTACTTTGAAGACTCTTTATTGATGCATAATTATGGGATGCCTAGTCTTTTTGACTCTGGGGTTTTTAAGGCAACAGAAAATGCGACAACAAGTATTTCAGATTATTGGGTTCCAAGTCTTGGTAGGGCACCTTTTTGTCCGGAAGAGCTCTACTTTAGACCCAACATTATATTTCAAAACCTCCGAGAGCTTAATATGGTGAATGCAATTGATTCAGGAATTAACAACTTGGAAATATTGTCTGATTTTATTGGTCGGTGTAAGCCAGGTCTTAAAGTGGTTCTAGAGGGATTCGATGGTTTATCTAACAGACCATTAGAAAAACTGAATAATAAGAAGAAGTCTATTTGGATGCGCACAAATGGCATCCCCGGGTACCTATCAAATGATTTTTATAAAATTATCAAAAATTTACCTCATCAAGGAAACAATAAGTATTTAGAAAATGCTGATCATATTCAAGGTGCTTTAACATATATACCCCGACAAGAAAGAGAGGGAGAAGATAGAAGGTTTTTAGAAACCTGGAATCCGGTATTGAGTGCAATATCTGCAGCAGAAATAGAAGATAATGGGTCTTGGATATTAGGAAATTGTGACCTCACCAGAGCAATAGAGAAGGGGATACCTACTAATGAACACCATTTTTAATGTTTTCTGTCAGGTAAGTCTGTAAAAGTCTGCAAGAAGGCTTACAAAAAAAGACTTTGCTTGATAAGGGGTTTTTTGGAAAAAGTCCAGACTTTTGATAAGTTTTTCCCCTTCCCTCTTTAAAAGCAGGTATGGGGAAAGGCTATTTGTAACAGGCTCTTTTAAGACGATCATTAATGGCAATGCCGATGCCCTGATCAGGGATGGGCATGACAGCTATTTTTTTACACGTCTTCATTTTGTCCATAGCGTGCAGAGCAGCAAAGAAATTGTGAGCGGCTTGATCTAGGTCTCGGGCCCAACTGAGCTGAATGAATACTTCAGCCTGGGCCAGGGGAGGACCAAATGCAATAAGCCCCTCTCCTTCTTCTAGAGTCTGTACGTCGCAACGGATAGGTTTTTGAGGAGCGTAATGAGATAACATAGACCCCGGAGTCACCACCTGCCCCTGACTGCTGAAGGCGGCTTCCAAAGGGATGCCCGGTAGCTGTTCCAAGATTTTTTCTAAGGTTAAAGTTCCTGGCCGTAAAATTCTTAAAGGAGCTTGGCAAGCATCAATAATGGTGGATTCTAGTCCAACCTTACAGGGTCCTCCATCTAATACAGGGAACTGTCCTCTGAAAAAATGTAACACATGTTCAGGACTGGTGGGGCTAAGGCACCCAGATAAATTTGCACTGGGGGCAGCTAAGGGACCAGTTTTTTCCAATAGACCTCGGGCAATAGGATGATCAGGAATACGAGCCGCAATAGATGGTAAAAAGCTGTGAGCTTGGGGACAAATGGAAGAATTTTCTTTTTTGGGTAACAATAAAGTTAGAGGCCCTGGCCAAAAAGTCTTGGCCAATTGCAGAGCCCAAGAGGAAAACACAGCATCTTTATGTACTTCTTCTAGGCAAGGATAATGAATGATAAGGGGATTATAATGGGGTCTTTTTTTTATAGCATAAATTTTTTCAATACCAGCGGGCTGACTGGCCATGGCTGCTAAACCATAGACGGTTTCTGTGGGAAGCCCAATTATACCACCCTGTTTTAACCAATTCAGATAATTAAAATCAGTGGTTAGCTCTTCTAAAGATACAAGAGTTACAAAATCCATCGTTGACCTTTCTAAACGAAGTACCGTATTATAGTTATTAGAAATATTGTATCAGGTTATGTATTTTATGCACAAGCTATTTAAAATGCCGGTTTTTACATTTTTATTCTCTTCTATTTTTGGAGCTTCAACACTTTTTGCAGATGCTGTAGCACCGAATACAGGTTCTGCAAAAGCAGAAGGGGCTATGAGTGAAGCCGACATCGCAAAGTTGAAAGGTAAGGTTGCGGCAAACATTAACGGAGAAAAAATTACGGTTGATCAGGTGTTGACCGAAATGGAAAATTATATCCGCACGAAAATGAAAGGTAAAACTTTGACTGCCGAAGAAAGAGGCGAACTGTATAAATTATTTTTGGCCCGATTGGTATCACAGAAGTTGATTCTTCAAGAAGCGACAAAAGTCAATATAGACAAAGACCCTAAATATCAAGAAAAAATGAAAGTTATTTCAGAAGAGCTTTCAAAAGGGATTTATATTGAAAATAAGAAAAAAGAGCTGGAAGAAGCTCCTATTTCTGATGCTCAACTGAATGAAGTTATCAGTAAAACAAATGAAACCTCGGTGGTCTTTGACCAGATGGTGGTTCCTTTGTCTGTGGCCAGTGGTATTGTAAAAGCTCTTCGTGGTGCTTCTAATCCTGTCAAGAAATTTCTTGAACTTTCTAAAGAGCACAGTGTGGTGATGCAGCAAAATAAGCAGATTGTCAAAGCGCCTGCGAATAGAAAAGTAGAAATGGATATGTTATTGTCCGAAATTCCCGATGACACGTTAAGACACTCATTAGAAAAAACCGCCGCTAAAGAAGTGATTGTTTATGATCCTCGTACAGGCGCTGTTTTGTCAGAAGAAGAGGTAAGATCTGCTGCTACTAAGGAAGCTTCTAAACAACTTTTGTGCATTATCTTAAGGATTAAAGAAAAAAAGAAAGTCACAGATCAGAAAGTGTTGTCAACTTTGGCACGATACCAAATCATTAACAAAAGGATCGAGGATTTTTTCAAAGGTTTATCTGAAAAAGCAAAAATTGAATGCTTTGATGTGACAGGCAATCCTATTAAACTTCCAGCCGTTTTTTAGGGCAGTTTTAGGTCGGGGCTTTTTGTCATTATAAGTCATAGAAGGATGAAAATAAAAAAATGAAAAAAAATTTCTTTGGAGATTCGAATGTCTGGATTAAATTTTTATTTTTTTTCTGAAGTTTTATTTTTATCTTTTATACTAAAAATGATATATACATAGAGGGAAGGAGTTTTCATGGCGTACTTGACTGATGAGACCCGCATCTCAGAAAAGGCTCTGGCCTATTTGTTAACAGAAAAAGTTCCTCTACTGAGAAGGTATCTTGGTGATACTTTGGAACATGAAAAAGATTTAGAGAATTTTGTAGTAGGGTTGCATCCCAGTGAAGTTGCATGCCTGATTCAGTATCTAGATCCACCTTACCGCGAGCTATTTATCAACTGGTTGAAACCTCATTTTGATCCAGAAATTTTTTTATTTCTGGCGGAAAATTTAAGGGAAGATATTATTAATTTTTTGTCGACAGCAGAAATTGTTCGTATCTTAGATTTGCTGGAAAGTGATGACGCCGTTGAGATCCTTACGTCCTTTGATCCTGAAAGAAAAGATGAAGTTTTAGAAGCTTTGCCTTTGAAAAAAAGGCAATTTTTTATTCATCGATTAGCTTTTCCCGAGCTCAGCGCTGGTCGATTGATGCAGACAGAGGTTTTGACAATGCCTCCGGATTGGACCGTGGCGCAGGGAATCGAATATATAAAAAGTGTTAAAGTTCCCAGATTTTATGATATTTTTATTGTTAATTCAGACAACTACCTTTTAGGAGCAGTGGAATTACATCACCTCATTCAAAATCCTTCTTCTAAATTTTTACATGAGGTCATGGATAAACATGTGCGCAGTATTCCTGTGACCTGGAGGCAAGAAGAAGTTGGTTTTCTTTTTCGCCTTTATGGATTGATTTCTGCCCCGGTTGTGGATGAAAGAAATACAGTGCAAGGAGTAATCACAGTCGATGACGTCATGTTGATGGTTGAAAAGAAGGCTGAAGAAGATTTGCTGCATATGGGGCGTATTCATGGGTCAGACTTTTATGACTCAGTTCTAAAGACCAGCTTTAGTCGGGTACACTGGTTGATTATTACTGTGGCCAATACGTTGTTGACTTCTTTGGTGATCAATCAATTTCAAGAAACTCTTCAGGAAAAAGTTGCTTTAACCATTTTGATGCCCATCGCGGCGGCTATGGGGGGGAATGGCGGTATTCAATCTACGACTGTGGCCATTCGCGCTTTAGCAACCAGAGACTTGAATGCTATGAACGCTTTTCGTACTCTTTTAAAAGAATTCCGAGTAGCCCTGTTAAATGGTGGTATTTTTGGTTTTATATTGGCAGGCGTTGCCTATATTTGGTTTGAAGATGTGCGCTTTTCTATAATCCTGGGTGGGGCCATTATCTTTAACATGGTCTGGGCAGGTGTCGCAGGTATTGCCTTTCCTTTAGTTATTTTCCGCTTGGGGCAAGATCCAGCACTTAGCGCAGGCCCCCTTTTGACAACAACAACCGATGTCTTTGGTTATGCCCTCTTTTTGGGGTTGGCGTATCTTTTATTGCATTAATTTTTGTGAAGAAGAAAAAGTTTGGGATCAAAAAATCGCAAATGATAATATTACGCTATTTTATTTTTTTAACATAAATTTATTGCCTTTTAAAAGTAAAAATTTATAATTAAAAAAAAATCTAATGTTTTTAAATGAAAAGTTTACACGTTTTTGTTAGCTTTTATGACCCTATGACCGGTTACAGAAATTGGGGCAGGTGAAGGAGATCAGCCAGAGCAAAGCAAAGAATCTAAAAAAATGAAATCTGAACAAAGGATGGTTCCTGATTCAGAAAAAGAGCAAAAAGAAGACTATCAGTCAAAGAGTTGAACACTAAGTTGGGTTTATTAACAATTAAGACAAACAAGAAAGGTAAACAAGATTTTGAAAAAAATTTAAAGAAGTTTTTGATTCAAAAAGTATGATGTCTAAAGCACGCGGAGGGTCTACATATGCTTGGATTATAAAATCAGCCTGTCCTTTTCGATTCTAAGACGGATCTTTTGTAAAAGGCGACTCTCTGCACGTTTTAGACTCACGATCTTTTGCTGTTCTTAAAAATTTGAATGGTCTATTTCCTAACTTACTTTGGGTAACCCTGGAAGATAATTTTGACAATTTTGAAAATCCAGCTTGGTTTATTACATTTTGTCCGAAATGGGAGCATCTACAGCTACTTACTGAAAAAGTTAGTATTGCTCCAAGTACCAAGCCTTTTAGAAAAGGACCACTTAATGGACCGGAAATACTGGTGACTTCAAACATTCCCGCGAAAAATCATGTTGAGTCGCGTGATGAGGTTATAAAAAATGCGCACTTCTTACCCTTTCACAGGGTGTATAACGAATATGTACTAAAAACAAAAGATAGTACTATTTACAATTTAAATGGGATGATTTAACAGGATTTCCATTCGATAAATCCGAGGAACGATTTTTTATTTGGAGTACAAAAGTACGGGAGATTTTTTCAGAGTAAAAAAAATCCAAGAAAAAACATACACGAGGAGTAATTTTCTTGGATTAATGGTTTAACACTCTACCCAAAGCCCGAGTATTTCAAGTTCGGGCTTTTTTTATGGTAGACTGAGCATAAGAAAAAGTGCCTTTTTTTAAACCATATAGATATAGGTTTTACTGAAAATGCTTTAAAGCTATTTTTAGTTATTTGCCCAATTTTAAAACTTCGATGAAGGCATTTTTTGGGATTTCGATTTTACCAAACTGACGCATCCTTTTTTTACCTTCTTTTTGTTTTTCCAATAGTTTACGTTTACGGCTGATATCTCCCCCATAACACTTGGCGGTTACATTTTTGCGCAGAGCTGAAACCGTTTCTCGGGCTACAATTTTAGCACCTACCGCAGCTTGAATAGCAATAGGAAATAACTGTCTTGGCAGGATCTCCTTGAGTTTTTCACACATCGCCCTGCCCTTTGCGTAGGCTCTTTCCTTGGGGACAATGGTGGCCAACGCATCCACGGCTTCTCCATTTAACAGGATAGAAAGGCTGACTAGGTCTCCTTCCTCATAGTCATCTATAGCGTAATCAAAACTGGCATATCCCTTGGTAAGGCTTTTCAAAGAATCATAAAAGTCAAAAGCGACTTCGTTTAAAGGCAAGCGATAGGTCACCATGGATCGGTTTTCCCCTGCACACTGGAAAGCTTCTTGAATGCCTCGACGCTCGGTCAACAGGTTCAAGACACTGCCCAAATAATCTGCCGGGACAAATATGGTGGCTTTGATCCAAGGTTCTTCAATACGTTCGATACGGTTGACTTCTGGTAGGTCTGATGGATTGTGTACTTCCTTACAGGTGCCGTCGGTACCATAAACTTTGTAGACTACGCTGGGGGCCGTTACAATAAGGTCAATGTTAAATTCTCGCTCTAAACGTTCTTGGATAATTTCCAAGTGCAATAATCCTAAAAAGCCACAACGAAAACCCAGACCTAACGCATTAGAGGAATCGGGCTCATAGGTAAAACTGGCATCATTCAGGTGTAGTTTGGCCAGACTGTCCTTCAGATGTTGGTAGTCTGAGGCATCTTCAGGGAAAATACTGCAAAAAACGACTGGAATACAGGGTTTAAACCCAGGCAGAGGCTCAGTAGCTGGGGCGCTGTCCAGAGTAATGGTATCTCCGACCTTGCAATCTGCAACTGAACGGATGTTGGCTACAATATACCCAATTTCTCCACTTCTTAATTCTTCTAGATTTTTTTTATAAGGGGTAAAGATCCCCGTGTGTTCCACATTATAAACGGATCCTTTGGCCATCATGCGGATACGTGTATCGGGTTTTAGGACCCCTTCTTTTACACAGACTAAGGCGATCACCCCTAAATAAGGGTCATACCAGCTGTCTACCAACAGGGCGCGTAAGGGTTTATTTGGATCTCCGCAGGGGGCTGGTAAGCGTTGAACAATGGCTTCTAAAACCGCATCAACCCCTAAACCTGTTTTTGCAGAGATCTCTAAAGCATCGCTGCTATCCAGCCCAATGATGGTTTCAATCTGTTCGCGCACGTCTTCAGGATGCGCGGCAGGCAGGTCTACTTTATTCAAAACTGGAATGATCGTGTGATCGTTATCGATGGCTTGATAAACTGTTGCTAACGTCTGGGCCTCTATACCTTGAGTCGCATCCACCACTAATAAAGACCCTTCACACGCTGCCAAAGAACGGCTGACTTCATAGGCAAAGTCTACGTGTCCCGGAGTGTCCATTAAATTCAACTGATAGGTATTCCCGTCTTTGGCAAGATAAGTAAGTCGAACGGTCTGTGCTTTGATCGTAATCCCCCGCTCTCGTTCAATATCCATAGAATCCAGATATTGACTGCGTTCATCCCGGGGATCAATGGCTTTACAGATCTGCAGCAATCGATCCGCCAAAGTGGACTTACCATGATCAATATGCGCGATAATGGAAAAGTTCCGTATAAACTGCTGATAAGATGCTGTACAAGAGTCTTCTTTTTTCACAATCAAAGCGTTTGGAAACATGTCTATTATACAAAATAAAGAACTCTTTGACCAGGATCTGAAGCAGTCGATTCCTATCTAAAAAAGCTTGCAAACATCTGTATTGACTCTAATGACAAGTCTGCTTCTTGGACCATACCGTGTATTAATCATTGCAGTTTTGTCTTTTTTTAAATCTTGGCTAAATTGTGTATATTCCTTATTAGTAAAGTTAGTGAAAGTTCCTAAAAGAGTGTCTCTTTGTTGTTGCTTTTCTTGTTCTTCTTTTTCATTACCTGCCCAGAGGTTTTGATTAAAAAATGAGAATATAAGGGAAGAAAATAAAAAAATCTTTTTTATTTGAAAAAAATAAAAGAAATTTATAATTGAATATAACAAAATTTAAATTTCTACGCAAGTTTTTTTAAATATTTATTTAATTTTATTGCTGGATGCTGTATACATTAACTTCTTGCCCAGATCTCGCCACTTACTTTTTGGAAAATTATAATCCAACAAAGCAAACGTTTTATGTCCCAAAGACAGTAACCCAAGAGCCTTATGGCATTCTAACAAACGGTATAGAGCTTCTGGCATTAAAGCACTTTTGGGATAAGTCTTTACAAACTCGCCTAGATGGGTGAAGGCTGCAATATAGTCTCTGTTTTCCAAATAATAACGGCCGATGATCATATCTTGGGTCGCTAAGTGTTCATTTAAAAAATCGATTTTTAACCGAGCGTCCTGAGCGTAATCTGTATCAGGGAATCTTCGCAAGACGTCTTTGAAGGCTTGAAGAGCTAAATCAGCATTTTCGCGATCGCGACGAGGCGTACAAAGATCTGTGTAGTAACTTAAAGCCCGTAGATAATAAGCATACCCAATATAACGCGAAGAAGGATGTAGACTGATGAATACATCTAAAGTTGCAACGGCTCGGGGAAATTTCTGCGCTTTAAAGGCGCAATAAGCCGACAAGATTTGAGCTTTTGCAGCCCACAAAGAATATGGGTGTTGTCTTTCCACTTCATCAAAAGAATCTGCTGCTTCCTCGAAATTAGTGTTTTTCATATGAGTCATGCCTTCCTTATACAAGTCTTTTAATGGACGATCTATATAAGCTTTTTGGCTGGAACACCCGTATAAAAGAAAACTTAGAATGGTAATAGCGAAAAATTTTTTCAAAAATGGATAGCGTTTATAGGTACTCTAATATTGTAAATGACAGAGGTAAAAAAGGCTAGAGAAGAAATGTCACATAATACATAGTATCTGCAACACACTTCAAAAAGAAAAAATTTTAGGGACGTTTTTGATCTGTCATATCGTAAATAATGATTGACTTTTGGGAGTCCAAACGTCGCAATACCTTAAAGGCCAGTTGTTCTAGTAAGTCAGGATCTACTGCTTCTTTCATTAATTGTACTTTTGATAAAAGTCTAGTTTTTAAGCGTTCCATTTTTTCAACGCTATCCTTTTTGCACAAGAAAATAGTTCTTTGCTGCTTCCAAGCCATGTATCCACGACGGCCATACATGCCGTGATATCCTAAATATCCACCAATCAGCAACAAACCAGCACAAAGAATATATCGAGCGTCCATTTTAACGTTTTTTTTATTTTCTATCATTACATCAAGAAACAGCGGCTTTTTCAAGATGATTTTTTGTAATATTTTTTGAAATTAAAAAATCAGCGTTCGAAGAAAAAAGTTTATTGACACAAAAAGGTTTTTAGAAGAAAATAAAAGGAACAGGAGAGGTGGCCGAGCGGTTGAAGGCGCACGATTGGAAATCGTGTATACGCTAATCACGTATCGAGGGTTCGAATCCCTCTCTCTCCGCCAGTTTATAAGCGCCGAGTTTTTTGGGCGGTATTTTTCAAGTTCCAAAACAACCCTCTAAAACCTAGTATTCATAGGCTTTAACGTATTTTAGTCGATCGCCACATGCATACTCAAAGAATCGTAAAATCACCGATTTCACCCTAAACTATGTCCAGCAGCCTTGATTTTACTAGATTTTCTAAAAATGAGTCCTGAAGTTCGTTATTGGGGCGGAGAATGGCGTATGTACCGATATAGTGAGAATTTTCTGCTGAAATGCACCTAATGTGGTAAAGTTTGGCTAATCTGTTAGAATTATACGCCTATGACTTCACAGAATTTTGTGGTTTTGATATTGGCGATGATGGCTTTTATGGATATGATCGCCTGCCTTTGTATTAGAAAGAGCCAGCCCGCTTCCTCTATTTGATTTATGTTGACAAGAAGAATAGCTGGGTTTATTTTGGCTGCAGGTAATTAAAAAATTCACTTCAGTAATACCTACTTTCTAAATCAGGTTTTACCTGCCATGGATTTAAGGGGTCATATGGAAAATTAAGATACAAATATGAGTTTAATGTATGAATTATTGCAATATAGCAGCAACATCTGGTGTGCAGACCATTGTTGATAATCTTCTTCCCGAGCTCCCAGGTATTCATGGAAGCGTCATTGTAGCAAAGCAGGCCCACATTTTATATCACGAAAATTTTACATCCCATGGAAACATGAAGACTGATAAAAATGCACAGCATTTGATTGCATCAGTCACAAAAAATTTTACAAGTGTTGCGATATTAAAGCTTTTATCTGTGAATTTTGGCGAAGACATAGACTATGCCTTAAACAAACCACTATCAGGCTTTTTAGGAAAAGATCACCCTATTTGGCAAGGAATAATGCCGGATTTTGCAAGAGGGATTACGATCCATCACCTTTTAAGCCATACTTCAGGGCTTGAAGCAATTGATAAACCATTGCTTCATACTCCGGGAACACGCTATCACTATTCAAATCTTGGCTATGTTCTTATTGGGCACATCATCCAATCTCTTACCCCTGAGCCTATTGATGTTTACTATAAAAGAGTTCTGTTTGATCCCGCAGGAATGCACGACACATTTTTAGTAGTGAGTGGAATACCTGTATCTTTAAAAGATAAGCCCGATTTTGCGGCATTGCGACCAGGTTTTAAAAAAGATGGTCTGAAGATTACAAAAGTTATTGATAAACCTAATTTTGGCACACTTTTTACAGCTGGTGGAATGATCTCAACCCCTATTGATTTGGTGAGATGGCAGAACGCTTTGTATCAGGGTCATGTCATTCCGTTAAAATTGCTTTCTGGCATGACAAATCCAATCATTCAAAAATCAGGATTTGCTTTTTATGACGGTGAAGGCCCTTTGTTTTCAGGCTATGGAGTCGATATTGTAGGTGATGGAGTAACAAAAATCTATCAGTATTGCGGCGGAACATCAGGATATTAATCCAAAATATCTTATTGTCCCAAGACGCAAATCAGCATTATCAATTTATCCAATATCATGGAGGAAAATCCCCCTATTTTTGCTTTTTTGAATAGACTTCGGGCTGTTTTTTCAAAAATTGATCCTGAGACAGAAGATGTAAAATAAAAAAACCTCTCTTTAATCGCCGGGATTGGGGCGCTTATAATGATTGGAGAGGTTATCGGCTCTTTAACCAAACAGATGATAGTATCTAACTGACTCTCCCCAATGATATGTTTTCCATTGCTTGGGCGATTTTATACGGAATGATTGGCGCTTGCGGCTGGTTCATTTGGCACGCACCTCCCTGCCCGCACCTCATCATTGTATTTTCAAAATCTGCGCGTTAATTTTTGCTAGAACAGTTCGGGGCCCAGGCGGTATGAAAAATTATTTCGGAAAAGAAATTGCCAGTCAGTATGACAGCGATCTTTCAATAATGGATCCTAACGTTGTTGATCCTATAGTGCATTTTCTACAAGGTCTTGTAAAAAATGGTTCTGCCTTGGAATTTGGGATAAGGACGGGCCGTATTGCATTACCATTAATCTTTCACCAGATATGATTGAACAGCTGCAATCCAAAGCAGGGGCGGATGTTGTGGGTGTTACCATCGGTGACTTTGCAACCACAAAAGTAAATGGTAGCTTTCAATTAGTTTTTCTGATTTTCAATACGATTACTAACTTAACGACGCAGGATGCTCAAGTAGAGTGTTTCCGTAATGCAGCGGCTCATTTACAGCCAGGAGGTTGTTTTGTGATTGAAACTTTCATTCCAGAATTGCGCCGGCTGCCGCGTGGTGAAACAATTTTGCCCCACCAATTTAATCAGTCTCGCTTTGACTTTGATGAGTATCATGTGGCGACTCAAGAGCTCATTTCTTATCATTACAGAAATGTAGATGGAGCCTATAAAGGGCACTCCACGCCTTTTCGATATGTATGGCCATCCGAACTAGACTTAATGGCCAAGATGGCAGGTATACGTTTGCGGGAACGTTGGGGTGACTGGCACCGAACGCCCTTTACCAACGAAAGTACCGCGCATGTTTCTGTGTGGGAAAAAACCCTACAGTATAAATTTGGAACTTGAGTCCATCTTGTAATGACTGGGGCCTTTCTTTAATAACACTTGTTTCTCATCAAGCTCCTCAGCTAGCCTTACCAGTCATTTGTAATCAAGCTTCTTGGAATCAAGTGTTAGACTGGCGTTTGATTAAAAATGGGAGGAGATCCTTTCGGCTGTATGAATTATAAATCGCAGGAATAATGAACATTCATTTTGAAAAAGTAACTCAGCAACACCTAGACACCATCTTTAGCTGGATGTCTGAAGGTTTTTCTAGAGTTTATAAAGACGATATCGTACATTTTGTTGTGGGAAGAAAAGCGGATGAGCATAGGGTGTATTGGTTGGCATTTGACCTATTCATGACAGCACGTATAACTCATAAGACTCCTGTTAATCGGGAAAAATAGAACATCTTTCAAAGACAGGCTATACTTATAGCCTTGATGACATAATCGGGAATAAAAATTATTTCGGTAAAGGTTACAAGGCAAGAACTTTATCAGAATTGACGGACTATTTTCGGGAGCATATTGATCCAACAGCTGGTACATTTTTAATGGATCCTATAAGTGATAACACGCGGGCAAAATATGTCTATATGAAGGCAGGTTTTCAGCATGAGTGTGATTTTATGATGGAAGGTGAAGTTAGCGGCGCAGGTAAAGTGCATCATCTATTTATCAAAAAATTTAAGCCGACGATTTCCATCATCAACGCAAGGATGGATTATTATCCGTGTATTCAAAATATGGCACGTTTTTACGTGTATGATTTATCAAAAAGATGCGGGCATATCTCTCATCCGACTGGGCGTTACCAGAAGATGGGCTGTACGAGTGTATTAACTTTAAAAATTATTTTGAAGAACCTTCAAGAAAAGCTTATTTGGTCAAAGTTTACGATCAGATTGCTGGGTTTGTTTTGCTAAATCAGGCCACAGAAGATCCAAAAAATGTCTGGAATATGGGAGATTTTTTTGTTATCGCGAAATTTCAAGGTCAAGGAGTTGCAACTGAAGTAGCTTATAAAGTATGGGAAATGACCCCTGGAACTTGGGAGGTCTCGGTCATTCCAGGAAATAAAAGAGGGATTTCTTTTTGGGAAAAAACGATTGGCAAGTAAAGAGAGTGTATGTTGATAGATCTTTATATCATGTATCATGCTTTTAATACTTAAGCTGACAATCCAGCTTTTGAGGCAAAAAAATCATCGAGGAAGAAAAAATAAAACCTTATTTAAAAGTAGTAGAAGTAGCTATAGAGCATGAGGAAAAATTTTTGATCATCAAAAGACCAGAAGGTAAGCATGCCGGGGGTCTACTGGCTTTTCCCGGTGGTAAGGTTGAAGAAATAGATGAGCAAAATGAGTGGGATATTTTAAGGCTTGCGGCAAAGAGAGAAATTTTTGAAGAAGTAGGATTAGATCTAAAAGATGATCTAAAATATGTCATCAGCAACTATTTTGTTGATGATACTGGAGTGCATGTAATTGACACCCTATTCCATTGCAAAGTTGATAAGACGGATTTGAAAATTAAGGCGTCACCCCGTGAGGTTCCTGAGTACTATTGGCTAACAGAGGAACAAGTAAATAAGGCACACAACGCACCAGAATGGTTAAAAAAATCTCTTCAATACATTAGGTAAAATTCATAAACAAGGAATGTAGCATGAAAGAATTAGAAACAGACTTAATGACCTTATACCGCCACGCTGAAGACTATTTGTTCAGGGGGGGCTTGGAAGTGCTTAAAACTGGAAAATAACGCTATAGCCTATATGACAGGAGTTCCCACATCTAACCTGAACCTTGTATATATCAAAGAGTGTATATATCAAAGAGACTCCGAAAGGCCTCCATACAATATTAGACAAAAGCGAAGAATTTTTCCAAACCGAAAGCCTGTCTTTTTTGGTCATTATACCTGAAGAATTTTGCACCCCGGAAATACAGTGTTCTTTAGATAAAAGGGGCTATATCTACGCGGAATCCTCGGTATGTATGGTTCTTAAATTAGATGATTTTGAAGGTAATAAGCAAAGTAATGGGGTTAGGATTGCTCATCAGAACGACAAATTAGATGATTGGATGCTTCCCTTAATCAGCGCATTCGACTCCACAACTCAGGTCTGTTTACCGTATGTAGAAAGGCATCAAGGCTGCTATAAAGAACGGGATTAAGCTGTTCCATTTGACTCTGTATAAGGAAGGAAAGCCCGTATCGTCAATTACTTTATCATTAAATCATCATATTGCAAGAATAGACGATGTAAGCACTGTTGTAGAATGCCAAGGTCATGGGTATGCACCGCGTCTTATGCGTCATGTATTATTAGAAGCAAAAAAATGGGGGGCTCATTTTTGCTTTTTAGAAGCTTCCCAGGCTGGGTTTAGACTTTATCAAAAAATGGGGTTTGAAATATTGTTTAAAAATAATATTTATTTTCAGGAAACCTAAAATTTTAACACTACTTGGTAGCAGTCTAGCAGAATAGGTTTAGGTTCAAAAATAATGCTTTAAAATAAAAGAATTAATTAGATATTTTTAGATTTTTTTTTCTAGCCCTTAAAATTTAAAGAACAGTACGGGTTGACCTTAAGAGTATTTATGATAAGATCAACTTGTGCGAAGGCCCCATCTTATTATAGATTGTAGGAGGAAAAGCATGACAACATTTGTAGGAAGCCAAGAGCTGTTCTTGGATGCAGTAAATAGTCTTATAGAGCTAGATTACGATGCCGTGGAAGCTTATGAGGCTGCTATTAACAGAATAGACAATCCTGATTATCGATCCAGACTGACTGAGTTTAAGGAAGATCATCAGCGTCACATAACAGAGCTGAGCGAGCTTGTTAGACAACATGGCAACACTCCTGCGTCTGGTCCTAGTATGAAACAATGGTTAACTAAGGGCAAAGTGGTTCTGGCCAATATTATCGGAGACAAGGCCATCCTAAAGGCTATGTTAGATAATGAACAAGACACCTGTGCTGCTTATCAAGCCATGTCAGAACGTTCAGATCAGTGGGAAGATGCTAAAGATTTGTTGAAAAATGGTTTGAGGGATGAAAAAAAACATAAAGCCTGGATAGAGCAATTTATCTAAAGTCTTTAAAGGCTGCTGAATCATTGACCGCGCATGCTCTTGTGCGCGGTTTTTTATGGCTTTATTACTGGTGAGCATGCGTATACTAAAAAAGTCGTCCTAAATAATTTTATTTATAGAAGATAATAATTGCCCGTGAATAAGATTTGGCAGGAAGTGTTCAGGATAACATTAAAATAATGTTTGCCAGGTGTCTTCTGGAGGGTTTGGGTAAGTTGTGTTGTTTAGCTGTAACGTTTTTTTCCGTGTGGCACCTGCATTAAAGCTAACGCAATTTTAAGGTCTTTTTTAAGATAGAAGAGTTTTATGGCCGATCATTGCTGTGCCTATATAGGTTTTACCTTAATTTTTTCCGGATCTCTGTGCAGTCGCCTTAATAATTTTTTTAAGGGGGGCTGATTCATAGAACGGTAACCTAATATAAGAAAATTACTTAATTTATTTTTTGTAATTTTTACACATACAGCGCATCGCATTTTTCATATAAAAAGAAATCAAAAAATTTCTGAAAAATCAGCGGTTTTAGAGTTGACCTTTAGCCGGTGGCAACTGTGTTCTTTAGAATGAAAATAATATCAAAGGAAAGGCGCCCATTAAAAAAATAAAAGCCTTTCCTTGTGCAGGTTTGTATCAAAAAGCAGGCGAGGAATGTTCCCCTCACCTACTCCGCTATGGACTGACTATTCCCACATATTTTTTGCTTTCATATATTTCTTTAAGCTACTTTCGTCGTTTTTTGCTTGCCCTCCCATGTCCTCAACAAACTGATGAACCCATGGGGCGTACACTCTACTGTTATTCTGGTATTTTGGTACTTCTGTTACTTTATCTGCCAAAGCTTTTAGAAGAGATAAAGTCATTTGTTTTTTTTCTGTCCAGGCGATGTCCTCACGTTGCAGCATGTTTTCTACGTGCGCTGAAAAAACACTTCCTTCAGGTGGAAAATTTAAAAACAACTTATCTTTATCGTTTTTATCTTTCTTTTCAGTAATCTGGTAGGTAATGTTAGCGTCTTTGCTCTTATAGCTATTGGAAGCAACTCGATTATAGCTCTTTTTATAAAAAGCCTCTGAATCTGTATGCACTGTTACCCCTTTTTCTGCCCAGGAAGAAGAAGCTCCATAGGAAATCTTTTCATAGTGAGGAGGCTCAAGGTCACGAAGCAGTCTGGCGGTATGATCTTTATAATTTGTATCATAATGTTTGGAGATTCCATCTATATTGCATTTCTTAACGATAGATTCTACAAAAGGAAGATACTTGTTATCTGATTGTTTTGAATATCTTAGACTGTTTTCAACACTCTTACCAATTTCTTTTAGAATCTGAAAAGGATTTTTGTTGCCTTCTTCGGCCCTTTCTTTCAGAGGATCATTCTGTCTAGGAAGGTTAGCGGCAGAAGAATTTAGTATAAAGGCCTTGCTGGCTGGATAGAATTTACCTTCCTTTTTTTCAGGAAAATTTTTAGCACCCCATTCGATAGATTCATCCTCGCTGGATGATACAGAGCCTCCTAAGCTTTGAATTTGAGCCTTAAGAGTATCCTGTGCTTCGTTTAGGAGCTTTTTTTCTTCAGAATCGTTACTTTTTTCAAAATATTCCTTGGTTGATTTAAGTTCTTTTTTCCAAACGTTTATTTGTGCTTCATTTTCTGATACTTCTTTACTAGCAATTTTTTTCTTCAAAGCCTCTATGTGTGGATTGAGCCCTATCGCTGCAGTGGTTAAATTATTATCCATAAATTTTTTATGTTGTTTTTCCGCTGCTTCCAATTCTTCCTTCCAAGATATTAGATCACCTTCGTTTCCTTCACTCATGCGGTTCTTAGGCTGCTTTTCCCTAGAGCGCTCCCTTTCCTCTTTTTTTTTCTTGATAATTTCTGGCGATAGTGTTAAGATATTCTTCATTTTCTTTTAATTTTTTTATGTCTTTTTTGTAAGCATCCATATAATCAGAAGCTTCTTGTAAGGTTAGCTTTTTATTCTCTCTAAGGTTTTTCTCTACATTAGGTAGATCGTCTTTCAAAGCTTCAACTTTACCTCTGATTTCATTAAGTTTTTGAAGATTATCTTTTTTTTCACGGAGTTCTTCAAGAGTCTTGGTTAGGAGGCGCTGCTCCTTTTTGTAATCCTCATTATTCGTGTTATATTCAAAAGCCTGCAGTAATTCTAATTCTAGACCGGTTTGGGTGGCAATTTCATCTACGATTGATTGCAAAAGTTTGCGTTCCGCATAAGTTAGATTTTGGTAATTATCAGCGTTATCTTTTCCTTCCATCCCCATCTTTTCAGATGATTTAAAGATATTTTGGCGCTTCTCTTGTTCCTGTAACGCAAGTTCCCGTTCTTCTAATTCAAGCTGCCTTTTTTCTAACAGCAAACTTCTGTTTTCTAAATCTATTTTTTCTTTTTCTATTTTATTCTTTTCCTGGGCAAGCGTGGTTTCTCCAAGGCTTGTGATTTGCGCTTGCAGTATTGCCTCTCGTTCCGCTAATTCACGTCTTTTTTTTGTAAATCTTCTTTGCGAACTGGCTTGCGAGCCTGAACTGACGTATCAAAAAAAATACTTCCTAACAAAAATGTTAATAAAAACTTTTTATTATGATCTCCTAGGTAACCGTTTTTAGTGTAACAAAAATGTAATATTTTTGGAATAGTTTTGTGAATGAAATCTTGCTGAAAATAAAAAAATATGAATACCTTCTGACATCGGCAATCTTTTTAGGTTTTTATCTGGTCTATGTTATTCTTTTTCACTGATATTATTTTGTGAATGTAAACTGTTTCTATTGTTTGAATTTTTATCTTTATTCAAGTCTTCGTTGGTTTTTTCCGGACTTAGAGAACTAGATTGTCTTGGATCTGATTCATCTGAATGACCAATATTAACATTAAATTCATGATTTCCATAGTATAAGACCAAGTTTCCTGTTTCAGGAATGCTATGAAGATGATTTGTATTTTTTCTCCATTCGAGGTCTTTTTTCATGGAATGATACATTTCTTCTTTAATTTTCAACCACTCTTTGGACGTTTCTGGATTTAAAAAAAGTTCGTAACTAAATTTTCCGATCCATAGTCTGAGGTAGTTTGTTCGTTCTAAATCTGATTGTAAAAAATAATTTTTTAAATCATTTTGATAAAAAGTACTGCTTTTCATCTCGTTTTCCAAGTCTTGGACTTTCTTTTTATCTTCAATCAAGATGTTGGGAAGTTCTATGTTTTTAAAAATGGCGTTATCAAGTTCTTTTTCTGAATCGCCAAATAGGACAGTTTTAATAGTTTCATCTTGAAAATTACTGTGTTCTATTCCCAAAAAATCTCTATAATAAAACAACTTTTTACCTTCTTTGTCAGCAGTGACAAAAGGCAAAATACCTTCAGGGATGAATTGACACTTCTCAGCACCATAAGCAGCGCTTTCCAAAGCAGCAAGAGTCAAAATTTTGATTTGCTGAAACAATTCGATGTTTTCTTTAGATGGTTGAAAAGCAACAATATCAGTAAGAATTTGTTCGTTCTGAAGGTTTATTTTATCTTCTAGCTTTTCTTTTAAAGCACCTACAATTTTTGAAACCATGGCAACACTTTCTTTTTTGATATTAGAAAGCAAAACTTTTTTGTATGCTTCTTCTGTTTCAAATTTTTCCAATACTGATTGAATCAGCATGAGGTATTCATCAATACTGGTGGTGTTAACTTTGTGAATCTTGATAGTAGTATCAACTGAAATAAATTCTGGAACTACAGAATCTAAAAAATCCTCTTCTGAGAGTTCAAAAACTTCCTCGGTTCCGTCGCTGTCTACCTCAATCGGGTCTTGTAAAGGTTGTAAGAGATTTAATTCGCCTTCAGCTTCTTTTTTCTTTTTTTTAGCTCTGCTAGATCTTGACTGAGGATGTTTGTAGTTTCAAAGCAATCTGAAACATCATAGCCTTGCTCTAAATATTGATTAATTTTCTGTTGTATTTTGTTTATTTCATTATATATTTTTTTAATAAAAGAATTATACAAAGAAATTTCATCCTCTAGTATCTGAATTTTTTCAGTGTCCGAGCTTTTTTCTCCTGGGTTGGTAACCGCTTGGTTGGCAGCACATAAAGTGCTACCAAATACAAAAAATAAAAAAATTAGTGCTTTTTTCATTTTGCTTTTCCAAATTTAAAATTCTCTAAAAATAAAAACTAAAGCGCATATTGGACAGTTCCCATGATTTGATTGCTAAATCTTCCTCCGGAAATGAAGTCTCGGTAATAAACTGCGCCTAAAGATAAAGAAGGAGTTATCTTAATAGAAGCTCCTACCCCTGTTCTGAAAGCATTTTTCCAACCCTTTTTACCGAATTGGGTAATGGTTCGACCTGACGTAGTTTGTAGAGGTTCAGAAAAATTATTGACCCCTGCCCCCATATAGTGAAGAGCCCAACCAAGCTCAATATAGGCAAGAACCCGGGAAACGGTTAACCCCAGTACGGAAGTTAAATTAAAAGCACAGTAGTCTCCCCCGAATGGTTTTCCTGAAGCGGTTTTTTTTGAAAAATCGTTGGAAGATAAATTGACCGTAGTGGTACCTTTTCTGGCTCTGGCACCATAAACGCCAAAACCAGCCTTCATACCCAATACAATAGGGCTGCTAGCTAATTTTCCCAAATAACCTACATTAAACAGTCCTGAAAAGCCGGGACGAGTTGCAACTACGCCAGACACGTCATAATTAGGATAAGAGTAGCCGCGACGAGAACCAAAACTACTACTCCCTAAAGCGAGTTCTAAAAAATATCCCGGCTTAAATTCTACGCAGGAAGAGGATGCTGATTCCATCGCAGCCTTTTCGGAAAAAGATACGGGATCCTGTTTTAATTCCGGGGACAGAGCTACATCTTTTTGAGAAGACTCGGCTGTGTTTTCCAACGCTAACACATTGGAGCAAAATAAAATTAATGAAAAAATAATGCTTTTTTTATAAGATAGACTGGGCTTCATTGAGATTTAATTTAAATAACTCTTTTTTCGTTATAACAGAATTTTTACCTTAAGAAAAGGTGCTCAAATGATAAAAAGTGGTAAAAACTAACTTAAATATCTTAGTTTGTATTTTTTAAGTAAGGGAGATATAAGAATTCTGGGGGTTAATCTTTTTGCTATAAAAACCTGTCTATATCAAAAAACTACTCTGTGATCTTAAATGCGTGGCTTAAAACGTTGGTACAATTCAGCGCAAAGGGGTTGCCTGCCCACAACAAGTCTCTTAATCCTTCTAAATTCTTTTTTAAAGAAGGATCTTCTTTTTCAAGCAATAA
The DNA here is from genome assembly GCA_001898075.1 of Alphaproteobacteria bacterium 40-19. Taxonomy (GTDB): domain Bacteria; phylum Pseudomonadota; class Alphaproteobacteria; order Holosporales; family Holosporaceae; genus 40-19. Next base: position 238,730 of record MKSD01000001.1, read on the forward strand.
AAATAATTTTCCAGCTAAGTTGTGAGGGGTGAAGTCTTTTTGCAAGCACTCGGGAACCAAGGGATCTGGGCCAATAAGGTTAACCAGTCCTATAGAAGATACAGTGGCCAGCCTCTTGAAAAGCCACGCCGCCAGCGGGTGTACTTTATAACCGATAACCATAGGGGTTCCTTGCAAGGCAACCTCTAAAGTTGCTGTGCCCGAGGCCACCAATGCGGCGTTGGATGCTTTGAACAGATCAGACTTCAGGTCTGGATCTTGAACAATAGGAAAGGTGCACCCCATTGCGTTCAGTAGAGGTGTGGTATAAGGCAAGCCTGCCACAACAACTTGCAAATCGGGAATGCGCTGCTTCAAAAGCTCTACAGTCGCTTGAAAAATAGGCCAAAAATTTTGAATTTCAGAGCGTCTGCTGCCCGGCAACAAACTTAGCAAAGGTTTTTGAGTAGATAATTGGGGAAAGGCCTGCCAAAATTCCTGCGGACGGCCCAAAGGAACCTCCGCCAAAGGGTGTCCAACATGATGGTAAGAAAGACCCGAAAAATAAGGCTTTTCAAAAGAAAACAGAGATAACAAATGATCGGTAGCTTTGGGCAATGTTTGAGCTCTTTTAGGTCTCCAGGCCCATACAGTGGGTGCCACACAGTGAACTCGGGGTAAAAACGGGACTCGTGCACTAATGCGCAAGCAAAATTCTGGGCCATCAATCGTTAAAAGCCCACAATAGGGGTTTGTCCTAAGGTCCAAAAGAACCTGGCGAAAAATTTTTAAAATAGGAAAGCTTTTTTTTAAAATGGAGCCGATGCCTATGTGCGAAAGCTCTTGCAAGGGAAATGAAGAGGAAAAATTCCCTGCCTGCTGCATCAAAGGCCCCCCGATGCCTCGTACTTCTAAAAAAGGGTATTTTTCTTTTAGCTCTTTTAAAATTAAAGCACCTAGGGTGTCTCCAGAAGGTTCGGTGGCCAGTACAAAAATGGCAGGCATTTTTATCATTTCTCTTTCCCTGCCTGAATCATAACAGCGAACACAAAGCGAAACAAATTTTGCCTCAAAGAGATATTTGCGGTACAAATTGAAAAAACAAATTGTTTTTCCTATGAGCACTGTCCCAGATAACTTTCCAGATCACTCCCCAAACAATCTTTTTTCATTGTGTCAGGTATTGGCCCAGCTTAATCATGCTCAAGATGTTTTGTGCTTCCTGCAAGATTTGTGTACTCAGGGCGAGCTGTCAGCTATGGCAGAACGATGGCAGGTGTGTCAGTTGTTAGATCAAGGGGATTTATCTTACCGAGAGATACGAGAGAAAACCAAAGCTAGCCTGACTACTATCACTCGAGTTGCTAAATTTTTGGGGAAAAAGTCTTTTAATGGATATGCTAAAGCTTTAACAAAAGCCCGTGAATTGAAGGAATAAGTTCAGGCTGCTTAATGGTTACAGCTTTATCGAAATACGCGTTATTTATCGTTTTGTAATATTTCTAGGCTTCAGGTTGCACTTTTTTGACTTTGCGCGTAGAATTGAAAAGAATTTTCATTCCTTGCTGCCCGCCGGCGTGCAGCTTGTTGTAACAACGACAAACCATAAGGAGTTTATGATGGACAAGGTATTTTATGAGCTTGTATTAATTGTAAGACCAGATGTGCCTGTGATGCAGTTACCTTCGATTGTTGAGAGTATTTCTTCAGTCTTAAGCGCTAAAAAGGGTTCAATAGAAGGTGTAGAGTATTGGGGTTTTAGAACTTTAGCCTACCGTATTGAAAAGCGAAGCAAGGCTCATTACGTCTTCTTAGGATTAGCTTTAGAAACAGAAACAGTAGAAAAACTTGTAGAAGAGCTCAACTATTGTTTAAAATTTCACTTACGCCAAGAAATTGCAAGGCACCTGTTATTAAAGGTAGCCCAGTTGCATCTGCCAACACCCCTGTTTCATTCTTCGTTGGCGGAGGCCGTTTCTGGAGCAGCCTCTTACAATAAGGCGTTAGAAGAATGTGAAAATATGATGGATGAAGAAACGGATGACGAATCTGTTTCAAAGGAGGTTGCACAATGAGTTTTTTACGCAGTAAATATCTTTCTTCTTTAACAGATGATCAAATCGATTATAAAGATTTGAAGTTATTAAAGAAGTGTATTACAGAAAGTGGTCGAATTATTCCGGCCAGGATGACTAAGTGCACCAGGATTCGTCAAAAAAGGGTTAAAAAAGCTATTGAGCGGGCCCGATTTTTGGCTTTGATCCCCTATACCATCAATTAAAGGTGAGATTGTGATGATACAAAGAAGCCTAGTAGAAGGAGTAAAATTTCTTTTTTTGGGCCTTTGTTTCATTGCGTCTTGGGTATCAATACCTTGGTGGGGGTGGGCAGTTTTTTGTGGAGTGCTTTCTGCAGGTTTGTGTTATGTGGCTTTGAAAGATTCTTTAGAAGGATTTTTCTTGTCTTGTGCAAGTTGTACCCTGCTTTTAAGCTACATTAAATTTCCTTTGACAGGGGTGTGGTGTTTTTTGCTTTACAGCTTACTACCCTTACTGTTCATTGCCTTTTTCAGGCGTTTTCTGGGCAAGCAAGATGAAGAAACTTATTCATTTTTTTATTGGATAAATGGGGTGCTTTCTTTTGTTACGTTTTGCTTTAGTTGGTGGTGGGTAGAACAAAAGCTATTTTCAGATTCGGGCTTATTCGGCGGGATAATGCTATGTTTGCCTGGAATTCTTTCCATCGCCTCGGGGTATATATTTGCTTTGCAAATTATTACGTTTCGGGGACTACAGAAGACTGAAGATTTGCTTTCTTTTCAAGTCAACACGTCTGATTATTGGATTTTGATTTCCTACCAAATTTGCGCTATCCTGTTCGCCAGAGATAGATTTCTTTTTTATAACATGATCTTGACAGGGTTTTTACCTTTTGTTTTAGATGGGTTACTGTCGGTTTACCGGAAACGGTTTATGGGTAAAGAAAGAGTCTTTTACGTATATAATGTGTTGGCCACTTTAACGGTCGCACCATTTTTGTACTTCGTTTTTTCTTCTATGTTTAAACCATGGATAAAAAATGCAAGTCATGACAAGTGATAAGGAGAAAAAGATATGACAAAACATTTTCGATTAGTGAAGCAAGCCCCGGTGGGTAAAAAAGGAAAGTCAGATAAAAAAATTTCTGTCGTTTTAAAAAAATCTATAAGACGTTTGGGACAAGCCGGAGAAGTCGTGCGTGTTCAGAGAGGGTATTTCAGAAATTATTTGGGTCCTCAGGAGTGGGCATTGTATGCGACTCCAGAAATTTTAGAGGAGATTGAAAAAAACAAGCACCTCTTACAAGAAGAAGATGCAGCTAAAAAAATTGCAGCAGAGGCTGTAGCAAAGAAAGTATCTAACCTTGTTCTTGAGTTTAAAACTGAAGCCAGTGAAAGCGGAGTGTTATTTGGCTCTGTAACGGCTTCGGACGTTCGCAATCAGCTGCAAGACAAAGGCATTGAGGTTGCAAAATCTCAAATCACTTTGCAGCATATTAAAGCGGTTGGCGAGTATATAGCTTATTTAGAATTTCACCCTCAAGTGGTTTCTGAAATGAAAGTGATTGTTTCCAGGTTAACCCACTCTCAGGATTAAGTTAGGTTTTTGATTCTAAGGAGGGTAAACCTCCTTAGATGGCAAGTTGTTTTTGACTCGGCAGAGTAAAGGAAGAAAATACGTTAAAATTAATGTTGTCCTGGATTATTTTATTGCTCTTGCTTCGTTGTTTTTGAACTAATTTAGCTAAATTTACATTAAAATTGACAGATTGCCCTTCTGCAGCAGGAAGTTGAAAGGCGTTTTCTTCAAGTCCAAGAATGCAATTTTCAAATTCATAACTTTTAAGGGAAGAGTCTGAAGAGTAATAAAGCAAAGCTTCCCAAGAACTTGTAATGTGTGTTCGGAAGACGTCGCTGTCTTTGCACTGTAAAATAGCGACGGGGTCGGAAAAATTTTCAGCGATGGGGCAAGCTCGTAGACTAATATCAAAATTTTTGAACTTATTTTCCAGAAAAAGAAAAAAATTATTCTTAAAAGTAATTAAAATATCTAAACGTTTCATCAAGACTCCTTTATGTTGCGCATTGTAAAAGATAGGCATCCCAGATCAGTTTTGGGGACGTTGCGTAATCCACAGGACTCTACAATGACAAAGTCCTGATTCTTCCAGGTAATACGTTCATTTCCCTTAATAACTATTTTGGGTGACAAAAAAACCTCATAAGCTGTTCCTCCGTAAATTTCTTTCCCTTCTCTGCGGAAAGGATAAGACTTTGAAATAGCTGTAATATAGGCAGGGTACTTTCCTACCTCCTGCCAAGTTACTTTTTTGTGACCAAAAACATATTCTACTTTTTGATCAAAAACTCTGATTTCATCTTGAAGCAAATGAGTCAAACTTTTTGAATATTCTTGTTCCTGTTGGACTAAATGAGGGAGAGATAGTTCTGGGGAATGCAGTGTATTAAAAGTAAACGGTTTGATTTGAAAAGAGACCCAGTCAATGTAGCGGGCACTTTTAAACAGATTCGTAGGTTGTTTTGAAAAATTATATACTTTGTCTTGCCAGATTAGATAATCAGATTGATATATTTCTTGATTGCGTGTCAGAGCGTCTATTTCCTCTTCTTTTTTAAAATGCAATAAAACCGGAACTATTCCTAGATCCAGGGGTTCTTTTTTGTCATCCGACGCTCCTTTGGATTTCCATAAACTAATCTCAGAGCGTACATAAGTTTTATTTTCAATAATCATCAAGACAACCTATAATTTTTGTAAGACGACAACCAAGGAAGAACTTGCCGTTCTAAAGTAGTAAAGTCATTACCCGATTCAAACAAAAATTCGACAGTTAACATCAAGGCTTGTTTAATAGTTTCGGGAATCTTGTTAGAGTTTTCTCCAAAACCTGACAGGTAAGTGACATCCAATACAGGACTTTTCCAGCGAAAAGGAACGATGATTTTTGTCGATCCATTACAATTTTCCAATTCAAATTCAGATTCCTGGATTTCTTTTTTTTGATAGACAACTTTCAAAATTTTTTGAACAGGGCCAAAAGGCAAAATAAACTGATTATTTCTATGAATCGCCTGCATCTTTCGAGTGATGAGGTTCCGTTCAATTTTTTGTTCCAACCAATGTGTGGCGGTTTTTATGAGATTTTTTAATACTTCTTCGTCTGCAGACTTACAGCGTAAAAAACTTTTAACTTCCCCTAGGGATAATGGTAAAGTAGACGGTTCGTCTAAAAAAATGATTTCCATCAGGTTCCTCCTTAAAAATGATGTAAAATTCTCCCCCAGAGGGATTTTTCTCTCCCTTTTTGCAGGAAAAATGAATTTGATTTGTGATGCCCCTGTAATATTTCTGTTATTTGCGCAGCCCGGGGTGAGCTACGCAAATGTCTGCATTATCCAAAAGCAAGGAAAGGTAAACGACCCTCCCTTTTTTTCTAACTCAGAAAGATGTAAGGGGTTTAGTTGAATGCATGATAAAAATTAATTCTTACACATAAGAGCGGTCAGAGCTCCTGCTCTGCGCACTCCGGATCCAACTTTGCGACGCATATAAAGTTCAATCAAAGGTTTAACAGTGTAGTTATCTCGTAGAATCTCCATATGTTGGCTGTCTATGATTAAAAAGCCTTCCGCGAAGTTTCCAAACAAAAGAGGGACTGAGTTTGCTTTTGTTCCATCTTCTACCAGATCAGAAACCACCACGTCATATCCCATCAAAGATGTTTTTTGATTAACAGCAGAAGGTTGCCACAGTAAATACCCGTTGGTTCCTTTAATAGAACGTACTTTACGCAGGGTGCTAGAAGACATTACCCAATGAGCCTGAGACAAAAAAGTTGGGTCAATTCGGTGAGGTAGTTCTAACAAATACTCTTCTAATTTTTTATCATCAAACTTCTCTTCTTCTTTTGCGGTGAGGAGTTTATCTTTCACAGCAGTGATAACTCCATAAGGCTGTCCTTTGCCATCTCCGTGGAAAAAGGCTTTATTTTCTGCTGCGGCCATATTTTGGCTGGCGGATCCAATTAACCATTGTTCCAGATCGATCTTGGTATCATGCAGCATTTCCGGTGTAATTCTTGGGCGGTAGCACATAGGAAACAAAGGGAAACGCACTCTATCAAACTTAGGAGTGTTACTTCCGCTTTTTTGCATTTCTTCCGAAACATCGTCCCCCCACTGAATACAATTTTCATCACTACGGTCAATGATCAGATCATAAGATGTGGATAAAGAAGTAGAAACCACTTTAGATATAGAGCGTAAAACTGAATTTCCTTGGACGTTTTTAATGATATCTTGTACCCAAGATTCTGGGAGCAAAAATCCTCCTTCCTCCGGTCGAAGATGGGAAAGAGTTTTTTGCTCGAACTTTTTCAGGTCTTCTTGATAACCATTTTTAAGATAATCTAAGAACAATTTCTTGTGTTGCATCTGTTCTGGGCAAGAACCCCCTTCTGGGTTTTCAATCATAGGCCTTTTTGATGCAGTTTTCAGGGTTTGCATTTTCATCTGAGCTTGGTCCAGAGTCTGATGAAGTTTTTCAAGTTTTTCTAAATCCAGAGAATCAACAGATTTCTTTTCCTCTAAGTCTTTTAACCTCTGGTCGTTAACTTGCTTAAAAGTTTCAAATGCGCAGGATAACTCTTCGATAGTTTTACTTAATTCATTATAAACAGACATGTTTTGCTCCTATAAAATTAATGGGTTTTTAAAACGTTTTTCAGCCGCTGTAAAGAGCGAAAAACCTCTTGGAAAGAGGCTTTATATTCCCCAATGCGTGCTTCTTGGTTGCAGGGCTCTTGGACAATTGAAATTTCTTTCAGATCAACTTGGGAAATAAAGCGAATATTCCCCTGACGATAAGATTTTTTAACATAAAATCCTATTGAAAGGCCATTGAGTCCTTTTTTCAAAGCTTGATAAACTTCTGCAGCTTTTTGGATGTGGTCAATCAGTAATTTACCTTCGATGTATAATCCTTTTTCATCTTCCTTCAACAACGTGCAGATGCCGATGAATTCATAAGGATCGTGTTCTGAATAAACATGTGGGAACCTTCCTTCTGATTGCCATTTTGTTAAAGTTTCTTGAAAAGATCCAGGCAGAATTCGATCTCTGTCACGGTCTTGTTCAAACGTGCTTGCATAACCAGAAAAATGACCAGAAAATCCAGGTGCATCATCTGTCGCTTTGATGCAGAAACAGTGTTGGTGTAGTAAGTTCATTGAATGTTGGGCTCTTATTTCAAATGGAATGTGTTCTGTTTTTAAAATGAAACTATCTTGCAAAGCTTTCCCTTTCTAGCACTTTTTGAAAGCGCTAAGATTATAAGATTGTCAAAATAAAAACAGAGGGTTTAAGCAGAGGCAGAAGAATATGCCAGCTGGGTTATTTGGGTTTCAGATAAATGAGGCAAACCTAAAAGGCTCCTTTTTTCGTTAATGGTTAGAAATTCTGCTTTGTTGACTCGGTCCCACAGTTCGTCTCTTTTTACTGACAAAGCATCAATGCTATCTTTGTTAAAGGTTAAATGGACTTCTTTTCCATACAAGGAAAAAAACCATTGATTTAAATGTTCTAGGACGTATTGTAAAAGGGGCAAGATAGTATCTTCCCACATATGCAGGCGAGCTTCTTTATAACTTAAAAAACTTTCATTTTCACTTTTAATTCCAATACAAACAGGTGGAATTCCAAAAACCTGGGCAATTTCACGGCCAGATTTTTCTTGACCTTTTAAAAAGTCCATATCTTTGGGTGATATGCCCAAAGTTTCCCAACGGAATTTTCCTTCCAATACCATCATCCGGCCAGCGTTCTTTCTGCCCGCGTAAAGGTTTTCCAGGTCTTCCCTAAGCTGTTCGCGTTGTGGAGCTGTCATTTCTTGTTCAGTGTCCACAATTAAAAGACCTGAAGGTCGGCCACCGTTTTCAAGGATCGCAGCATTGTGTTCCAAAGCTTGATTTCGAAACGAAATCAAAGACGATGCAGCGGTCAGCGGGCTTTGTCCCCAGTGAGTATCCAAAGGATTAAACAAACTAATATGTAAAACAGAAGAGGCATCCGAAAAATCACTTATAGTCAGTCGTTGACAATGTGTTCCTACGCGGTACTCATAAGCTGCAGGGAAACCGTCTTTTCCTAAAAGGACTTTTACACGGTCCGGTCTTAAAATGTACAGCTCTTCACCCACTAATTGGATAAAGGCATTGCCTGAAAGTAACAAATGCGAAATTAATGTTTGCATAAAGTCACAATAGTTTGTTTGCAAGGTGTTGGGGTTAGATAATAATTTTAAAATGGGGTGGTCTTTGACCAGCTGCCCGTCTTTTTGCACACACAATTTCACCGAAGAAATGCATTGAGCAATTAAATTAACACATCTATACACAATGCTATTTCTTCTATAGCCGTTGTGAGCGTGTTCTTCGTAACTGTCCTGATATCCCATCCAGACAGGGTGATCGGCAATAAGCGCCAGAGATCCACTGGGCTTTTGTCGTTCTTTTTCAAAGGGGTTAAGTTTTTTCCACAGCAGTTTCATGCAGCTCCTTTGGCTTGATTTACCGTTGATAAATCTAAAGAGTACGTTTATTGGATACCATAGCGTGGATTTCACAAGCAACTTTTTTACCATTTAATAAGAATTAAATACCAGTTACCAACGCATTAACTAAAAAACACCCCCTTCATTTTTCCTGTAGAATGCCTCATGCACAAAAAAAGTGTTTTACATAAAAAATTTTAAAATCAAAACCAGAGATTTTTTGCTTTTTTTATTTAAATATTTTATTTTTAATTTTAATGTTTTTTTTAATAAAAATACGTATAATATTAATATTAAATTCTAAAATAAAAATATGATGAAAAAACCTTATTTATTAACAGTACTATTTGCAATGCTTTTAACATCAGATTCAGCGATGGCAGAAAAAGAAGGTAAACTTTTTTACACCTCAAAACTTTTTAAATCTTTAGGATTCGATGAAGAGGCTGATTCGTTAAGAAGTATTAATAAAGCCAGGGGTGTTTCTTCCAAAAATACTTTAATTTGTGGAAAAAAAGTCAGAGATTTGAGTGAGGAGGAAAAGAAAAATTTTCAAGATAATCCAAATGCAGTCCTGATTAATCCTCAAGAAGCTAAACAAGGTAAGTTAGATGCTTTTTCAAAGTTTACAGGAGCTTTTGGTTTTAGTGGTTTTAGCAAAAAATTAAGTAACATCAATGCTTTGCGTCAAGAAAGTGAAAACATTATGTGTGGTAAAAGTTTAGGCGTAGTGAATAAAGATGCTAAAAATAATGAGGCCCTAGAAGTTGCAATTGATCCTGTTAAAAATGACGCTCAGAAGTAAAAAAATTAGCATCATAGGTAAAATAGAACCTCCAGAACTCTCTTGATTTTTACCTTAAAGATCAAAAGGTGGAGGCTATTTTTTCAAAGTGAACTGATTGACAATCTATATTTTCATTATAAAAGATGTTTTTTTAAATTATTCATTTTAATTAAGATTCAAAAATGATATGTTTTGCTGTGGATCTTAACGGTGCTTTTAAAAAATAATTGTAAACTTAGATATGTTATATCTTAAATATAAAAAATGAAAAAATCTTATTTATTATTAATGTTTATATGTATCTTTTGGAAATCAGATGTTTTAGGTGAAAGAATAAAAATTTGCGGAGTCCCAAAAAAGGTTTTAAATACTTACGAAAATCAATACTATGGTACCAAAAATGGCTTAGCTGTTCTTCCTGGCTTACCTAAAGATGGAAAATTGAATTGGGTTGCGCAGCGCTTAAATAGTAAATTTCTTAAAAATCTTAATACGATGCGGGACAAGAACGAAGAGCTTGTCTGTGGTGAAGTGACACATCGTGCTGAAAATCCACTTCAAAACTCTAGTATGGATGAAGTCAATAAACTAAATTTTGTTCCTTTTGATTCTAAGAAAGAAAATGAAAAAGATTTTATAAACAATGGTTATATTTTTGTTATAGAAAACGAAGATAAAAAAGATTTGTCTATTCTAGCCAATCAAAATGATGAAGTTTGCGGGCTTCCCGAGCGTCAATTTACACAACAAACAAATAAAAAATACTCTACAAAAAATGGATTTTTAATTCATTCTATTCAAGATAAAAATAATTAACCCATAAACCCTACTGTTACGAATGCCGTTTGTGGTAAATTGGTAGGATTTTGGAATGATTCAAGTAAAAAGGACAGTGATATGATAGAAAAAGACGCTTCCTATCAGTCGTTTAATCCAAAAATTCATAATATGGATAATATTAAGTACAGCGGTGATTGGCTTGTTATCGATCAGACCAATGTGAATAAATACAAAAAATTTGTTAAACAATAAGACAATGACACAACTGTACTACCTGTAAAAATTTTTTATTTCTCTCCCCTAACAGAAATGACTCCTTCTTGTTAGGGTAATTTTTTTAAAATTTTTTCCCGAATCGCTTGAACCGACAGACCAAATTCATGATACAAAACTGCTGGTTTTCCTGAAGCACCAAAATGATCAAGCCCAAAGCAAAGACCATGTTCCCCTGTAAAACGATCCCAGCCCCAGGTGGAACCTGCTTCGATAGAAACTCGCAAACTGTTATCAGAAAAAAGGCTTTTCTGATAAGAGACTGGCTGCTGGAAAAAAGCCTCCCAACACGGCGCTGAAATGAGGCGATAAGAACGACCTACGGCGGTTGCGACCTCTTTGGCTAAACTGACTTCCGAGCCAGTCGCCCAGAATTCCAAATCCCATGGCCCGGGACCACTGGTTTCAAGTACATAGGCCCCCTTTGCACACAGATTTTCTGTGATGTTATGATGCCTTACAGAAGGTAGTGCCTGACGGCTAAGACATAATAAAGAAGGCCCTTGATATCGCAGAGCCATTTCCCAGCACTCGGCGGTTTCAATTGCATCCGCAGGGCGTAATACTTGTAAATTAGGTATGGCCCTTAAAGAAATGAGGTGCTCGACGGGTTGATGAGTTGGACCATCTTCCCCCAAGCCAATAGAATCATGAGTCATCACATAAATCACCGGCAGTTTCATCAATGCAGATAGTCGAATAGCTGGCCGGGCATAGTCAGAAAAAACCAAAAAAGTGCCCCCATACGGTAAGTACCCTTTGTGCGCTGCAAGGCCATTCATAATGGCCGCCATAGCGTGTTCCCGAATGCCATAATAGATAAAAGGACGTGCCCCTTTTTCGCCTACTTCTCCTAGCTGTCCGGTACATGTGGATTCTTTTAAGTCTGCCGCCCCACCTATTAGCCTTGTTTGCGCATAAATTGTCTTAATCACCATTCCAGAAGCACTTCTGGTTGCCAAAGAGACAGGCTCTTGACACCATTTTTTTTTCAAATCTTCCAAGGCTTTGAAGGCATCTTTTGACACATTGTCTGTTAATGCATTGCAAAAATCCTCTTTTTTAGGATGGTTCTTCAGAGTGTTTTGCCAAGCCTGATATGCTGTTTCAGTGCAGGGTTTCCAACATGTCCGCCATACCTGAAGAAGATCTTGCGGGATGAAAAAAGATTCTGTGTACGGCCAATTTAAAAACTCTCTAGCCTTGTTAATTTCTTGCGTCCCTAACGGAGAGCCGTGTACGCCGCAGTGTCCCATCTTAGAAGGTGACCCATAACCAATTTGGGTGCGAAACATGATGACGCAAGGGCTATGACTGCCTCTGGCTTCTTGCAGCGTTTTTTTAATATCTCTGTAATCATGTCCATCTGCGGATAAAACTGTAAAGCCACAAGATTCAAAACGCTTTTTTACGTCTTCACTGCGGGACAAATTTGTAGAACCATCAATGGTGACCCTGTTGTCATCAAACAGTACAATCAGTTTAGACAAGTGCCAATGACCTGCCAGGGAAAGCGCTTCGTAAGAAATACCTTCCATTAAACACCCATCTCCGGCTATGACATAGGTGTAATGATCACTAAGCTCAGAGCCAAATTCTTCAGATAAAAGCTTTTCAGCCAAAGCCATCCCTACTGCGTTTGCAACACCCTGCCCCAACGGGCCTGTCGTTACCTCTACGGCGGGCGTGTGATGGTATTCCGGATGTCCCGGAGTCAAACTGCCCCACTTTCTATAGGTTTTGATTTGCTCTAAAGTCATTTCACCGACGCCTAAAAGAAAATACGTGGCGTACAGTAACATAGCACCATGCCCTGCTGATAAAACCAAGCGATCCCGATCCGCCCATTGAATGTCCAATGGATTAAACTTTAAAAAATCTGAGGCTAAAACAGCCATGACGTCTGCCATTCCCATGGCCATCCCAGGATGTCCCGAACCTGCATTTTCTACGCCGTCCATGACTAAGATTCGGATGGCATCGGCCATTTGTTTATAAGGAAGAGTCACAAAAACCAGTATAAGAAATAACTGTAATTATTATCTCTTTTTTTAAGATCAAAAACTAGGGAAAATCTGGTAGTTAGCTTTAAATTGTGTAAAAAATTGCAAGATGTTTTTTATTAAGAACTAATGTAATATGATAAAATTTATTATAGAGTATTAGAAAATTTTTAAATGTAAATTGTTACGAAATTTTTTGCAGCGCTGTGCATGGTGTCTTGTGGCATCCAAAATGCGTTGCCTTTTAAGGCTCGTATGAGTTTTTCTAAAAACAATCTAGAACAAATTCTTTGGAATAATTCTTGGGATTTTGAGGTAAACCAAGATGCTTTAGAGCCTTTTAAGGCAGACTTGTGGCAAGAAGTAAACTTACGCTTAGATGATGTTACGATGCAAGCACCAACCCAGTGTTCTACCTCAGAATCGCATTTTTTGTCTAAGATGACAGAAATTTTTTCCAACCTTTTATGCAAATTTCTTGGCTGATTTAAGGGACGCAATGGGATGGCAAACCAGATCAGATTTCATTCGATTCAGGATGTGATTTAGAGATGCAATCAGGCAAATACCACAGAGCCTCTATTTATAAGTATGGAATTGATTTAAAAGATGAAGAATTGGGATGTACTTTGACGGGGTTTTGTCCATAAAAAATAAAAGTAATCGTTTTTTAAAAATTTGAAATTAGAAAGATCTGAATGAGTTAAATCCTCCTGATAAACCTGATAAGGTATTTATAGTTCAATTTGATAAAAATAGGCGCATTATGAGATTTAAATATTATACAGAATATTAAACAATTATTATTTTGAAATTGTTAATATTTTTATTTTTTAAGAAAAGTGTACCTTTTAAAATGAGAGTTTATTGTTTTTTTTATCGATGGGTTTTTATTTCTTTAAAACTAGACATCTCATGCTAAAATCCATAAACTAAAATTACTTTTAATATAATCAAAAGACAGAGGCGTGGCGAAAGAAGGATTCTTAGAATTTGCGGGTATTGTAGAGGAGTGTTTGCCCAACGCTCAATTTCTGGTACGCTTGAGCGAAACAGGTCATGTGATCATGGCGCATATTTCTGGTAATATGCGTAAATTTCAAATCCGTGTTCTACGAGGGGACAAAGTGACAGTAGAAGTCAGTCCCTATGATATGAGTAAAGGAAGGATACGCTTCAGGGAGAAATAATGCATGAGTATGCTGGCAAAAGCTTTTCTTTGGGTTGTTCTTAGTACTCCTTTACTGCAGGCTTCGGACAAGGAGTGGTTTTGCCAGGACGTTATCTGGCGGTTTTGTCATGAAACAAGTACATTAACCACTTTTAGTGCACTAGAAGGAAAACTCTGGAAGAAAAAAGTAGTTCCGTTCCGCCCAGGTTGGAAAATTCTGGATTGTTATGTCAGGCCCAATGGTCATATTTTAGCAGCTCTTGAAAATGGCCAGATTTACATTAACAAGGAAAACCCTGCTACGAAAAATGGTTGGGAATTTTTCAGTTATTTGAAAGATCCAGGCCAGGATTTAAGTTTTCTTCAAGAAACGTATCCAAATCCTGATTTTATTTATTATGTTCGTCAATTTCCTGAAAAATTGAAGGTTTACAGAGCTTCTGTGCAAGGTGAGACTAAGGAAGTTTGTGAATGCGATTATTCCGCTGTACCTTTTAATCCATTAAAAGGATGGATAATAGGGACAAAAATTCTTTTATCGGATCAAAAAAGTGTTTTTTCTTATAATGCAGAAAAAAAACAAGAAACTCTAGAAAAGAAAAACAAACTTATTTCTAATAAACTTAAATTTTCAACGATTTGGTCTGTAAAGCCTTTGTATAATGGTTTGGGAGTGGTAGCTAAGGATTTATCCGGGAATCGTGGTCTGTATTATATTGATCCTTTTGGAAATGGGAAGATTTTGCAGGTCTTTAATACTGATCAGGGACAAGATTTTGATTATTATTTAAGAGATTTTTTTCCCCAAGAAGACAAAATATGGGGTTTAATGCATTTAAGTTCTACTGATCGCCGTGATCCCCAAGTGTTACTTTTGAATCTAGAGGGAAAAGAAGGAGATTTACTTCAATTTCCCACTAGCGTCCCCCCTGCTTTTTCCTTACCTCTAGAATTCCAAAATTTGTTTGTGCAAGGAGATGGAAAAATCATCGTCACAAGTCCTTTTGGGGCAGGTAAATCTATTCGTCCTATAGCTCAAGAGGGGGATCAAGAGATTAATTATCAAGTCAGCAATATTATTCCTAATCAAAGCTCTTTTCTTCCTTCTATAAAAGCTCAGAGCAGTAAATATGATTGCTACTTTATACAAGGTTCTAGTAAAAAAACATTTGTTATAGAAATTGATAATTGTGCGAATTATCATCTTGATTCCAGGATTTTAAAAAAATCTATTTTAAATATTATAAAAATGTCGACTTCTCTTTTTAAAAAAATTTGGAATCCGGAAACAAGAGAGGAGTTTTTGAAAACTCTTCCCGAAGCTAAAAAGTTTTTTAATCTTCCTCAATCTCAATGGATTATACTTTTCCCATTGGGTATCGTTGAGTGTATTGAACCAGAGATCTGGAATCAGTTTTCTGGCTGGTTCCTTTTTTACAATTCTGAAAAAAACTCTTTAAAAAAAATTAATAATTTTTGGAAAGAGAGTGACGTGTTATTTTCAAACGCTAAACAGGTGACTTTTTTACAAGACCAGTCACAGGAATCGCAGGAGGTATGGAATACTTTATCTGGCTTATTACGATCAAAAGCAGAATCTTTGGAAATGCAATCGTTAGAACAAGTTGAAAACTTATATAAAAAAAGGTATCTTTTTAAAAAAATTGCTGAAAAAAAACAGGAAGAAAAAAAATCTATAGAAATTTCTTTACCACAAGACAGTTTAATATCACAGCATCATTGGAAACCAGACTCTAACAATTTAAAAATAGAAGAGTTCTTTGCTTCTAATCAATTTCAACAATTAAAGAATGAGAAGATTGAGGAGCGGGATCATCCAATCTTAGTATCTGAAGAAGTTCAAATTTTGACCGACCCAAATGGTGCTCTTCAAGAAATTAAAGAAATAGTTCCATATTTTTTATCAGAGGCGGATCCTAAAGACGAAAAAAGCAAAGAGAATGGTCTGGTCTTGGTACCGGAAGGACAATTAAAATCACAACACAATAGTGATAAAGAAGACCTATAATTCTAGAAAAATTTAAAATGCGCTGGTATAGTAGACTGTAGTATTCTTAAAAAATTATATTTATTGTTAATTCAAAAAAGCGCTTTTATTTATTGGGCTAGGGTGTGGCATAAGCGGCTTTTAAGAATGGGAAAATGGTATTTTTATCCTCATCAATATGCACTTTCAAAAAGCGTAGAATTGTTTCCTTTTCGTTATATAAAGCACAGTTCTAAATTGATTAAAAATTATCAAGATAGCCCAGAGTACCATCGTTGGCAGATTAATAAAATAACAAATCTTTCCATTGCTGTTTCTAAAATTAATGGAGTTTTGATTAAACCTGGGCAAATTTTTTCTTTTTGGAGGTTAGTGGGACGTCCAACAGAGAAAAAAGGATATTTGGAAGGAATGGAGCTTCATCGCGGAGTTGCCAGGGCAGGAATTGCCGGGGGTCTCTGTCAGTTATCTAATCTGTTGAACTGGATGACTTGGCATACGCCTTTGGAGGTTATACAACGCAGTACCCACAGTTTCGATCCATTCCCTGATCAAGGGCGTGTGCTTCCTTTTGGCAGTGGGAGTGCTGTGTTTTGGAATTATGTAGACTTACAAATTCAAAACAATACATCACAAACTTTTCAAATTCTTGTTTGGTTAACAGATCATTCTTTAAAAGGTAAAATTAGGGGCCAGAATCCTAAACAGTGGGCTTATTCTGTGATGGAAAAAGAACATTTTTTTATTCAACATGGTTCAAACTGGTACAGATATAATCAAATTTGGCGTCAAGTATTTCAGATTCAGAATGAAAAAAGAAATTTAATTCGGGAAGAGCATTTAGCCTCTAACAAAAGTAAAGTTATGTATACACCAAATGTTGATCTTTATAAAGTCAGAACAGATTAAGAGTAATAAGTGTGCTTAATATAATGTTATCAAAATAGATTTGTGATGAACGTGTTTAAGCATAAAAAATGAAGTTTACGTGGAAAATACTCATTTTCTGTATTGTCAGTTTCTACAAGGGACTTATTAATTTTTTTTAAATAAAAAAGCACGACAAGATTTAATATTTCAAAAATAAAACTTTTTTGAGCTAAAACTCTATTTTTCCATGAGGTAAAAAAGATTAAGGAAGTGAAATAAATTTACAGCTCATTTAACCAATAATCCCAAAAGTTCCCCTGTTTTATATAAATAACTTATATAAAATAAAAACATTGGAAAAACTTTTTAGTAATTTGATCAAAAAATTATTTTATAAATTTTTAAAAAATGCTTTTATCTTAGAAAAAAAACCTTCTGCTTCTGGAGTCTTGTTGCCTTCTTCTTCCTCAAAAGCTCTTAAAAGTTCTTTTTGCTTATCCGTTAAATTCAAAGGTACATATACTTCTGCTGCTACATACAATGTGCCTCTGCTGGAACGGCCTACAACAGGCATGCCCTTATCTTTAATGGGAAAACGTTGACCAAATTGCACACCTTCCTTCAGATCTAAAGAAACTTGCCCTCCATCAATGGTTGGAATTTCAATTCTTCCCCCTAGAGCAGCTTGGCTGATAGACAAAGGATACTTCATAAAAAGATCAGAGCGTTTTCTTTCAAAAAGCTCATGAGGTTTCACGGAAATCTTAATATACAGATCTCCTCGGTGACCGCCGCGTAGAGCTGCATCACCCTCTCCTGCCATACGGACTTGATCTCCATCATCAATACCAGCAGGAATTTTAATGTCCAAAGACTTTTCCTGACGAGTTCTTCCAGTTCCTTTACAACTTTTGCATGGATTGACAATAATTTGTCCTTCTCCTCGGCACTTTGGGCAGGTTTGACGAACAGTAAAGAAACTATTCCCCATCAAAACTTCTCCTCTACCTTGACAGCTGGAACAGGTAACCGGTGATTTGCCTTTTTCACAGCCATTTCCGCCGCAAGTTCCGCACGCTACATAGCTAGGAAACTGGACAGTTTTTTCAACTCCAGAAAAAGCTTCTTCTAAACTTAAAGAAAGTTGCAGAAAAATATCTCCCCCTTTTTCCGGCGCTCGGTGTCCAGAGGCTCCTGATGTAAAAGAAGAAAAAATCTCATCGAAAATAGAAGAAAAGTCTCCAAAGCCAGAAGAGCCGGAAAAACCTCCACTTTCCATCCCTTGTTCAAAGGCAGAATGTCCCATCTGGTCGTAAGAAGCTCGGCGTTGAGGATCGCTAAGAACCTGATACGCTGCCGAGATTTCTTTAAACTTACGTTCTGCCTCTGCGTCTCCTGGATTTCTATCGGGATGATATTTTTGCGCTAATTTCCTGTAAGCCTTTTTGAGTTCATCAGCACTGGCTTGCGGAGAAACGCCTAAAACATCATAAAAGTTTTTAGACATACTAATCTTCTATACCAAATTTATTAAACAAATTGAACTACTGCCATAGGTGCATTATCACCTTGACGAAAGCCAGCTTTTACAATTCGCAGGTAACCCCCTGGCCGTTCATTATACCGCTTAGATAACACAGTTAAGACCTTGTTACAAGCTTCTGAACTTCTAAGTACTGACAACAGATAGCGTCTTCCATGCAAGGAATCATTTAATTTTCCAAACGTTATAAGCTTTTCTACGATAGGCCTTAAATCTTTAGCCTTTGGTAATGTCGTAACAATTTGCTCTTTTTCAATCAGAGATTTAGTCAAACCCAGAAGCAACGCTTTACGTTGATTCGTGGTTCTTCCAAATTTCCTATGCGCCATATTATGTCTCATTATACCCTCCTAATTTTTGTTACTTTTTATCATTTCTGTGATCGGCAGCCTGCCATCCTTCACAGTTCATGCCCAGGGATAACCCCATACTGGCCAAAACATTCATAATATCTCCCAAAGATTTCTTTCCGAAATTGGGTGTTTTCATTAGATCTGATTCTTTTTTACGCACCAGATCACCCACGTAAACAATGCCTTCGCTACGTAAGCAATTCAAACAACGCACACCTAAATCTAACTCTGTGATCTGCTTATCAAAAACGGAAGGGAAGACAGGTGCTTTACCCTGAGATTCCAGAGCAGCGCCTTCGGGTTTGTCTTGAATATCCGCCCCTACTGAAAAAACTTCCAATTTTTCACGCAAAATGACCGAGGCCTCACTTAACGCCTTTTCTGGAGTCACAGTGCCATCCGTTTGGACAGTGATAATCAGGCTATCATAGTCTGTGGATTGTCCTACGCGAACACTTTCTGTTACAAAAGAGACCTTTTTGACAGGGCTAAACCATGCATCCAAAGGAATATCTCCAATTGTTGGAGATGCAAAGTGCTCGGCACTTACATAACCTCTGCCATTTTGAACTGTTAGACTCATTTCGAAAGAAACATCTTCATTGATACGACAAATAAGATGCTCAGGATTAGAAATGTGCAAAGAATCTTCGCACTGGATCATTCCTGCTGTCACAACACAAGGCCCTTGAACAGAAAGATGAAATACCCGTGGTCCGTCTTCTGCCAGACGTAAACGCACCCCTTTTAAATTTAAAATGATGTCCGCTACATCTTCATAAACACCGTTGATGGT
This sequence comes from Alphaproteobacteria bacterium 40-19, assembly GCA_001898075.1. GTDB lineage: Bacteria > Pseudomonadota > Alphaproteobacteria > Holosporales > Holosporaceae > 40-19. The sequence continues at coordinate 257,902 of MKSD01000001.1, forward strand.
AGAAAACTCTAAGGAAACTCCATTGATTTTTACCGATGTAATTGCCGAACCTTTCAAAGAAGAAAGCAGGACGCGACGCATCGCATTCCCCAGAGTGACCCCGAACCCTTTTTCCAAAGGTTCTACAGTAACAGACTTTACAAATTCTTCGTTGGTTTCACGAGCAAACTCTACACGGTATGGAGCGATCAGTTCATTCCAAGTTTTTGCTTTTATTGCCTCAGCCATAAAAAGACTCCCCCTTACTTTAAATGCGTCTTTGTTTAGGTGGCTTACATCCACCGTGCGCCACAGGAGTACACTCCCTGATTAACTTTACTTCTAGGCCTGAGCTGTGCAAAGCCCGAACAGCTGCTTCCCGGCCCGACCCTAAGCCCTTTATATAGACCTCGATATTTTTCAGACCATGTACTTGCGCTTTTTTTGCTGCATCTTCCCCTGCCATCTGGGCTGCGTAAGGAGTGGATTTTTTAGATCCAGAAAATCCTTTTAAGCCCGCGGAAGAAAACGCGATTGTGTCGCCTTTCATATCCGTGATTGTGATCATTGTATTATTGAAAGACGAATGAATGTGGGCAATTCCCGATACCACATTTTTTCGGGCCGATTTACGACCTTTAGAAACTACTTTTGCCATATACTCCCCTGAACAGACTTTTACTTCTTTTTACCTGCGATGGCCACAGCCTTACCCTTACGAGTTCTGGCGTTTGTGTGTGTTCTTTGACCACGGACAGGCAATCCCTTACGATGCCTCAAGCCTCGGTAACAGCCTAGATCCATCAACCGTCTTTTATTGGACATAACTTCTGCGCGGAGCTCTCCTTCCACCACATACTCTTTTTCAATCAGCTCTCTGATCTCTAACACGTCTTTTTCAGTCAAAGAAGAAATCCTGCGACCGATATCCAAATTTAATGTTGAACAAATCTCCCTGGCTCTGAAGGGACCTACTCCGTGAATACACAATAATCCCGAAAACAGATTTTTTTTGATAGGGATGCTTACACCCGCAATACGTGCCATTTATTCTCATTTTCCATAATGTTCTTTTATTATAAAAGCCCCCTAAAAAAAGTCAATGACCCTTTGCCTTATTAATAAAGTGATTGTTGTCCCCTTGATCTAGAACAGGATCACGGATTACACTAGGCCCCGATTGTTTTATTTACTTTAACCATGAGAAAAAATGTTCTCAGCATGTTAGGCTCATTGCCATTTATCATCATCTTTTCTTTAATTGCCGAACCTTTTTTATCATTGCCTTTGAAGCAAGCCCTTTATGCCATCAGCCTTTTGGTGAAAAGTGGGATCTTGTTTATGATTCCGTTGATGATTGTATGCGTGATGTTTAAGAGCTTTTTTGACTTCAAAGATAAAAGCCATTATTTTTTAGGCGCTCTTTTTTTGTGTGTGTGCAGTTCCAATTTCATCACGACGCTTACAGGAGGTCTTTTAGGGCTGGGTGCCAGCTTTCTGTCTTTGGCTAAATTCACTTTTCAGAATCCAGAAAACTCTTTAACTCCGTTATGGAGTTTGGAATTCAAATCTCCGATCCCTAACGAATGGGCTCTGATTTCTGGAATGCTTTTAGGGGCTGTCGCTTTTCGCATTTCCCCAGGCAGTGGAAACACGGTGTTACAGATTTTAAAAAGAATATTGCGTGGATTAACCAAAAGCGTAGAATTTGTGTTACCTTTTTTAATCATTGGTTTTATTATTAAAATTAAATCTGAAGGGCACCTGACGTCATTTGTTAAAGATTATTCGGTGGTTTTTTTAATGATTGCCTTGGGACAGCTGGTTTACATTTTTGGTTTATATCTTTTAACAGCAGAAGGTAATGCTTCAAAAGCATTGAGGTACATGAAAAATATGTTACCCGCAGGGCTTAGTGGGTTGGTGACTATGTCTAGCGCTGTCAGCTTGCCGCTGACTTTACAAGGGACTGAAAAAAACAGCCAGAATAAGGATATTGCTAAAGGAGTTGTGTCCAGTATTTCAAACATCCACTTGGTGGGGGACTGTATTGGAATCCCAGTTTTAGCGTATGCAGTGTTGCAAAATTTTAATTTTCCGTTACCAGACTTTGTTACATATCTGATCTTTGCTTTCTTTTTTATGGTGGCAAAATTTTCCGTTGCCGCCGTGCCAGGGGGAGGTATTTTGGTGATGACCCCTATTTTGGAAAAGTACCTGGGTTTTACAACGGAAATGAGTCTTCTGATTACAACTCTTTATATCTTGCTGGACCCCATTATCACGTGTGCCAATATTTTTGGAAATGGAGCTTTGGCGTTGTTAATAGAAAAAGTATTGAATCCTATTTTTAAGAAAAATCCTTCTTGAGGGCTTTGAGAAGAGAGCGTTATAAGTAAGAGCCCCGCTTTTGGTATAATGTTGGTTATACGCGCAGCAAGAGGCAATACTCCCGTAAGCCGTAGATAAAGGGGATACGATATGATTATATTTGTCTTTGCAAACGGACCAACGGCATCCTTTGAAAAAAAGCCTCCAAAATTCCTTTAAACTGTAAAATAGATAGATATTAACTTACAAGCGGCCTCATCATATGTATCTTCTGTTACCTTCTGGAATATGTAAAAACGATAAACAATGAGTTTTCTGGCATTGTTGTAAGGGGATCTTCTTCAATCAACGACATGACAAGTTGGGGCGGCTTTTTACTGCAGGAGGAATTGAACCGGCAGCTCTTGATGGCATTGGGGCGGCATTTTTAAATCCAGTTCCTATGCTTTAAATATCTCTGGTGCTATGGGTCATTTGGACGGTTAACGCTGGAAGTGCTGAAGAGGTGATCGTGAATATCAGGATATAAATTTACTTAAATTATACCCTACAAGAGCCCTGAAAGAATTATCAAATAAGCGTAGTTTGGGCTGTGGTAGTCATAGGGGTAAAAAAGACCCCCATGCAACTTCTCTAACGGAAACGGTACCTCTGGGTACCCATAATATTACAATCATGTCCTGAAATGAAAGCACACAAGTCCGGTAGACTGTGCAGCATGATGATGCTTTTTTACAGAACCTCTTTTACGTTTCCAATAGTTGCTTATAAGAGCAGTCTTAAAATGATTTGAAATCAAAGTCCTGTTACTTTTAATTTTTTCTAAGATCCTGCTATAGTGTCTAATAAAATCCTAAAAGCAAACACTTGTCCTCTTCACGTCATTCTGATTCTAAAAGTTCTTGGTTTTTAATTCGATACCTTCTAAAGGCCCATATCTTTAGGCGTTGGCGTCCTCTATCGTTAGGAGTGATTTCTTTGGGGGTCAATGCCGCCACTACGGCTTTTTTAGCCAAAAGTTTAAAGCCTATCGTAGATGATATTTTTATAGGGCACCGTCAGGATCTGTTGGTTTACGTGGCCTTAAGTGTCTTTTTTATTTTCTTGACCAAGGGAATATGTGAATATATTGCAGCAGTATGTTTGGAAAGTGTTAGTCAAAATATGGCCCGAGAACTGCGAGAAAAACTTTTTTCTCACCTGATATTCTTAGAAGTGAAATTTTTTCGCAAACGCCACGAAGCGACTCTTTCTTCGGCTTTAATGAACGATATTCAAATTGTGCAAGACGGGATGTTACAGATCATCAGCGGAATTGGACGAGATTTGGTGATGGTGTTTGCGTTGACAGCGGTGATGATTCAGGAAAACTTTTTTTTGTGGGGAGTTTCAATAATTGGCTTGCCCCTTTTGGCTATTCCATTGGTTTACTGCAGTCGTAAAATTCGTTCTCTGTCTCTAACTATTCAAAAAAACGTCGGCACACTAAACAGCTTTTTTCAACAAATTTTTCAAAACATCACTTTGGTGAAAGCTGCTTGTACTCAAAATCAAGAAATTCAACATCTTCATCAAACATTAAGTGTTATTCAGTGTCAAAATCTAAAAGTATGTCGCTTGCAAGGGTTACTGCATCCTTTTGTAGAGACTTTGGCCGGTGTTGCCATCAGCGTCATTATTTTTTACGGAGGCAGCAAAGTTATTCAAGGGTCTCAGACGACCGGAGGCTTTATGGCATTTATTACCGCGTTGCTGTTGATTTATCGTCCTTTAAAGAATTTATTACAGTTTAATGCGCGTCTGCAAGTTGGGCTTGCTGCCCTGCAACGCTTTTTTAATATCTTGGACATTCCTATTGTGCAGGAAGAAGTCAGAATAATAACTTCGTTCACAGACCCTACTGTCTTTCAGCAAGATATTAGCATTCAGAACCTTTCTTTTTCTTATCAAGAAGATCTAGAAGACTCTGGTATTCCCGTTTTTAAAGATTTTTCTTGTACCTTTCATAAACAGCGTTTTAACGCTTTGGTGGGGCCCAGCGGAGCGGGTAAAAGCACCTTGTTTCAGTTGCTGCTAAAGTTTTATTATTCCACGCAAGGAAATATTTTACTGGGACCTCTGGATCTTCAAAATATTTCTGCCGATGAACTTAGGCGAAATATTGCCTTTGTGGGGCAGGAAATCTCTTTGTTTGACCAGACGGTTTCAGAAAACATCCGTTATGGAATACCTGGTGCTTCACTTGGCGATGTCCAGGATGCGGCTAAAAGAGCCTACGCCCACGAATTTATCATGGAGCTTCCTGGGCAATATAACACTCCCGTAGGCCCCCATGGGCTTAAATTATCTGGGGGTCAGCGTCAGCGCATAGCTTTGGCCCGAGCTTTTTTAAAACAAGCTCCTATCCTGCTGCTGGATGAAGCAACTTCTGCCCTAGATACAGTGTGCGAACGGCAGATCCAAGATGCCCTTACCAGATTATCTAGGGGCAAGACAACGATCGCTATTGCTCATCGTCTAAGCACAATTCAAAAAGCGGATTGTATTTTTGTGCTAGATAAGGGGCAATTGGTGGAAAGTGGGAGCCACGAAAAGTTATTGGAATCTCGGCAGTTGTATTGGTCTCTGTGGGAAAAATCTTGCCGTAAAGATTCTGAAGGATTTCTGTAAATTCAAAAATTTTAAATAAAAATTTACTTTTTTAATTTATTATTAAATAATAAACTTTTAATGTGAGTAACATTTTTATGAAAAAAATTAATTATATTTTTGTTTTTGCTATGCTGTTTTCTGTAACTTCTACAGCCTCTGCAGATCAAATAGAAGATTTAACCCAGAAAATTGTTAAAAGTAAAGAAGGTACTTCTTTATTGGAAACTGCTCAGCAGTTTGCATTAAAAAGCGATCTAAGAATGCTGACAAGAGATGCGTTTAGGAAGATGATTTCTGCTGCATTAGAAGATCTAAAAAGTGAAGGAAGTGATTTATCAAGAAAACCTGACGAGCTTGCAGATGACATTAAAGAACTTATAAAATATTATATTCAAACGAACGAAGCAGATGAATTAGATATTATGAATAGGGAAGATGCGATACGTAAGAATGAGCATCGTAAGAAAAAAGTTCAAAAAGCTGAGCGTGCTGCCCCAGACTCTAACGTTAGTCCTTCTATAGAAACGCCACAAAGTTTTTATTTGGAAAAGGATTCAGAGCATGGATCTGAAAGTAGTATTAATTCTGACCTATCTGCCGGTTCTAACGAAATAAATCCGGAAAATACTTCTAAAAATGACAGGAGTTCTTCAAACTTTATAGTATCTGCCAATTCTGCTTTCCGCAAGGTAGATCAAGGAAATACTTCTAAAAGCGACAGTAACGCTTCTAGTACAAGGAAGTCTACACGTACTTCTAAAGCAAATCCGAAATATACATCAGATTGCATAGGATGTTAATATGAATTATCCCAAAAGGTCGACAAAAAAGTCGACCTTTTTATCCAACAATCTTTGTTAGTTTACTCCTGTATCCCTTCATCCCCTTCTCCGCCTTCGTGCCACGGCAATACAGCTAAAGAAACGATGTGTTCTTCGGGCTCTAATCGAAACACCCGTACGCCCTGAGTCTTACGTCCAGAAATACGAATATCATCTACAGGACAGCGCAACAATTGCCCCTGATTGGTCATCAATAAAATTTGATCATTTGACTTGACGGGAAGAGCATTAACAATATGTCCGGTACGCAAGGTCAGTTCCATGGTATCTACCCCACTGCCGCCTCTTCGAATCTGACGATAATTGTAAGCAGAAGTCCTCTTTCCAAATCCTTTGTCTGTGACGCACAAGATGAATTCCTCTTCTTCTTCCATCTGAGCCAAATGCGCGGGCTCTGGTTCCACGTGTGTTAAAGATAGCTCTTCTTCAGTACGACGTTGCTGAGCTTTGTACCTCATGTAAGAATCAATTTCTTCTTGATTCCAAGGAACAGCTCTTAATAAACTCATGGATACCACGCAATCCCCATCTTTAAGGTTCATTCCGCGCACCCCGGTGGAATCACGTCCCGAAAACTGTCGAAGATCATTGACAGAAAAGCGGATACTCTTACCCAGCCTTGTAGACAGCAAAACGTTTTGTTTTTCATCAGACAGTTGGACGCCAATTAAACACTCTCCGTCTGACAGACGAATAGCATTTTTACCATTAGATCGGATCGATAGAAAATCGGTCAGAGCATTTTTACGTACGTTTCCATGAGACGTGGCAAACAAAATATGTCCTGGTCCTTGATCTAAGCTTTTTGGTAAAGGAATCAGAGTTGCCAAAGTTTCTCCTTCCTCTAGGGGAAAGAAAGTTACCAACGGTTTTCCTCGTCCTCCGGTGGTACCCAAAGGCAATTCATAGACCTTCATCTGATAGGCTCGTCCTCGGGAAGTGAAAAACAATAAGATAGTATGGGTATCAGCGACAAAAACTTGGCTGATAGGGTCTTCTTGTTTTACAGACATGGCGTGGCGCCCTCGCCCACCCCGTTTTTGGCTGCGATAGGTATCTAAAGGTGTGCGTTTGATATATCCTGACATGCTCACCGTCACGACCATCTCTTCGCATACGATGAAGTCTTCATCGCAGTGAGGTCCTGCCTCTTCTTCTAATTGAGTTAAACGCGGCATCTTAACAGCATTTTTAACCTCTAGAAGTTCTTTTTTCATCAGGTTAAAAATTTCTTGATCCGAAGCCAATAGTTTTAAGTGATTCAGAATTTCTGCTTTTAACGATTCTAAATCAGCAACCAGTTTGCCTTGCTCCATATTGGTCAGTCGGTGTAACTTTAAATCCAAAATGGCTTGGGCTTGAACTTCTGACAAAAAATAATCATCCAGATTTTGCTTCTGATTTTCTTCCAGAATATCTAAATAGGCTTTTAGAATACTTTGTTGTCCCCAAGAATGCTTCATCAGCTTTTCCAAGGCCTGAGCGCTGTTAGCCGAAGACTTAATTAAAGCAATAACTTCATCGATACGTGTTACAGCCATCAACAGACCCATTAATATATGGGCTCTTTGTCGTGATTTGTACAGGTAAAACTGAGTTCGGCGAACAATCACTTCTTTTCGAAAATCAATAAAGGCCTGTAAAATTTCCTTCAATGACATCTGAACGGGGCGTCCCCTGTTCAAAGCCAACATGTTAACTGCAAAAGAGCTTTGTAGGGCGGTCATAGAATAAAGGTGATTCAAAACAATCTGGGCTACTGCATCTTTTTTTAATTCAATAACGACTCGGATCCCATGACGGTCTGATTCATCGCGGATTTCTGAAATACCCTCAATTTCTTTATTGTTTACCAACCTAGCAATGTGTTCTACCATGTCTGATTTATTAGTCTGATAAGGCAGACTGTTGATGATAATGGCTTCGCGGTCTTTGGCAAAAGGCTCTATAGTAGTCGTTCCCCGGACGATGAAGCTACCTTTACCCGTACGGTAGGCATCTTTGATGCCTTTAGAACCTAAAATCACTCCGCCGGTGGGAAAATCAGGCCCTTTGACCACTGTGGCTAATTCTTCCCAACCGACTTTAGGGGAATCAATTAACAAACAACAGGCATCAATAACTTCTCCTAAATTATGACAAGGAATATTTGTTGCCATTCCTACCGCGATACCGCTGGCACCATTCACAAGCAAGTTAGGAAAGCGGGCTGGCAGAACTATCGGCATTTGATGAGTACCATCATAGTTGGGCTGAAAGTCTACTGTTTTTTTATCGTAATCTTCTAGAATAAATGAGGCTACTGAGCTTAGCCGCGCTTCGGTATAACGCATAGCAGCAGGTCTGTCTCCGTCTACAGATCCAAAGTTACCTCGCCCATCAACCAGGCAAGTGCGCATGGAAAAGGGCTGGGCCAAACGTGCCATGGCCCCATAAACCGGATCTGTACCGTGGGGGTGATATTTAGCAATAACATCTCCGACCACATGTGCGCACTTTTTATGAGGTTTATCATGGGAAAAACCCGTTTCTATCATGGAGTATAAAATGCGGCGATGGACCGGCTTTAAGCCATCTCGCACATCTGGAAGGGCTCGACTAATGATGACGCTCATAGCGTAATCTAAATATGAATTCTTAACTTCTTCTTCTATAGGAACGACGATAATATCTTCCGAACTCTCTAAATTTCTTGCCATATGCCCTTATAAATGCGTCTGCGCTGATCCGATTATAACAAACCTTTAAGTATAATGCTATTAAAATTCTAATTATAACTTTACAAATACGTTTTTAAGAGGAATTATATAATAAAATTCCATAAAAAAATCTTTTCAATACATGTTTATGTTTTGTTTTTCTAGTATTTGTTCGAATAAATCAGTTGATTTTTTTGGAGATATCTGTCTTTTTACAGTATTGGTGTTGGGGTCCATGATTTGAACAGATTCTTCAGACGATTCATCAGAAAGCTCAGGGTGTCTTTGAAAGGGTATGATAGTTAAGTGAGGACTATTAAACGTTAGCCTAATATTGTCGAATTCTCGAAGGAGGTTATTGTTCCTAAACCAGTTCCCTTCCTTAGCAGGATTCTTATATCGAATTCTTAAAGATCCTTCATCATCTTCAACTCCGCGTTGGAATGCATTGGCGCCTTGCAATACGTTTGCAATAGATTGTGGAGGGAAATTATTATCCCCCAGTAATCTAACAGCGATCGCACGCCCATTTCTAATAGCTATGTTTTGAAATACAGAATAAACCTCTGATCCTGTGCAGCACAGCAAACAAAAAGTATATAAAATTTTTTTCATTTTGAATATTATAATATTATTTTACTCTACTTAATTTGAAAAAAAGTTAATCCAGTTGAGGTTTGTATGTAATATGAAATTCGAAAAACTTTTCATCTTCATTATTTACTTGGCCACTTTGATAGGTCAAGTAGATCTCTTTACCTCCCGAGCTACCAACACTCCAACGAACAGGCATCGCTTCAATGTGTTCTGCTTCACTTAAATCTAATTCATAGCCAAATTGATCGCCTTCTTCTTCCCATCCCAAAACATGTGTCGATCGATCTAAAACGTATTCAGCAAACACATTCATTCCTTCTTCTAACTTAGACTTTTTTAAAGGAGTCATAGCTTGGGTGCATTCCCACACGCTGGCGTTAGAAATGGCTAAATTTTCAAGAATGTTCTTTAGTTGCGCAGAAAAATCACTTTTGGTGACCCATAGACTCTCAGGAAAAGAAGACTCTTGCTCAGCGGAAGACTCTTGCTCAGTGGCAGCCCCAGCGTAAATACTAAATTTCCAAAGTCCAGGTCGCAGTTCGTACTGCTGTGTTTGGGTCATGTTTTCTTCTTGAATCATCGCCCAAGAAGTTGAAGTGCCGAGCAAAATGCTGTAAATAGCTTTTTTTATTAAATTCATTAAATATTACCAGAAATCAATATTGCACAATTATTATCTAATGAAATTGCCATAATCGTCAATACTATTTTTTAAAGTTTTTTGTTAGATAAAAAAAGAAAGCGCATTCTATCGTCACTGCAACCTATTGTTAAGATTGAGGTTTAACGCTGTGCGCTCTCTTTTTTGTTAAGACAATATAGGCCTAAGAAACTGCAATAGAAACCAACGCCGGGCGCAGCAGTCGCTCATGCAACATGTATCCATTTTGAAACACTTCTACCACAAAACCATTTTCTAATGCGGTGTCTCTTTTTTCAGCCATCGCTTGATGGATTTCTGGATTGAATGCGCAGCCTAACGCTTCTACTTTACGAATATGAAATTCCTGAAAGACTTTTTCTAATTCTTTTTTTGTCATTTCTACGCCAAGGTATACGGGATCTTTTTCTGCGTCTTGATCTCCGTTGGGATGACGACGAAAACTTTCCAGGGCACGATCCAGATTATCGGCCACAGTTAATAAAGCGGTGGCAAAGGGGGCCAGACCGTATCGGACTCGGTCTGCTGCTTCTTTTTCCATGCGACGGCAGCGATTTTCTGCGTCAGCCATTACACGCAACAATTGTTCTTCCAATTGATTGATTTGCCCGTTGAACTCATTTTTGAGCTCAAAAATTTCATCTTCTTTTTTTTGACCGGGTGTCTTTACTTCCTCGTCTTTTTCCTTAGGCGAAGTATCTTGTTCAAAATGGGTCATGGTGTACAAAAATCCTTCATAAACTGAGCTGTCTTTTCTATTATAGGAATAATTCGTTGATAGTCCATATACATAGGCCCTACAGCACCAATCATTCCTTTTGAACTTTCCTGAGTATTCCAGTAAGTAGAGGTGATTAAACAAAAATCTTCAAACTGGAATACGGAGTTGTCTTCCCCCCACACCACTTCCGTCGCATCCTCTGTATTAAGGTGGGTAAAGATCTGAGAAAAAGACTCTTGGTTTTCAAGCCAGTGCAGTAAGTGACTAAAAGTTTCTAGGTTAATAGCATGTTGCTGGCTGATGCGCTGAACCAGTTGGGCCTTTCCCTTCACAATAAAGGAAGTTTTTTTAGCACCCAAAGGTAGCGTACTGAGCTGATTGAGGCATTCTTTAAGATGAAAAGGCAAAGGTTTGGCTTGAAGATAAGAAAAAACTTTATGGACCTGAAGACCTTTTAAGTCTGGGTTTAAGTAAGAGTGATAAGTTTTTAAGGCTTCTGCTGTTAAGCAAACAGGAATACAAATAAAGTAATGTTGCACATGCTGATTTTCAGTAACCAGAACTGCCAAAGCTTTGCCTGGAGCCAGATACACAAAATCCAGGTATTCGATAGTGCCATCCCCTTGATCAGAGATAAACAAAAATCCGGCACACTGGCACAATTCTGCCACAGTATCTACGATATGCTCGGAAGATGTCTTGGCTTTATGCTCTTCAAAAGCAGCCATTAAGGCATCAGCCGTTTCTTTAGGAAGATTTAGGGTAAAAGCGTTTTGTTGTACGTACAGCTTAAGTGCTTTTTTTGACGGCACACGCCCCGAAGAGCAATGGTTTGAATACAGCCACTCTTCGGCCTCTAGCTTGGCCATAATGTTTCTTAAGGTTGGGGCAGACACTGGCCAAGAAAGATGCTGGGCTAGTGTCTTAGACCCTATAGGTTGACGACAGTCAAGGTAAAGATCGACAATCTTCAAAAGAACGGTTAAAGATCGTGAATCTAACGCCTTCATGGCTCGGAAAAATTTTTTCTACTTTAATGTTATTCTACTCTCTTTTATAAATTGTTCAACCAAAGAATTTTTGTTTATATTTTTTAACTTAATTGAAAATTAATTTTTTAAAAATCTAGATCATCTGTATTAAAATAAAAAAGCGTTTATAAAAAATTTCAATAAGAGAACCAAATGTTGAATTAACATTTTTTTAAAATCACAATTATTTTTTTTGAACTTTTTATTGCCAAATGTTGTATTTTTTATTTTTTTAATATAATTATTTAATACTCTGTTAAAGTTTTACAGTTTGCAATGAATACTATAAAAAATAAATTTAGAAAAAAAATTATTCTAGTCATTTTTTTAGGGGGAATTTTCCATGAAACTTCTCGAGCGATGCGAATGCGGGGATCGCAAGAAAAATTTCAAAACAAAGATACAAATGTTATCAATCAGCTGCATATTCATCCTGAAAATTTAGAGAAAGTCTTTGAGAAGGACCAACACTATTGGACCAAAGAAAAAAAAGAAAATCTACAGTTATATTTTAATAGTCCAGTCTTCAAGGATTTAAAATCCACAAGATTTAGCCAAAAAACAATTAATGAACTCAATAAAGAAAAATTAGATAAAATAAATTGTTTTATTACATATTGAAAAATCATAGAACAGTGTTGTTTTTCAGATCTTACTTTACTATCAAAGGAGCACCAGGAAAATCAATCACGAATATTACATATTTCACGTGAAAAAATTCGTACTTTTTTCAAAAAACATACAGGAAGCTTACAACCAAAGCATGCAGAACTTGCGATCAACAGGGCGTTGGCACATTCGTTAACGTATCTTTTATGTACCAACACAATAAGAAATCCTTATTTGCACGAAGAAATCACTGAAAAAAATGTCGAGAATTCAATTTTTGAAATTCAAAACTCTCAAAAAAACCAGAACTACATGGTAAAAAATGAAGGTATATTTATTCCAGGCGTGTATCGTCAAGAAAAAGTGTCTGGAGCGATTAAAGAAGCCACTGATAGTCAGCGTTATAAAACAATAGGTAAATGGGCCTCAACCCCGATAAATCATACAGAATATCCTAAGAAAACAAGTCTTCTTGCTGTGGATATTTTTCAAGAGATGCAAAATAATCCGGGTTTTATTAAACCTATTGATGAATTAAATTATAGGCAAGTAGGTGTGGCTCAGGGAGTTGCAGCAAGTTCTTTTGATCCCAGAACTTTTTATGGAATTTTGTCTTACATTAAAGATCATACTAATGAAAAAGAATTTCAAGAGATGCCACCTCTTAAAACCTTTTATGATCCTTGTGGCGGTTGGGGAAAACGATTTTTTTCTGCTCTGCTATAGGGCAATGAAGAGGAATTTCAAACCATCAAAGTAAACGACATGAATTTTGATCTTGAAGAGGGTTATGAAAAGTTAAAAAACAGATATGAAACTTTCATCGAAAAAAATGATACCAAAAAGATACTTTTTACGTATGAAGATGCTTTAGAGCTGGATCCAGGAAGCAACGACTTTATTTTCACAGGGTTGCCCTTTTTTGATCGTGAAAAATACCCAAATGCGGCATTAAGTGGGGACGATGAATCTGAAAGCTACCAATCTAGATATACAAGATGGATTGAAAATTGGACAACTCCCCTTATTTTAAAGCTTATAGATAGCTTGTCTCCTGGGGGGATATTGGCTTTCAATATTGGTAATTCCAAAGCATTACCTCTTGCAGATGTATTATTTGAAGATATCAAAGATAAAGATATATTTAAAAATAATATTACACCCTACACGCAATCTTTATGGGGTAAAATATTTTATGGGAAAGTTAATAAAAGCAGAACTAATTCTGAAATTATTATATTACAGGAAAAAAATCTAAAACAAATTAAGGAAGAAAAAATTGACAACAATTTAGCTCTAATTTCAGAGGAAGATTTATTATCTGAGGATTCTGATGTACAGAAACCGCGGGACCATATGCGTCTGTTTCGTTCTATCCTTGATGAAAATGCAAAAGAATATCCCATTTTGAAGAATCTTCTACAAAAACTTACAAAAATTAATCATAAATGGATTCCTGTGAGGTCGGCATCAAAGAAGGAAAATCTTTTTTTAATAAGCTTGACTAACCTCAACTTCACACCAAGGAGAAAAATATTGAAATCAGAAGAAGATATAGAAAAAATAAAAAAAGAATATTCAGAAATTGTAGATAAAATTTTCAATGAAAAAAAATCTGAAGAATCTATTACAGTAAATCGCATACAAACTTTAAATGATAAAAAATATTTATGTTTCTGTAAAAAAAGAATTATACAACGAATTTCCGCAAAGAAAAACTTTTAAACTTTGTTATTTAGCTGACAAATCACGAAAACAATTTCAAAAATTTTTAAAATCAGAAATTGAAAATCCTGTATTAAACTTTATGAAAAATACTTTTTCTGATTTTAATGCTGTAGATGTCCTATGTCATGGGCCTAATCATATAGAATTTATATCTAATAATTCCCGTTTGTGCTTTAAAAACGACTTAAATACATTTTTTGCTATGAGAAAAGAGATTTATGAAAGTGAAGGAAAAACTCTTGATCAAGAATCAGGAGTATTTTATTTGAATATAGCTTCAACAGAAAAATGTGATCATCTGATTACAAAAAAAACTAATAAAAATGCTTCTTATCATATTAAGTTTAAAAATCCAGAAGACTTTAATACCCTTTTTGAAAAATTTAAGAAAATTAATTTTCAAGAAGAAGATGGTTCAGATCATCCCGAAGAAAAAAAGCAAAAAATTTACATTGAACAATGATATTTTTTTGTTTATAAAATGATAAAAATCGAGTCAAAAAAATAATATTTTGGCTCAATTATAAATTCTGAAACTCTTTATTTAATTATTTAACTAGCACCAGATGACCGTATAGTTTTTTTTAGGAACAGATGCTATTCTAGCCATGTACAATTTTATAAGGGAATGAATATGACTAGATTACACTCAACAAAAGCAACAGCAATAAAAATAGAAGCTTTACCTGGGCAAGAAGAAGATCTAGCAACTCTATTGAATCAAGCCTCGGTATTGGTTTCAGATAATGAGCCTGCAACACATGTGTGGTATGCCTTACGGTTATCAAAAAATACTTTTATGATTTTTGATACCTTTTCAGATGAATCCGGCAGAGCCGCTCACTTTGCAGGCAAGGCAGCAAGCGCCTTAAAGGAGCATTCAGAAAGACTTATTGTTGGTGGCTGGGAAAAGGGCGTAGTAGCTAACATCGAAAACTATGATATTATTTCAGGTTTTTCTAGATAGCACCTTTAAAGTATTGGGTAAGTATTTAAGCTCTAGCATCTGAATTAAAGAAAAATGATGGATCTTAAAGGGGTGATTAGGTTAGAGAACATGATCTCCCCTTTTTCCCCCTGGGGGAGCAAACCGGATTTTAGGGCCATTATCTTGCACGAAACGTAAGTCCTTACTTAAAAAACAATATAAAATCAATCTCTTACCATTTTAAAAAATTCTTCAAAGACCCAGAAAGCCTGCACAACCAAAAGACGTTTAATGATTGTACGCACCCTTACTTATTTAATATTGTATCTAGTTCCAAATGCCGCAATAATTTTTTCGTGTTCTTACCTAAAGTATGAAAACGAGTTTTTACAGTAAACGTTCTAATTGCTGTTTTAAATTAAATCAAGGGGGCTGCGGTTAAAAGTATCGATAGAGTCCCTCTTAATAAACTTTTGTTACGACTGTTTGACAACCAGGTTTGCCATAAGATGGCCAGCGTAAATTACACGTCATTTCCGGAGCAGTCCAAACAGTGTATCCTTTACAAGGATTTAACCAACGCTCAACATGCGTAGCATGGTTTTCACCTTCATCCCCAGCATAAGCACATAGATTATTCAACGCAAGTAAAAGGAAAAACTTTTTTATCATATTAGTCATGAAATATAAATATATTTAAATTATTGCATAGTGCAATATTACTTTTGGACTATGAAAAAGACAACTCTATTGCCTATAAAATTTTACTTTTCTTTAAAAATAATGTAACATTGCGAAGATTTTTAATGCTGTCCTATGGATACTCAAGGAATTTTTGACCGTGTCGCGCCTTATTACGATAAGATGAATGACATCTTAAGTTTGGGGTTGCACCATCGTTGGAAGCGGACATTAGTGGAATCATTACCTTGGGGGCAGTATAAAGATCAAGTACCCGTTGTTTTAGACTGCGCTTGCGGGACGGGAGATTTGGGGCAATTGATCCTTTCAAAGGCTCAGAGTTTAGAACAGCGTATCTGCGTGATGGGGTTAGATCCCAGTCCTTGTATGCTTGCCCAGGCACGTATGAAATTACAGGATGCAGGACAGGTTTGTTGGATAGAGGCTTGCGCCGAACATATCCCCCTTCCGGAAGAAGCAGTCGATATATATCTTATTGGTTTTGGTCTGCGAAATGTAGAAAACCGCAAACAAGCGTTGCAAGAAGCCCTACGTGTGGTCAAACCTGGAGGTACGTTTTTTTGCCTGGAGTTTACGCCGGAAGTTCATCCTGGAGTCAATTGGGCGTATCAACCCTATCGTCGTTATGGGTTGCCTTTTTTGGGTCGATTGTTTGCCAAAGACCCAGAATCTTATGAGTATTTAGCACAAAGCATTGCAGCGTTTCCATCCCCAGTCTTGCTTTCTATGGAGTTATCCCAAGCGGGATGGAGTGATATAGACTATAAGACGCTAGACTTAGGTATAGCAGCTATCCATACCGGAACAAAACAACATGAAAATACTGGGTCGACTGAAACGTAAGCTCATCCCCCATTGGACGTCGCAGGATTGGGCGTCATTATGGGTACTGTTTTTTTTAGGTTTTGTGGGGGGTGTCATTTTAAGGGCCTCGGATACGCTGTTACGTCATTGGGGAAATGACTTAGGTTTTGAAGTCAAAGACTTTGATATTTTGGCAGCTATAGGGTTGTTATACTCGGGGAGTTTCTTTTGGGCTCCAGTGTTCAATAAAGCTTTTTCAGTATTTATGGAAAAGATAGGCATCCGCGTCTTTTGGTTAACCGCCTTGACAGCGTGTACAGGAATCATCTGTTGGGCGGCCAGCTTTTGTCAAATGTTCAGCCCTCTATTTCTGATTTTGGCAGCTTTGTTTGTGTTGTTAAGGGCCAGTTTAGATACGTTAATTATTGCCAGCCAGGCCGATACGGCAGCACCTTATTTAAGTTTTAGAGGTATTACAGAAAATTTTTGTGTTAATGGATACCTGACGGGGATGATGGTGTCATTATCGGGTTCTTTTTTTCTGTCTGCAAAGGGGATCTCTTGGCCTACTATTTACCGCATTTTAGGAAGCTTCTTTTTAATTTTCAGCATTTTAATGACCCGTCTTTCATTTTTCAGAAGCTTAAAAAAGCCTCAAGTGCAGCTGAATCAAACCTGGAAAGGACTTTTTGTAACACCATTAAAAGATATTTTTCTGCGACCTGGTGGCTGGTGGGTAATGCTTTTAATGTTTTTATTTTGTATGCAAGACGGGATATTTACGCCCAATAAAGAGCTTTTTTATTTGGGAATTGGCCTTTCTAAAACGACTTATGCAGCACTTGATGTGTATAATCTAGGGGCTTCTATTTTAGGTGGAATTGTAGGCAGCTTAAGTATGGGGCGCTTAGGGTATAAGCACACTTTATCTCTGGGAGTGTTAACCCATAGTTTAAGCCTAGTGGGTTTATGGTATCAGGCGAGATATGGACTGGATAGTGGAGTTTTTCTATGGTGTGTTTTGGAAAGAGCCTCTATCTTTTTTTGCCTGATTTGCTTTTACTCTATGCAGATTGCCTATTGTCATTCAAGGTATGTGTTGACTCAACTGGCATGGATGACGGCTTTTGTTAATTTTGGTATGCAGGCTGCCAGCACAGTGTCGGGAAACCTCGTTTATATTGTAGGTTGGCCTGGCTGGATTTTAAGCGTGTTTTGGCTGGGCCTTCCCCCTTATCTAATAGCTTTGGGGATTTTTCATTTCTTTCCTCGGGCATTTGAAAGAAGAAGAGAGTAAATGTCTGATTGATAGAAAAGTGATTCTGCCAAAAAGCCTTCCTTGGTAAATTAAAGGAAGGTTTTTGTGTTGTGATTTAATTTTTATTTGCCCAAAGCACTGTTTACTGTGTCTCTTACCTCGTCTTTTAAATAATCATCCTTATAAGGAAGATTCGATAGAGTTTTTTCTAGTTGAAAGCTTTTGCTACATTGTTTAACAGCTGTAGTCAGTTCGTCTTTATTAATTGTTTTTTTTCTTATCATTGGATTGGTTATTGTAAAGGATCCATTTTTTCCAAAGAGACAAAAAGCAGAAGATTTAACTGTAGTGGCTGGAGCTGCTTGAGTTGTCTGTTGAGCTAAGGCAACAAATAAAAACAAAGGAATAAATTTTTTCATTTTTCATAATGGTGTTAAAATATTCTAACTATATATTATTATGCAATTAAAATAAAGTTAAAAATATATTTTAGGAAATTACTTTTATAAAAAAGTTTTAAAAGGTAAAATTTTCATCTCTTGCCAGCAGTGGTACAAAGAAAAATGATCTATGAATTGTCCTAAGTGCGCGAAGCCAAGAGGCTGATGAGGAGCTTTTGAAACAAATCGACAGGTGCAAGGATAGGGCTTGTACGAAATTTCTTCAGATCTAGGGTACAACAGAACACCTTGACTGGTGATTGCCGACAGCTCTAGGACCTGCGAGTCGCAAAAATGATTCACTTCAGAAATAAAACTGTTTAAAGCAATAGGAGGTGGCACAGTAATATCTACGCCTAGGATTTCAGATGGTATTGAAGGCAATGCTTTTTTGAATAAGGGGATATGAGCCTGATGCTGCCCAGAGGTATAAGGTATTTTTTCTTGAAAAATCTTTAAGAAATCTGCAGGCTCCGAATTCTGTAAGTCTGTGTGGGCCACCAAAAAGTTCTCTAGTTGTTCAGCTGTAGAGTCTTCTTGAAGGTGACGCAGCAAAGTTGCCAGACCTAAAGCGCAAGAAAAGACCTGGTTTGCAGTACTATTGCTGATTTCTAATATATGTTTTTCATAACCGATATACAATTTAGCCCAAACTGTTTTAGGCATTAAAGTTTTTAATGGCTGAATAGCAGAATGAAACGAATCTAACTGAAACACAAAACGCCCGGTATTTGGAAAGCAAAATACTTCTATCATTTTGCAGACTTCGGGATGATCTTGAAGTGGGAAGCTTTCAATGACCTTAAGTGGCGTCTTTTGTTTTTGTGCCCATGTTTGACTGATATCAGAAATTTGTTCTGCAGAGTTTGACGGGTAAAACAAGCTGCAATACCAGTGCTTCCAACAGGGAATAGACTCACTCAGAGGGCTAAAACCGTACTCCAAGATGGTGTGGATATCTAAAATATATAGCCACTCTTCGGATTTCAGTTGTTGACATTCAGGGTGTTGGCATTCTTTAAGGAACAGCCCCCACTTTTCCATGAGGTGTTCTTTTAGTTCTATAGGAATGAATTGTAAAGGTGTATTTAAATGAAGGCTAATTTTTTCCAGAAACTCTTTTGTAGGAAAAGTTGATTTGTGACATTTCTGAAAAGGAATTTTTAAAGGAAATTGAAATGTATGCATGATAATAAATTGTAATTGTAAATAAATAGTATTAAAATTTTAATAAAACAAAATTTAAAAAACGTTAACAATTGTATAAAGGTATACTATAATGGAATATTGAATCAAGGAAAACATAGGGGTATACAAGAAATTTATTTTTTTTACAATATGAAAACAAACTAATTTATTTAGAAAATGACAAAAATTACAAAAGTAATTTTTTTAGGAATATAAAATATAACTATTTCCTGGGTTTAATGGCCAGAAACCTTATCAATAAGTTCTTGCATCGCTTGTGGTCCGTACAAAGCGATGAATGTCCCCATACGAGGTCCGCTGGATTGGCCCAAAAGGGTTTCGTACAAAGCAGAAAACCATGCTTTTGTATCACTGAAGCCAGCTTCTTTACCTATTTCATAGACTTTTTGCTGCCATTCCACTGCACTCAACCCCTGGGCACTCAAGGCATCTTTTAATTTCAGTAATCCTACTTTTTCATGTTCTGTTGGGGGCCGACAGACTTTTGTAGGCAGTACAATATCGTGATAATACTTTAAGGCTTTTTCTACCATCACATCCAGAAAAGGATGCGTCTTAGAAGACAAAGAGGAATCATACCGGGAAATAAAAGCCCACAGTGTTTCTTTGTTTTGAGCATTGCATACACTGGCTAAATTCAACAA
Source organism: Alphaproteobacteria bacterium 40-19 (assembly GCA_001898075.1). Lineage (GTDB taxonomy): Bacteria > Pseudomonadota > Alphaproteobacteria > Holosporales > Holosporaceae > 40-19. The sequence goes on from MKSD01000001.1 coordinate 277,737, forward strand.
CATTGAAAAATGTATAGAAGATGAAAACACCGGAGGCTGTCCGCTGTGAATATGCCATACAGGGTTATCAATTTGCTGCTCTGTGCTTTGGGTAGGATATTTTTCCAAATGTGTTAAGTAGTCATCTACGCTTTTTGGAATCACATCAAAATAAAATCGCTTCGCACGTTTTGGTGTTTGATACAAAAAGTAAGACAGGCTTTCCAGCGGAGCGTACTTCATCCACTCATCCATGGTCAGACCATTACCTACAGATTTTGATATCTTGCGGCCTTCTTCATCTAAAAAGTGTTCATAGGTCAAATTAATGGGGGGATTACCTCCGATGGCTTTACATACTTTGGTAGCTACGGTAACTGAATCGATTAAGTCCTTTCCCGACATTTCATAATCGACTCCTAAAGCGTACCAGCGCATGCCCCAATCAACTTTCCACTGCAGCTTACAGGTGCCCGAAGTAACTGGGATTTCTGTTAAGGTTCCCTCTTCATCGAAAAAAGCAATGGTTCCTTTTTCTGGATAGTAAGCCTGCATAGGAACCTGTAAAACTCGGCCCGTTTTGGGTGAAATAGGTAAAAATGGACTGTAAGTTTTTCGACGGTCTTCACGTAAAGTAGGTAATAAAATATCTAAAATATCCTGGTGATGTTTAAGGACTTTTAATAAAGCTTCATCAAAAATTCCTGCCTGGTAAGACTCGGTGGCGCTGACAAAAGTATATTGGAAGCCAAAAGAATCCAAAAAATCCTTCAACTTTTGGTTGTTATGATGGCCAAAGCTGGGAAATTTTTTAAATGGATCTGGGACTTTCGTTAAAGGAAAATCGATAAAAGGCTTTAGCATATCTTGATTAGGCACATTGCTAGGCACTTTGCGCAAACCGTCCATATCATCAGATACACACAACAGACAAGAAGCTTGTTCTGGCATCAGACACGACAGAGCGTGGCGAACCATTGTGGTACGCAGGACCTCCCCGAAAGTACCAATATGCGGCAAACCGGAAGGGCCATAGCCCGTAGAACAAACTACTGTTTTTTTGGGATGATTTTTTAAACGCTCAACAATTTTATCAGCCTCTTGAAAAGGCCAAGCTGTACTTTTTTCAAAAATCTCAGAGTTGAATGCGTTATGCATCGTGAACTATCCAAAAAAACTTTCTATAGTCTGCATGAAAAAATTTAAAAAATCAATATTTTCTAATATTTTGAAATTCACTTTTCAGCATTTTACAGATAGATTGTTTTTTCAAACTCTCCCTTACTTAGCTTTTTCTAATGGCGAATCCTGTGGTGTAGAAAACTTTGGAGGTAACATATTAAGAGATTCAGTTGGACTACGTCAATCTGGTTCAAGTTTTACTTTGAATGGGAATGATCGCTTTAGTGAGAGAGCAAAAGGATTTTTCATAAAAAAAAGCTTTAATGGCTGAGTGATAAAAAGTCATCGGACAAAATGACGTTCAAAGGACTAAGTTCTTGAACATTGTTGACGATTCTGGTTTTAATGCTATGCAACAGCCAAGAAAAAGGACTAAGGAAATTGATATAAGGTACATACATCTAAAAAGTGTTGTGTGGACACTTACGCATCGTGACTTAGCAGATAGTATTACTGTTAGGCTACAGCAATCCGGACTTTTAAACAGAAATCATTTATAAGAATAAGAATACTTAGTGTGATAAGAAAAACAAAATTTTTAAAAAAAATTGCCTTAGGTTTTAAATTATCAAAGAATTCATTTTAATCACAAGCTTATTTTAAAGTATTGTTATCTTTCTTGGCACCGATTTTCCAAGATTTTTTTCTTTTTTTTGTATGCAGGAAGAATGCTATGGGCTTCTTTTTTCTGGGCCTCTGGGCCAGGCCATGGCACTGAATTTAAGGGTATAAAAGTTCCACACCCCGCAAGTATTAAGACAGAAAAGGACCCGAGACCCACCCGCCAGAATTTTTGCGCCAAAGCACAGATTTTTCCCAGGAATGACTGGCACAAAACTGAAAGGCTTTTGTCCAAAATGATGTGTCGTTTTCAGTCCCTACCCACAGAATGAGGTTAAAATCCAAAAAAGGCAAGTTTACATTGGTTCCATCACACAGTAAAACGCAAGAAGCCTGGTTCTGATTTTCAAGAAGCGTGGTTATCCAAATCGGATGATCTGCAGGTACAGGATCACGAGCAGAGCATCCATGGGGCAAGAAAGATTTTTGGGAAAAAGTCCATAAAAATTGATCCCAAAACAACAGTCTTTCCTCTTGTCCCGTCACAAAGCTAACGCGATGTCCTTGCTTGAAAACCTTTTCCAGCAGTTGGGCGGCACCTTTTTCCCAATCGGGGGTGTTGGGGAATTGATAACCAATGCACTCCTTCATGACTCTTCTATTCCTGTAGCCTTATTTTTGAGGTAAAGCTTTAAAGGCCTCTTCTTCTGCCTGCTTAAGCTCGTGAAAAAGCTTGCCTAAAAATTCGATGAAAGGCTCTAAATCCAGCCGCGCCAATGCCGAGATGGTGAATACAGGACCAAAGGTTTCAAGAGCTGTGCTCTTTTCCTGCAGTTCCTGTTCGTCTACAAGTTCTTTTTTATTCAAAACAATAACTTCAGGCTTTTTCAGTAAATCTTCATCGTAAGACCCTAATTCTTTTCGAATTAAATGATAGGATTCCACAGGGTCCGGGCACGAGGCATCAATAACATGGACGAGCAAACGACAGCGCTGAGTATGGCTTAAAAAGCGATGGCCCAAGCCTTTTCCTTTGTGTGCATCTTCGATCAACCCCGGTAAGTCTGCCAAAATAATTTCTTGATAGTTCAAAATCAACACACCCAATTGAGGAAAAAGGGTAGTAAACGGATAGTCTGCAGTTTTAGCGCTGGTACGCGTTAAAGCATTCAGCAAAGTTGATTTTCCAGCATTAGGAAAACCAATAAAGCCCACATCTGCCAATAACTTTAATTTCAGGTCTAACCACATCACCTGTCCTAGTTCACCTGGAACTGCTGTACGCGGCGCTTGGTTTACCGAGCTTTTAAAACATGCGTTGCCTGCTCCCCCTGCTCCCCCTTTTAAAATCATTTCCCGCTGTTCTAAGGACACAATGTCTGCTAATAAGACACCTTCGCTCCATATCTCAGTTCCTAAAGGAACTTCTATGATAAGGTCATTTCCACCACGTCCGGTGCAGCCTCGGCCTGCTCCGTTGCGGCCATTTTCTGCAGCAAAGTGCTTGCGATAGCGAAAATCAATTAAAGTTGATTTGTTATCTGACCCCACAACGACGACATCACCACCTCTTCCGCCGTTGCCCCCATCGGGGCCTCCGAATTCAATATTTTTTTCGCGGCGAAAACTTACACAACCATTTCCTCCATTTCCGCTGGAAACCTGAACCCGTGCATTTTCAATAAACTTCATTGTTGCCCTCCATTCAACAGATTATGTAAGCGACGCCTTAAAAACATTAAGAACGAGCGTCCTTCTTTAGCCAATGATACAGTAACTGGACACCAAAAGCGCTGGGGCCTTTAGGGCACAATGCTGTATCCCGGGGTGCCATATCCACATTGGCGATATCTAAATGAGCCCACTTCTGCCCCTCTTTTACAAAGCGCTTTAAAAATTCGGCTGCTGTAGAACTGCCAGCTCCAAACCCCCCAGGCGCAATATTTTGCATATCAGCCCATTCGCTGTTCATAGCGTCGTCAAAGGCCTTACACAGAGGCATATGCCACAGTTTTTCCCCAACTTCTGCCCCAGCTATTTTCAGTTCTTGTACCAAAGGCTCATCCTGGGAAAAGATCCCAGCAAATTCATTTCCCAAGGCTACCCGCATAGCACCGGTCAAAGTGGCCACATCAATCAGACAAGACGGCTTATAACGCTCTTGAGCGTACCACAAAGCGTCAGCTAAGATCAGGCGCCCTTCCGCGTCTGTGTTTAACACTTCGATGGTTTGGCCTGAAAGAGAGGTAACGATGTCGCCTGGGCGTTGAGCCCCACCAGAAACAGCATTTTCAACCAAAGGAACAATGGCAACAACATTACGGTCAAGCTTTGTTAAAGCAGCAGCCCGGATGGTTGCTGTCACTACCGCAGCCCCCGACATATCCGCCTTCATTTCTTCCATTCCACCTGCAGGTTTTATGGACACACCGCCTGTGTCAAAAGTAACACCTTTACCCACCAAAACCACTGGATCTTGCGCAGCCGCAGCTTGCGAAGTCCCTTTCCAATGCAAAATGACCAAGTATGGTGGGTGCACACTGCCCTGCCCCACACCTAACAACGCTCCAAAGCCTTTTTCCTCTAAAGCTTTTTTATCTAAGACGTCTACGTCTATTCCCAACTCTTTCAGCTGTTGCAACCGTTGTACAAAGGTCTGGGGATATAAAATATTGGCAGGTTCATGTCCCAGTTCCCTGGCCCAATGCACGCTTTGTACTAACCCTTTGTAAGCATTGTCTTTTTCTTCAAGGTTTTTGTCTGTGGAAACGCACAACAGAGCCTGACAAGTGCGCACAGGCACGGGGCGTTTTTGCCGATACTTATGAAAACCCCAGTCCCGGAGCCTAAAACCATATAAAACTTCTTCAAAACCTTCAAACCAGGGGCATAGCTGTACTGTTGACCAAGGCAGGTCCCCTAATGCAGACCATAACCGGCCGCCCAGACATCTTTTTTCGTATGAGGTCAGCTGTTTTTTTTCCCCCAAGCCTATAAACAGCACATTTCCTTGATCGTTTTGGCAATAACAGGTTTTGCCCTCTTTTAAAGCAAGATTCTGCCCAAGTTTTTTTAAGCTTTCCCAACGTTCAGTAAAACAACTGCTGGATTGCAGGCACGCCAATTCTCCGTTCTGATAGATTCCCAGAATAACGGGTGCACCTTTTTCAAATTGAGGTAAAAAATTAATCTCCACAAGCTCACCTAAAAAATGAATTCAATTAATTTTCGCTTTTCTAATGTGGAAAAGTCAATTGTTAGTATGCACCAACTTTTTTCTCTAGAAAAAAATCAATAAATCGAATATTTAATTTTTATTTAAACGTTTTTTACTTAAAAACCGTTTCATTTTTGAAATTTTTGCGTTATTATAAAGTGTTTAAGTTAACTTCAAAGAAAATGAGAAAAGTATTTTTTTATTGATTTCTGGGCTCTTATTGAACGTTCCAATTTTTTCTACAAAAGATGATGAAAATATTGAAAAAGGCAAATACAGAAAATCTGGACGATATTATCATTTTGACAATCGTCGCATTGAACTTATTTCAACAACTGTAAACAAAATGACAGGTGTTTGTGAAGATGCGGACCTGGAAGGTTACGGAGCAACTCCAGGAAAAGAGCAAACATTTTATTTAGGGGATTCTGATAGTTTTCCATTTTTACTTCCCGAGGAAAAAATAGAAAACGAAGAAGCTGTTGAAGCGGAAATAGACACTCAATCAATCATTTCCATTAACAGTTTTTGTGCCTCTAACATTGTTTTTTCTAATATTTTTGAATTAAAGCTCAATTTTAAAGACATACCCGAGGTTTCTATGGAACAAATAGGAACTATGTTGCGTTACCCATTTTCCTAGGGCTCAAAATATAGAAATAAGTGGTCTTCATTTTAATAATTTAAAAGCTCTTAAAAAAATAAACAACCGCTCTGACGACGGCATTCCGCCAAACATCATGTTTTTTAGTTTAGAATCCTCTAATTCCAGTACTGTGATCGCTGACTCTATTAAATGTCCTGAATCTTATAAACGTCCTCATACACTGTGTGGTGTTGTTGGAGAGCTTAATTATGAACACGTTGGTTTTAATGGTGCAAAATACCTTTTTGGAACTCTTAGCGACAATGAAACAGAAGGCAGACCAATTAAAGACTATATTCTTTCAATAAGAACCTACAGAAAAAAGCTGGGTGAAGTTTTGGATCGTAAGTTTGGTATACGAAGGGATCCCAATCGCATGGAAGAAGAATAAGATCTTTGGGAAAAGAATTTTAGCTTAACCAGCACTTTTTCTACGTCTTACTTCTTTTAAAGTTCACAAAAGAACTTTACAAAAAAGAAGGTACCTTCTATAATAAGGGCTAATTGGGAGATAGTTTAGCGGTAGAACTCTCGGCTCTGGACCGTGCAACCCTGGTTCGAATCCAGGTCTCCCAGCATCTACAAAAAATTTTTTTCTGAGTTTTTTTTAAACTTTATCCTTCTTATTGGTACTTTGAAGCCCTTGAATTTTTTGACTAAAGTCTCTAAAATGAAACAGCTGAATAATAAATAGATTACTGTATGACAAATTCTTCTGGCAAAGGTGCCTTTCAGGCGGCAACTCCTTTGGAAACTTCCTCTAGGCCTGAACGTCAAACTCGGGGAGAATTAAACTTATTACGCAAGAGTGGCTCTATTCCAGCTATCTTGTATGGTAAGGGGCTGCCTTGTGTTAAAGTAAGCGTGCCTGCTAAGCAGTTTGCTAAAATTATGGAGACTGCCAAAGCCGTTTACAGTCAGATTTTTGATCTGGGAAGCTTTGGTTTGGCTTTGGTAAAGCAGATGCAATTTTTGCCTATTAATGACCAAGTCATTCATCTGGATTTTCTGAAACTGACTGAAGGGTCTAGGGTCTCTGTACCGGTTCCTTTGAAATTTTTGGGTGAAGACGCTTGCCCTGGCATCAGACAAGGAGGCATCTTGAACCCTGTCCATCACTCTTTGAACTTATCCGTAGGGTATCAAAATATTCCTCATGAAATTGAAATTGACGTTTCAAAATTGAATTTAGGAGGAGCCATCCATCTGAAGGACATTCAGTTGCCGGAAGATGTCAAAGTATTGGGTGTTGCTGCCGAAGACACTCTTGTCAGTATCTTGCATCCTGCAGGGGCAGAGCCCGAGGCAAAAGAAGGCGAGTAAGGCTGTGACTCCATGGGTCTTAGTGGGACTGGGGAATCCTGGACCGGTACATGCCGGTCAGCGCCATAATGCAGGTTTTTGGGCTTTAGACCAATTTCAGGAAATGTTTGGTTTTCCTCCGTTTCAGGAAAAAGGAAAGAGCCTGCTAAGCTCAGGAAAGCTAAATCAAGAATCAGTGTTACTGTGTAAGCCCCTGACCTACATGAATTTGTCTGATACTGTTGTGGTACCTTTGGTTCGCTTTTACAAATTACCGCCACAAAAGTTGTTGGTTATCCACGATGAACTAGATATAAAGTGTGGGCATATTCGATTTAAAGAAGGAGGTGGACACGGTGGCCATAACGGACTTCGTGGAATCCACCAGCACTTAGGTGCAGATTATTATCGCTTACGTGTGGGGGTTGATCGTCCAGAGCATTCTAGCCAGGTTTCTAGTTATGTTTTAGGCTGTCCAAGTGATGTTCAAAAAAAATGTATTTTGGATGCTATTCATGTAGGCATTCAAGAGCTTCCTGTTTTGTTTTCAGGAAATAAGAATGAGTTTATTCAAACCCTCCACTCTTTCCAGTCGGCGGTATCATGAAACTACTTATTTCTGATTTTTTTCCTGCTGTCACCAAAAGATCTTTTAGGCATTTTCTGCTGTACGGAAATCAAGAAACGATCGCTCAAGGACTATTAGAGGAACTAGAGGAAAACACGCCTCTTTCTTTTTGCCAGGCACAAGAGTTTTTTCAGTCTCCAGAGCTATGGACCTGTCAAAGTCTTTTCCAAGCAGGCCCCACCCTTACGGTAGTTACAGAAATAACAGAAAAGAGCTTTTCTGTAGCGGATTCTTTTTTAAAAAATATTTCTAATCAAAGTATGCTCATTTTCACATCTACAGAGCTGCGCAGTCAGTCCTCGTGGGTGCAGCATTTTCAGAAAAGTCCCCATCTTGCAGCCATATCATGCTATGAAGCGTCTATTCCGCAATCCAGAGAGATCCTTGCCCGACTGTTAAAAGATGTAACTGTTCCTTTGACGTGGCAAAATGAATTAGCACAATGGACGCAAGATGGATCATGGGTGTGCAAAAGTAAGACTCTTAAATTATATCTGGAAAGTTGTTCCAATAACTTGCTTTCAAAAAATATAGACTTTTTGTTTAATACACTGCCTTATCACGATGCCCTATTGCCTTTCCAGGCCAGCACAGGAGCATTTTTAAAGTCTATCCAATACTTGGATGATACAGAAAAGCTAAAGATAATTAAGGGATGGCAGCGGCTTGCCGTGCAACTCTGTCAGTTAAAATCGATATACAACCCTAAAGAAGATCTGGCCAAACTATGCCTTCAGATCAAGCCAACGATTTTTTTCAAGCATATCCCTCTGATTACAAAGAATTTCCATAAATGGAGCACTGGGTGGCTTGTGGATTGTTTAGATGCTTTATTCGAAGCAGAAATGAGCTTAAAAAATAAATTATATACCAGTCAAGACTTAGCTGTTTTTCATAAACTTTCTTGCTTGTCTAATACATAAGAAAAACCTTCAAACAACACAACAACACTGTTTTCTGGATCAGTGACAGTGATTTTTTTCTAGGATCGTTATTATAGGTAAAAGTATAATTTTTCCAAGTTTCTATTTTATCAGGTGCAGAACTGTCAGCCCAGAATTCGGAAAAACGCTCAATACCCTCTTGCATCAACTCAGGATCAAAAAAGAGCGTATACATCAAGCTGCCTTCTTCTGCATATACCAAATACTGGGCAACAGCCGCTTGTATTTTATTGGACAGTTCTTGGACTGTATAAGTATTATCCGCAGGGATACTAAAAGTTGGCATCTGAAAAGAGCGAAGCTCTTGGGAATCTTTTAGTTTAGTTGATACGCCAATATCTCCTGGCGGTACTCTTGCAAATCCACAAGAGGCAAGACACAAAGCCCAAAAATAAAATAGGAGTTTATTCATAGTATTTCATCAACTATCCCTCTGGGCATCATAATCTAAATTAGTTTCTTTCAGGTAAAGCCTTTTCTTTTACCCCACCATCCTCGCAGAATCCTTCAAACATGACAACTGCAGTATCTTGTTGATTATGAATCGTAAGACGTTTGACAGGATATTTGAAATCGTTCAAAGAGTTATCTAGGCTGTAAACCAAAGTGTAGGTTTTCCAGGTTTCTGTCTTCCCAGAGGCAGAAGGATCACTCCAAAATTCACAAAAGCGTTGACAAGTTTCTTTCAGCAATTCAGCATCGAAAAAAAGGTTTGGAACATCCGCACCATCTTTTTCTGCTTGATCGAAAGCTTCTTTGCCAGTAAAAAGATTGTTTTGCAAGTGAAGGTTTAATTCTTGTGCACTATATTGATTGTTAAAACTGATAAGCAGCGTAGGTAGGTCGAAAGCAAGAAGAGCTTTTTTGTCTTTTAGCTTCAGGTGAACTGTAATGTTTCCCGAAGGGACCCTGGCAAAACTATAGGCATTGACAAGGCATAAGCACAGTAAAACTTTGGAAAAGCACTTTTTGACAAAAAACATCGATAAATCCCCCTAAAAAAAATTAAATACACTGCTAATTCTATTCTAACAAAATAAAAGAATTTATAAGATCGGTATTTTTATATTATGACGAGATCTCAGAAAGCTTTTTTCCTACAAAAGATCTTCGGCGAATTGAATGACTTTCATCTTACTTAAATCCACTTCAAAGAAGAACTTTATACAATACCGCTTGCCAGCGTAGGTCCTAAATCCTTTTTAGCAAGAATATGGATATGAAAATGGGGAACTTCCTGTCTGGCGTTAGGTCCTTGGTTAGAGACTAAACGAAAACCTCCTTCTTTATCTAATTCATACTTTTCCGCAATGACTCCGATAGCTTTTTGAAGCCCGATAATCTCTTCCGTTGAGGCAACACTGTAAAAATGTTGAGCATTAACATAAGGTCCCTTTGGAATCAATAGGGCATGAAAAGGCGCTTGAGGATAAAGATCTGAAAAGCAAAGAGCATGATCATCTTCCAATAATGGCGTACAAGGTACTTCTTTCCTTAAAATACGCGCAAAAATATTGGTTTCATCATAAATCCACATACTTATCACTCTGATGGCGCCCCTACGGATGCATTTTAAAAGGCATACTTAGGAAAGTAAAGAGGCATTACACCAAACATCTTGCACATCTGGGTGATCATCCAGGGCTGAGAGTAACTTTTCCAACTGCGCATAAGAATCAGGGGAAGATAGCTCTAAAGGAGTATGGGGGATCCAAGCCAAACCCATTTCTTTTGCAGTTCCAAAAGCAGTTTCCAGGGACTGATGCAGCTCATAAAATTGCTCAACCGCACATAGTATCCGACATACACCGTCTTCTACTTCAATATCTTGGGCACCTCGGCTGATGGCTTCTAACGACAAAGATTCCTCCATGTCACTGGTTGTAATATCGTAATAAATGCAGCCAACATGAGAAAACAAGAAGCTGATGCTGTTCATATCCGCAATCTTCCCCCCGTTTTTATGTAAAAGTGTTCGAATTTCACACGCACTACGATTGCGATTATCCGTAAGAACTTCTATCAATACACCGCATCCTTCGGGCCCAAGAGCCTCATAGCGCAGATTTTCAGAAGCCAGCTGTTGGACACTTCCTCCTTCTTTCAAAATACGCTCTATATTGGCATTGGGTACATTGGCTTGGCGTGCATGAGCTATGGCAGCCCTGAGTTTAGAATTAGATTCGGGCTCTTTGCCGCCTTCTTTTACTGCGACCGCAATTTCTCGTAATAACCTAGCAAAAACTTTTGCACGTTTGGCGTCTTGCGCTCCTTTGCGGTGCATAATATTTTTAAACTGTGAATGTCCTGCCATCTGTACACTTTTTTATTTTTTTTATTATGCCACAAATGAGCTTAAAAATTAAAGCAGAATCATCTGTTTATTCTGAGCACTTTGTTAAACAGCGTGTTTAAAATGAATAGGAAAATTTTAAATATAGAATGCTTTTTAGGAAAATTTTAAATATTTTCTATTAATATTTAAGTATGTTTTTTAAAAATATTTATTATTATGAAAAAATGCTTAATTTATATGTTAATTTTTTTGCCTTTCTGTGCACAAGCTCAAAAAGAAGTTGGGACTTTATCAAAATCTAAGCTTACACCTACGTTGAATGTAAAAGCTCCTGTCGTTAATAAGCCTGCACCTTATAAAGTTCCCGTTGTGGAAAATAAAGAAGCAAACAGAAGTTCTGCAGTGATTAATCAGGCAACACGCATTAAAGAGACTCTTTTTAGAGTATTACAGTTTGCCGATAATCATTATTCTGAACAGGAAAAAATAGAGCTGAAAAAATTGGTAGAGGATTTAAATCAAAAGATTATCCTTGAAGAAAAAGAGGAAGAAAACCTGTTACAACGTTTGGAAAAAATGAATGGTTATATTATGGGTAAAAGACCTCTAACAGATATTAAATCTTTGGCATCTACTGGAACTCTTACGCCTAGAACCGAATTAGCACCTTACGAAATTGCTTTAAGCAGTGACAATACAGATGCTTACGAGCATACGATATCGACGGCTAAATTAAATGTCATGAATATTTTGAAAAATGCAAAAGAATATAGTGAAGATCAAAAAGCTGTGATTGAAAAAATACTCAATACTCTGTCAGAGAATTTCGCAAAAGCCAAAAATCCAGAAGAAAAAAGATTAGCAGGGCACAGAGCACTTTCTGCTGCAAACGATGTTTTACTTGCAATTATTAAAAAAGAACCGTTTGAGACGATTCAAAAGCTGCTTCCCAAAGAAGGATTATGGTCCAAATTTAAAAACTTTTTTAAGTCGAAATAAAAAAAATCGAATTAACGTCAAATAAAAACGCACTTTATATGAGTATCGTGCGTTTTTTTATAAAAAATTATGATTTTTATTATAAAATAAAGAAAATAAAACTACATTTATGGAAAATGAATAAGAAAATTTTTATTATTTTTATAGCTGCCTTTTGGGCAAAACCAGTTTTTGCTTTAGACCTCAGTGAGATCGCAAAAATTTCAAACCCCATTGAACAGCTGACAGCATTAAAAGAATATAACGAAGAAAAAATTGATCACAACGAAACAGATCCTAATAAACAAGATAGCTATCTGAAAATTTATGAAAAATATAATACACCAAAGGATTCAGAACTTATTAAAAGTAGAATTCTTTCCCGCAGCAAGATTAAGGCGCCTTCTGTAGATTTGCCAAAAGAAAAAGAAGCTGTAAAAGAACAACTTTTAAAAGCTGGGCAAGAGGCAGCAGAATTGATGGAATCTGTCGCAGAGCAAGTTACGACCTTAAAAGAAGGTTCAGTTCTAGGTCAAGTATTCCAAAAAAACCAGCAGAACTTTTATCACTATATACAAAATTTAAAAGATAAAGAAAACACCATTCAAACTGCTGAAGACCTGAAGATTTTTGCTGAAGAAGCCTCAGAAAAAATTAAAAATTATAAGAAAGAGTTTCAGAAAATCAATGATGCTTTAGGCAGTAAGGTTAATACAGAGACGGAATTTCAAAAAGCAAAAAATTTCAAAGATCAGAAAAAATTGTCTGCAGAAGAAGGAGATTCTACTGAAATAAGCCATGATTTGAACGTAGTTAACTTTTTTATAGAAAAAAATTTAGAAATTAAAAATCTAATAAAAGAAATATCTGAAAATGGAATAAAAAATCACCATCGCATTCAAGAAAATTTTGAATCTGAAAAAAAGAACTTTGAAAAAGAATTACAAAAAATTTCTCAAATGAAAAAAGAATTCTCTGAACTCTCTGCCGTTGAACGGGATAAGCGTTATCAAAAGATTCAAGATCAATTTAAAAAATATAAAAAGAGCTTTGAAGAAATAAGAAAAATCTTATTATTTGAAAATTCAAAGTCAGATATATTAAATCAAGATAATAAATTAATTCAAAAAGACAATCAAATCAGAGAAATGTTAAAACAAGAAGATAATGATTTAAATAAACGAATTGCAAATCGCAAATCACCTAATTCAAAAAAGATTTCTATGGAAGATCTTCTTAAAAATGCAAATAAAAATAAGAAAAATCCAAAAGAAAAAAATGAAAAATTTCGTAAGATCACGCTAAGTAATGAACATCCAGAATCAAATGAACAAAATGTAGACTCTTTAAATTTAGAGCACAAATCTTCTATTCTTAATAATCCCGATGCAAAGCAACGAGAAGAAGATCTTGAACGAAAATTCAATAAAGAAAAAGAAGATATAAAGACCGAATCTAAAAAAATAATCGAGTCCGCAGAAGCAAAATCAGAATCAATGGATAAAAAGATTCAAAACAATTTAACAACCCAAGAAAAGAATTTGGAAGATAGAATAACACGAAGAAAGAATGACCCCAAAAAAACAAATAAAACTTGAACGATCCCAGAGGGCCAAGTGCCCTCTTTTCTTTTAAAAAGCCTGAAAAGTTGATTTTCAATCCTCTTGTTATGCTTTAATAAATAAAGAGTTCACCTTTATCCTTTCAAAAATTGAATAAAGAAAATCTTGAAAAATTAAAGCGTTATTTAAAAGAAGAATTGGTACGCAGGGAAAGAACCTCTTGGAAGAACGTCGCTAGGCCCAGTCAAAAAATCCCTCCAGGGGATTGGCGGATATGGCTGATTCTGGCCGGTCGTGGTTTTGGAAAAACACGTACAGGATCAGAAACAGTTCGACAGTGGGTCACTAGTGGAATGTGTCAAAGAATCTGTTTGATGGGACACAGTTTGCAAGAAATGAGGCGTGTGATGATAGAAGGCCCCAGTGGACTGCTTTCCATTTCTAAACAATACGACGGGCTGGATTATAAACCTTATAAAAGAGAATTGATTTGGAAAAATGGCTCTGTGGCCCAATGTTTCGCGGCAACTTCTTACCAGCAGCTGCGGGGTCCTCAGTTTGATGGCGCCTGGATTGATGAGCTGGCTAAATTTCCCCAACCCAAAGAGGCCTTTGACCAGCTTATGTTTGGCTTGCGCCTTGGTAAATGCCCCCGAGTGATTATTACAACCACCCCTGCCCCCAGGAAGTTTCTTTATGATTTATTAGAGCGAAAAGATGTAGTGGTAACCCGGGGCTCCACCTTTGAAAATGAAAATAACTTAGCCCCCAGTTATTTGGAAGATATCAAAAACACCTATCAAGGGACTCAACTGGGTGCCCAAGAAATTGATGGCTTGTTGCTGGACCATCGTCCAGGGAGTTTGTGGACTGCCACAGTTTTAAAGTACACCAGTACTCTCCCCCCTTTGCAACGGTGTGTGATTGCCATTGACCCCGCTGTTAGCTCTGGAGATCACAGTGATGAAACAGGTATTATTGTGGCCGGACAAGACGTGGAAGGACAAGGATATATCTTACAAGATCTCAGCGGTCGTTACTGCCCTACAAAGGCTTTGGATATTGCGGCCAGTGCCTACTGCGAACACTCCTCTTGTGAAGTGGTGGTCGAAACCAACAACGGAGGCGAATTTATCACGGATCTTTTGAAACTGAAGTATCCTGGCCTTCGGTATCATTCCGTAAAAGCCAAGAAAAATAAATATACCCGCGCCCAACCCATCGCCCTTTTATACGAGCAAGGAAAAATATATCACAAACATTGCTTTGGCCGCTTAGAAGAACAGATGCTTTCCTATACTCCGGAAAGCCAAGCTTCCCCAGATCGCCTTGATGCATTAGTTTGGGCCTTAACGTGGCTGTTTTTAGAGCGTCCTTTAAAACGGAGCCCTCATTTTTGGACTATTTAACCCCTATTAGCAATATTATTCCCTTTTTGTTTCCCACCTTATCTGTTGTTTTTGAAGGAGAACCCATGTTTTATTATGCCTGGATTGAAGAAAACGAAGATTTTAAACCTGAAAAGCACTTGCGACAAGATGAATTGGTTATTAAATTTGAAGTAGAGCATAAAGAAGCACAACCTTGCCAGCTGAAGATGACTGTCCCTTTAAAAAAAGAACTTGATTCTTCTAAAAAATGGTTGATTCTTTCTTATCATGATTCTACACATACTATTCCCCTGTTCAAAGGACAACTGGAAGAGTATCAAAATCAAGAAAAGTTTACTGAAATGAGGTTTAAAGCCATGGCCACAAATGATGGCTGGAAAGAAATTTCTGAAACGGTTTTAAGGCATACTCCTTATTACAATTTTTTTCATAAAGATACAACGCCTGCTCATTTGCTGGATACGCATCCCTACGTTCTCTATTGGTCTAGATTAAAAGGAAAATGTTTTTTATCGCATGTCACTAAAGGACGAAAAAAAATTGATCTTTCCGAAGCAACCCTAGCAGGATCTGAGCACTATGAAATTTTTGAAGGCGTGCAGACTGTTAATCTAAATATAAAAGCTAAATGGCGTGTTATCCAAGAAGTTACAGCAGATATTTTTCCAGCTATTGCAAGAAAATTTTCCAGTGATTATATCGAAAGTTACACCGCTACAGGACTTAAGAGGTCTTGGCCAAAAACAGGGACTTTTTTAGGACGTTCAGGATACCGAATTATTCATTCCGAAATCAAAGAAGATGAATTTTCTTGTTTGTATATCCCCAAATCTCAAAAAGAAAACGAAAAAAAAGCCTTTTTAAAAAAACGCTTTAAAGGAAGCATTATGGTATCTAAAGCGCAAGCTCAGAAACGAGAAGAAATTGCCCATAGTAAAATTAATGTAAATCAAACTGGAAAAATTTTAGATCTAGAATTTTCTTTACGACGCTTATCTTGTAATCCAAAATGCTGGATCCCTTTTGCTCATTATAAAAAAGGAGAAATAATTCATTATAAAAATGTTCTTTATGTTTGTAAAAAAGAAAATTGTGCACAGCATTTCAATAAAAAGCATTGGGAAGAATCTACTGAATGGAAAGATCTATGGAAGAGTTTAATGCAGAAAGATTTTTTTCGGTCTTTTGTTGGAAGTCAGCTTTTTTTTCAAGGGGTACGAAAAATGGAAAAAATTATCCTACAAGAAAACTGCACTCACCACGTTCGTTCTTCTTTTTGCAATGTTAAAGCTTTAACTGTAACGCTGGATGATGCTGTGAGTTTATCTAATCCTAAGTCATTTACCGGAAAGGTAACAGAATATAGATTAAAAGCCGATGCTTTGGGATGGAAAGTAGACCTTGTCTTAAAAGGCATGGTGAAAGAAAAACAAGAAAAAGAAATTTTACATTTTGAAGGTTTTGAGGAGAAAAATAAGGGAGAAAGTAAAAAAGAGTTTTCACAAGAACTGCCAAAAGAAGACCTATTAAAAAACCTGGAAAATTTTATTCACCAAATTTCTGTCCTTAACTCTGCTCAAGATCAAGAAGCCATCTTTAGTCATGCAGAAAAAACAGGGAAAGAAATTGGATTACAAGATTTGACAACAAAAATTTTCATCAGTTTTTGTGATTTAAAAGAAGAAAAAATTCCCTTAAATCAGATAGTTATTTCTAACAAAGGAACAGTAAAAACTTTTCAGAGCCAAGATTTTTTAGAAAAAGAATCCTCCCTGTTTGAAACGGATTAAAGAAGAGCTCTAATTGAAATTTTTACTCGTAGAAACTGGTATGATGCGGAAAGATCTTATAAAATAATTATCAAATGAGGTTCCGAGCAATAAATGAGGAATTACTGTTTCTTAGCAGCGTTAATATTTTTTTCCAGTAGCAGTAATGCTTATTTGGATGAAAATCAAGCTTACATGGAAAGATTTATTCAAGCGTTATATGCAAATAATCCTGGTTTTAAAAAAACGCTGGCTTCCTTAAGTGCCGGTGATATTACCAGAAAGGCTGCGCAGCTTGCTGATTCCATTATTTTTCAACAAGCGCTGAAGTACTCTACAGATACCCAATCTGTAATACGTAAAGAAAAATATCAAAATATCCTAAAAGGGATTTTGGAAAGAGATCAAAAGAAATTGCGACCTCTTGTTCCTGTACCTCAACCTGCAATTGCTTTACCTGCCCCCCAACCTGCAATTCCTGCTTCCAAACCGATGTGGGACTTAGAAAAACCTGCTACACCCAGATGGGAATTATTGGATTTAGAAGCTCATGAAAGAGAAGAAGAACGAAGATCACGCTCTTTAAAATGGAAAGAGGCTGGCCCCTCTACCAAAGACCTTACTCAAGCGCTTTACGATGAAGTCAGTCATTGGGTGTATATTCTGGGGCATTATCCTCAGCTTCTTTATTTGGGCGATAAAGAACTTGAAAGTATTATTGAAGTCATTAACTCTGAGTTTGCTACAGAAGAAATAAAGATCCAGAAATTATGGGAACACCTTCAAAGTATGGAAGATAAAAATCGTGCTCTGGTATCTAAAGTCCGTAAAATTTATAGAAATAAAAATCAGTGGCTGAATGAAGACATTCCGGATACCTCATTTTTGCCAGGAACTTCTAGGACACGTAGACCTAATCAGGCGTGGGAGTTTTTAGTCAGACGTATTGCCCGCATGCAGCCTCTAAAAGCAGAAGAATTAAACGTTTACGTTTATCTTTCTCTGGTTACAGTGACAGAAATTTTTTTAAAATTAATTCCAGCACAAACTGATAGTACTATCCTTTCGCAAGCTTTATCAGATTTAGATTATTTAAAGGAAACCTGGCATCCAGAAGTTTTTACAAATTTATCTATTTTTTACAGCAAAGTCTCTCCTACTTTATCTAAAGAAATCGAACTTCTACTGTCTGATTTGATGAAAAATTTAGAAGTTGTCTTAAAAAATCCAGATTCCTGGAACAAAATTTGCCAACACTGTGAAAAAATTTACCAAAAAAATCGCAATCGTATACAAATAGAATTTGCTAGTAAAAAGAAAAAATTTTAAAAACCACTCCAAAACATTTCTTAAAACACATTGTTAATTGTTTTTTCTTATAATAAGAATACGTGAATTAATATATAGAGTAAAAATGAAAAAAATTATTATTTTTTTAACTGTTGTTTTTAGCCCTCCCACTTTCAGTAAATCTGAAATTCGAAATATCGAACGTGTCCAAGCACCTATTTCTAGAAGAGACAATATTAAAAATGCCATGACTGGTCTAGGTTCTTTAATCAAGGAATTAAACGAAGAAGACCTTTTAGAAAGCCTTGTTAAGGAGGTTATCTTGGGTCAATCTGCATTAGAAATCATTAAAAAGCCCGAGTATAAAGATGTTTTTGATTCAGACTTTTTCAAAAGATTTTTAGGCAACATTACATTGAATGTTTGGAAAAATAACACTTCTGCTAGTCCGCAGAGCATTAAAAAGTTAGGATCTTTCATATTAACAGGTCTGCAACGTTTAGAAAAGAAAGAAGATCCTAAAGAAGCCCTGACAGAGCTTTTACAAAATGCTATTAATCAAGTTATTAAACCAGGGAAAAAACAATCTAAACTGGATACAAATACTGTTACAACGTTTTTAAAAGTTTTTGAAGAAGACTTTCAAAAGCTTATTACAAGAAGTACTGCTATGTTTCCTGGTTTAGCTCACAAATTTTTTACTAAACTAGAAGATTTTAAAGATACAGTCAAGGATATTCAAAGTGGAGTTAAAAATAAGATTTATCAAGGTACCGAAGCTGTTAAATCTGGGGCCAGATGGTTTGCTTCCCCATTTGTAACCTTCGGTAATGCGGTTAAAAATGGAGCTAGCTCTTTTTACAGCACTCTTACAACAAAAGAAAACCCTAAAAAAGAACAAGAGATCTCTGTTCTTGATGCAAATCCCTATGCCAAGAAGAATAACTTCAGTGATTTTGCCTTAACGGAAGCCAGTAACGATGAAAGTGATTTTGATGATAACTTGTCAGATTTATCAGATCTTGATTCCATAGATGATGATAGTATTGATGAATTCAAGCCTTCTTTTAAAAAACCTTTCCAACCGTCTTCGAAAAATAAAACAATCGTCCATTTCCAAAAAAAATAAACAAGTGATCGAACATGCAAAAATATTTATTAATTATTAGCTTCTTTTTAAGCTCTACTGTACCCCGTGTTTGTGCTGCAAATCTTAGAATTAATGAAGAAACCTTGGAGACTTCTCCAGAAAAAGAAACTGATCAAGTGCCAGACGAAGCTACAGGAAAAAAAGTTAGCGAAAACATTGCAAATGGAATTTCCGCCCAGATGACTTCTGCTATTGAAAAAATGGGAGATTTTTTCTCTGGGCTTATTTCTGAAAAATTTGCTGATGCTAAAAGCCTTGTTTCTAATGTAGAACAAAAATTGGAACAAGAAGCAAAAAATTTAGTAGAAAAAGAAAAAACTAAAGAAGAACAGGCAATAAATTTTCAGAAAGAAGAAGACGCTTTAGCAGAAAAATCAAAAAAATTAGATCTAGAATAAAAAATATAAAAGCCCTCAAATTAATTAAAAATATTGTTATTTTTATATTTTATTAGGGCTTTTTTATATTTTTACCTGAATTTTACAATATTAAAGTAAAATAATATAAAAACACAACAATAAAATGAAAAAAATAATCCTTCTGATTTTTGTACTAGAAAGCGGTTTTGGAATCGCACAAGCAGCGTGGTATGACCCACGAGATATGGTAAACGATACGATAGCCAAAGTATCTTCTTCTATTAATCAAAAAGTAGATGAAGTTCAAAAAAATATCAGACACAACGTTAACCAAGCTTACGATCGATTAAAAGTAAAGGTTAATGATCTCTATAATGATATGTCCAGTATCATGGAACACCATTGGGATAAAAGATATGACTATGCCAAACAATTAGATGAAAAAATCGTCCCTAGGTTTAGTGCTACAGATAAATTACAATCGGGGGCTCAATTTGTAAACAAAGGATTGAAATTTTTTGGATACGAAAGCCAGCTTTTAAACTTCCTAAGCTATAGTAATTTAGGAGCCATTTCTTTGGGCGTAGCAGTTGGATGGTTTGTCTATAACAACTGGGATAAAATTTTAAAGTTAGGATTAGAATTTGGCATCAAAACTGGCAGTATGACGCTTAGCGGTTTTACAAAGTTAGGTGGTTATATTATAGAAAAAATAAAAACCTTACGCTCTTCAAGCAAAACAAACACTACGGAAGATATAAATAAAATTATAGGGCAAGCCACTGTACAGGTTTTGGAAGAACAAGGCATTTTAATAGAAGATAAAACAAAGTCACCAGAAGAAAGAAAAGAAATCAACCAAGAGCTCACAAAAATGGCTTCTACATCTTTACCTGTTGCTATTAAAAACTACATTGTTTCTCTTCCCAAACAAGCATTAGACAAAGCTTTTTCTGCAGCTGGCTCAATCAAAGATTACGTAGCCTCAGTTCCTAAAAAAATCTGGCAAGGAGCATCTTCTGCCAGCAATTATGCCAGCGGAAAAGCGTGGGAAGCTGCAGAATGGTTTAAGGCTAAGGGCTCATCCGCTTTTCGAAAAATCAATCCTTGGGGAACAGATGACACAAAAGATACCATTACTGCCTTTGATCCAAAGAAAATTCTTTCTGAAACTCTGGGCTCAAAAAAGGAGAATGGAACTTCCGAACTTGATCCTATGGACAATGCTTCAAAACTTTCTGATCAAGAGGTTCAAAAAAATAAACTACTACTTCATTTGACCCTGAAACACCCTGACTTTCAAGCGAAAGAATCTGCAGCCGCGGCTGCTTAAGGTAACCTCTTTTGAACCAGCAGTTTCTAACAGGAGGTATCTCTTTTAATTCCCCAATAATCATGCATACGGAAAAATCCTATAGGAACACCTGAAGGATCTACTACAAAAGAAAAAGTAATATTCTTTTTCCTTAATTCTGCCATCACATCTGTTACTAACATATCTGGTAAAGGAGTAAATCGTGGAGGCGAAGTCATAACATTTCTAGCAGGCATTTGAAAGAAGTGATCTTGAGTCATACAGCGCCTCAAGTCTCCGTCTGAAATAATGCCTTTTAAAACTCCGTCATCTGACACAACGCCTGCACAGCCAAAGCATTTTTCTGACATTTCTACAATCACACTTCCCATTGGTTGATCCAACCTTACTAATGGTAAAGATTTACCTGTATGCATCACTTCTTTGATCGGAGAAAAAAGATACCCCAATGTTCCATGAGGGTGAAATTCACGGTAAAGTTCAGGTTGGGATTCTTTGAGCTCTGCCAATAAAGATACAATAACATCTCCCATCGCCATCATCATTACAGCTGAAGTGCTGGGTACTGCTTCAAAAGGACCCACTTCTTTAATAAGAGGTAAACAGATTATGTGGTCGGCTTGAGCTGTCAAAAATGTGTTCTTTCCCGCCGTCATTAAAATGGAAGGGATTCTCTTAGATCTTGTAAAACTTAAAACAGGCAAAAGCTCTTGGGTCATTCCCGAATAAGATAACGCTAAAAGACAATCTTTGGAATCTATGGCCCCCAAGTCTCCGTGTACTGCTTTTATAGGATCAATAAAAAAAGAAGGAACACCTATAGAAGAAATGCAACCAGAGATTTTTTCAGCAATTAAAGAACTCTTTCCCACCCCCGTACAGACTACTTTACCTGAGATTTGGGCCAAAAGAGTAACGATCGCATGTAAGCTTTCTGGAAGATTTTCTGCCAAGTGCATCAAGGCTCTGGCTTCGGTTAAAATTAATTCTCGGGCTTTTAAAGGGAAATTCAAAGACACTAGGAATGCCAAAATATATTTTTACATTCTAGCACAAGCCTTTGAATGTCCCAAGGGGCTGTTTTTTTATTCTTTATCTGATGCGCTGTCGTTCATTCTATTCCGCACAGCGTTTTCTATAGAATCTCCTTTGGCAAGAAAAGACGCTATCCGAGGCGCTAAACTTTTATTATCGTTATCTGTGTCATTTCTAATCAGACACTTTTTAGCCCCCCGAAACTCGGTCAACGTATAGTCTGGATTTACTGTATAAGAATAAACATTTTGTAACGATTCTAATTCAGAATGTTTTGCAATCAGCAAGGTTGTTATCGGTAATAGATCTTCTTTATAAGCTTTTAGAATCTCTGATGATAAATTGTTTATATCCATCCACTGTGTATCTAAGACCAAAGGAACGTTCTTGTTTTCTAGGTATTCTGCCAACTGCTCAATCAACTCAACTTTTTTTAAGCACCCGAAAACGATCGCCTGTGGCACAGAAAGCTGGTCTTGAAATAAGCTTTCCATCTGAGTTTTGACTTCCTCCCAGCTGAAGACAAGTTCCAAATTGTGACCGGTAAGATCAGTCAATACAGTTTCGCCATAACATCCTTGTTTAGTTGTTTCAGACAAAAATTTCTGGACTTTTTGATTTTCTAATGAATCAAAACTTCCCACATAAAGAACTTTTTTAGGTATAAAATCGTCTATTGCATCTCGGGATTGCCACGCATGATCTACCGGTCCGTGGTGAGGGGCCGGACAGTAAACGTTAGAAGCAGACTTAAGAGCTCCTTGAAGATAATCCTTAGCTTTTTTACAGGCCGCAACATTGGATTGTTCTGTGGTTAAAAAAGCTGCTAATGCAGATGCAAACGTACATCCTGTTCCGTGTAAGTTCTCTGTTTTGATAAAATCACTTTTTAGATCCTCTTGAAAGCAAGCATCTTTTTCTTCCCAAGACACCAAACGATCTTGACCCTCTGCCAGTTGCTTAATAACAGCAGCAGAACATTTTAAGGTATCCAGAATATGTTCAGGTTTTTCGTTACTAAGTTCACTCTTTGTTCCCATAAGGGCTTCTAGCTCAAAGCGATTAGGAGTTGTTATGGAAGCCAAGGGAAGAAGATGTTCTCTGTAAGCTTTAACCACATCTGACTCACCCTGCCCAAAAAAATGATACCCTGTTTTTGATGTCAGCACAGGATCAACAACCAAGTTAGCTAAAGTTTTTTCTTTCAAATACTGCCCCAAATTTTCGATTAATACCTTGTCCCCTAAAAAGCCTGTGACAATACTTATGGGTCCAGAGGCATTAAAAAAAATATTATTTAACTGTTTTTTAATGCTATCCCAATCCATGGGATACACCCCCTGCACGCCTGTGGTATTTTGGGCCGTTACCGCAGTAAGAACCACTTTTATTTCTGTACTTTCATCTAATCCAAGAGCAGAAAAAGTCTTAAGAAACGCCTGCAGCCCTGCCCCACCACAAGAATCAGACCCTCCTATATAGACAACCTTATGTTTTTGTTCTAGCATTTTTTCCTCCTCTGTTGTTGCTTCTGGTGCTGCCAATACATTTTGACTTACTGCAAAAAAAAGCCCTAAAAAAATTTTCTTCATGATGGCTACCACTACTCCCTTAAACAAAACCTAATTGAAGATAACATAAGATTAACGAAAAGCGCAAAGAAGAATAAATTATAAAAAGAATGATGAGTATGAAAATAAAAAACAGCTTGATAGAGTGAATCAATATAGGTCTGGTAGCAGAATAAAGCTGCGCCATTTAAAAAGCTCTGGAAAAAGCAGCACCTTTTAGGATACAATATCTGAATGCAGCGCCCGTAGCTCAGATGGATAGAGCACAGGATTCCTAATCCTGGTGTCGTGAGTTCGAATCTCGCCGGGCGCATCCTGCTAAAGTCTTAAGATAGATAATTGAAGCAATTGCTGCGGTTTCACTGCGCAGAACGTTATCCCCCAAGTTTATAAAACGGCAAAGTTCGTGGTTTTGAAAGAGCTCTTTTTCAGGTTCGGACCACCCACCTTCTGGGCCCACAAAAACGTGCAGAACCTCTGGTGCTTGTGAAAAAGTAACAGGATCATTTTCTGCCGAAATACTGGCGACATAAAAAGGCTGCCGCATACTTGAAACACAGTTTTTTAAATGACCTAAAGGAAGAATCTGTGGGACAGTTAGGCGCCCAGATTGCTCGCAGGCTTCTAAGATCGTTTTCATCGCTTTTTCTTCATTCCACTGTCGAATCACACTACGTTCCGATAAAAGAGGATGAAAGTGTGTCACCCCTAATTCACTGCCTTTTTCCAAAATCCAAGATACGCGCTTAACCAAGCTGAAATACAAATGAATCACCCAAGGATCAGGTGATTGCGGCAATAAAAGTTCAAAGACTATTAAAATCCAACGATTTTTTCTTCCCTCTAACTTAGCCCGCCACAGTCCATCTTTACCATTAAAAATAGCGATTTCATCCCCCGTATTCAGCCGCATCACGTGAATTAAATAATGAACTTGAAACGAATCTAGGGATAAACGTTCTCCTTGCAATAAAGATGGTGAAACAAAAAGACGAATCATTTCTTAAAGCTCTTTGCTTTAGCTAAAGTGGCCAAAACAGAGGCAATCACAATTAACATTCCCCCCACCCAGACTTTTGTTTTAACAACTTCCTGAAAAAAAATCCAGCTTAAAGGGATAAAAAAGAACAGACGTAAAAATTCCAAAGAAGCTACAAAAGAAGCATTAGTCGCCTTAATCGCCTGATAATAACACAACTGTGAAACGCCAGCACATATTCCTATAGCCAAAAAGAACCACCCTACTGTCCAGGTAATTTCTGGGATAGCCCCCACACTTCCCACAGAAAACAGTAAAAAAGGAATTAAAGAAGCGTAAAAAAGTGTGTTTTCTGTACTTTCTTGATTGATTGCAAGAATACGAGAACACACCACGCCTCCGGCTACTAAGATGTTTCCCACAATAGGTAATAGAAGGTACAATCCTCCTTTAAAGGAAAAAGGCAGCATAATCATCAGGACACCCGCATATCCTAAACACATAAAGATACCCTGCAATCGTGAAAAATGTTCTTTTAAAAAAATTCTAGAAAAAATAAGAATAAAGAAAGGTCCGCTGGTCCCTAAAAAAGCTGCTGTTTCAGCTGGTAAATGACGATAAGCAGAATAACTACACAACATCGCCCCACTGATAATCAGGCCCCGAATGAAATGCCATTTCTTATTTTTCGAGGTAAAAACACTTCCCTTTCTAATCCATAAAATGGGTATCATTGCGCTAAGAATAAGAGCACTTCGCACAGCCAATACCAAAAACGTCGGTAGGTTCTGAGGCATTAATTTATTAAAAATCATGGTGCCAGAAAAGCTTATTGCCCATCCTACTATCCACAAAGCGCCTTTAAAAGACTTTCCTAGTGCTATCTTCAAAAAAATGCCCAATATATTTATAACGTTTATTATAGTGTAAAAAAAGAAAAAATTTCAATGGAATAAACTGTCTTCAAAAATATTCTATTTTATAAATATAAAATAAACAAAAAAGATGTATTATTTTTACATGTCATTACTGTGTTTAAAAATGAAAAATATGAAAAATAAAGTTTTTTTTTCAGGAAAAGTGCTTTTAGGATTGCTGTTGATCAGCTCTGGTATCGTTAGTGCGGATCCCCAAGCCCCAACAGCCCTATCCAATAGTCAACAACCTCCTTTGTTAGGAGTATCAAACACTCCTTCAGCAGCGACACAGCCTCCTGCAGGGTTGACACCATCTTCTCTTCCAGGAAGCAACGCACCACTTTCTGCCCAGGCTGTTCCTGCAGGTGTTAACCTTGCGCCAACAGGAAATATGGAAGGTTCGACACCAGATATGACCGCAATTGGTAAAACCAATACTTCTGCGGCAGCCGAGTCTTCTTTCCAGGAAATGAGTATGCCCGAAGAACATCCCGTTCCGCCTCCATCCAACCCATCTCTGTCAGATTTAGCTGGAACGTTAGATAAAGTTGTCAGATATTTGGCCCAAAAAGACCCTACTTTTACAACGACCTCAGAATCAGGAGCTCCCACCTCTGAGACTTCAGTTGGTAAAGAAGCTGGATTAGACCCGAGTGCATCTTCAGGTCACGAAATTCCAGCCCCACAAGGAGATCTACCGCCGGCACCCCTTCCCTCCTCTCCTGAGGCCCCAAATAACTCAGTACCCGTACAGCCGCCAGTAAATAACGGGCAAGCTGTAACCAACGGCTCAGTTCCGGCTCCTCAGCCTTCTGCAGCTCCAGCAGCAAAATAACCAATACAACAAATTAAAAAAATAATCCTTTTTTTATTAACATACAGAAAGAAGGATTATTATTTTTTCAATAAATTTTATATAAAATTTTATTATTAAAAAAATCTTATTGAATTTTGATTGAATATATCTTAATATAGATCAGAAATTTGGTTGATTTAATAAATTTTGAAAATTTGGTGGTTTTTTTGCAGTTTTCTTATTGCGGGATGCGCCTCTAGCCCGGGGCCGGGTGAAGGGCTGCAGCCTGTCATTTTGGAAAAAATGCGCCCTCATGTACCAGATTTTTTTAACTTGAACCAGTTTGCTCAAATTCTTTCAAACCAGGGTACAGGACACGCTTCTCTGTATGTCAATCAAGCTCTTAGTATGGCTCCTAGAAATGCGTGTTTGCATCTTATCAACGGGTTTCTTTACGAAGAAATGACGCGTCAAGGGGATTGTACTAAAAAACCTCTTGCAGCTGTCGCGTACCGTACTGCTTACAATATTGATCCTAGTTTTTGGTTAAGCTGTTACTTGTATGGTCTACATCAATTAAGAGAAAAAGCCTACCCCGAAGCCCAAGAGTACCTATCAAGCGCTTTTATTCTGATGCCTCAGAATCCAGATATTTTATACGCTTTAACTTATGCTTCTTACTTTGCTCAAGATCTTTCAGTCGCCTTATCTGCTGTGTCTAAGCTCGTTACATTGGCTCCCGAAAGGACTGATATACAAAAAGCTGCTGCTATTATTTTTGCTGCGACAGGCTTGTTTTCCCAGGCTGAAGAATGGTTAAAAAAATATCAAAAATCTGTAGGAGTGAGTTCCTATGAATCTTGTCGTCTTCAGCAGCGCGTACAAGAATGGAAAGCAACCCATCAAAATGCCAAAAGATCTTATTCAAAAGATTGGCAAAAGTCGGTAAAACTTCCCGAAAAAGAAGATCCTAGTATTATAATAGACTGTTACATTATTGGCTGTATGGAAGATGCTTCCAGCTTAAAGGGCAATAACTTTCTAAACCTTCTTTCTCTAAGCAACACATCTCTTTCAACTTCTTGGAACCGTACATTGGACAGAAAAAAGGCCTACAAGCCTGTGCTGGGCAGTTGGGAGAAACAATTAGATTTTGACGGAGAGGTCAGTATGGGATCTGCATTTTATAGTATGAACATCGCCAATTCAAAAGGACGCTCAGTAGAGTTTTGCTATTGCCCTACTGTCAATACAGTGTTAAAAAAAACGGTCACTTTTGAAGACCTACATCAATACACAGGCGCCGTTGCAGGATCAACAGGAGGCGGTATTTCTGATATTCCTGCAGGTACATCAATTTCTGTGACCCCTCTTAGCTTAACTGCTTCTGGGGAGGTTATCATGGAAGTTATGTTACAGCATTCCGCTTTTTTCAATCCTCCTACGCTAACTACAGGAATCTCTCAGCAGGTCCTTGGCACTTCGGACGGGAAAATTGTTTCTACTATTAAAGCGGTTATTGGTCAAACAACAGTCTTAGCTGGGTATACCGAAAATTCTAAAACTTATCAGAAAGAAGAAGTTCCCTTTCTGGGCAGCATTCCTTTGGTCCAATATTTTTTTGCTCAACAAACTTCAGAGGATTTAAAAACTAACTTATTATATTTAATCACGCCTCGACTGGCAGGAAAGCAAAAAAAAGAAAAGTCTCTTGTGCAACGCTCTAGAGTGCACAGCAAACTTAAAAAATGTGGGTTTATGAGCCTTGGGGAAAAAACGAATTTGTTTTATATTTTACAATTTTTAGACAATACTCCTTTTTACGCAGACTTCCGTTCAGGTGATTTAATAGAGCTAAACCAAGGATTTTTCTGCTCTCCTATCAGTGATAAATTTTCTCAGCTTGCAGGATTCCTCTATTATTAATGTTAAAAAATAGTTTTTTTTGTTTACTATGTGTATTTTGCTTTGGATGCCAAGGCCCTCAGTCTTCAGTCAAATCAACGACTTTAGAAAATCTGAAAAAGCTATCCTCTTCGCAATTCTCTGCAGATGAGTTAATACGTCTGATCTCGGACGAAAACCTTCCAGAAGCTTCAGCTTATATCAATCGCTCTCTGCAAGCTTCCCCTCAGCAACCTACATTGCACCTTATTAATGGTTTGGTTTATCAGACTATGAGCGAAAGAGGATTTGATGGAACAGAAGGCCTAGCATCAGCAGCTTTCCAGGCTTCGTTCACCTCAGACCCCAACTGGATTAGTGCTTACTTCTTAGGTCTGGAAGATATTAAAAATAAAGACTTCAGCCGAGCTTTAGAGCACCTTTCAGATGCACTTATTTTAAATCCTAAGGACGAAAAGACTCTGTACGCTTTAGGATATGCCGCTTACTATGCAGGAGACCTGTATTTGGCGTCTTGTTGTATGGAAAAAGCTGCATCAATTAACCCAAAAAATCCTGACTTTTTACGAAGTATTATTTTTATTTCAGCAGCTTGCGGTAAACAACAAAAAGCTCTTGCATATCTGGAAAAATATAAAAAATTAGTAGGCCCAAACCACGCCAGCCTTCCTTTGCTGGCGCAACGCTTAGCAGATTGGAAGCAGTTTTATCAACGTCCTGAAATTAAATTAATCGAAGGCAATATGCCTACTTTACCTGGAACAGATCTTATCGAAGACATTGAAGGCAAAAAACCGAATGAAGAAAATATAAAAAAAATAGAAGAACAAGATATCACAAGCCTTGTGTTTGATTGTTATATGTTTCAAAGCAACGTGGAAAAGACCACCAGTAAAGGCCTAAACTTGATGGGATTCCTTCAGCTGGCAGCACCTTCTAAATTGTTTAGCTGGAAATTGAAAAGAAAACTTGAACGGGATACCGGAGGTCAAAATGCTTCTAGTCCTGTTTCAGGTAGCTGGAATAAAACATTTGACTTCGCGATGGACCTTAGCCTAAGCAATTATAGCCTAAACTTAATGAATGCTACAGAAACGACTGCCAGCCTTATTGCACGACCTGTCGTAAATACTTTGGTAGGGCAAAGGGTTTCATTGACTAACGGAGAAAATTTTAAATCAGCCGTCGCAGGACAAACAGGATCCACCAGCTTTGGTGTTTCGGCGGGTATTAACGTACAAATTTGCCCCTTATCCATTTCCCCCGAAGGAGTGGTCACTTTGGAAATAGGGATGCAAGGCAGTTACTTTACCAACAGACCCATAGAATCACGTCCTGTTGACCAACAGGTTATTAGCCGAGTTACTTCAAAGATCACAACAGTTGTCAAGGCCACGATTGGGCAAACCGTGGTTCTAGGGGGAATTTATACTCAAGACAATGCACGTAACACTGATCGCACACCTATATTAGGGGATATCCCTTTAGTGCAATATGCTTTTAGCAATGAACAGACAAGGTCTCGTATTAACAGCCTGCTGTACTGCATTACTGTCAAATTGGGTGGGGCTGGAAAGCACCTACAAAAAAAAGAAGCTCAGGCTTTACATCAAGCTAAAAACGATGTCTATCGTAAACTCCGAGAACGCGGCGTTCTCTCAATCGGAGAGTATGGCACGATGTATTATATTATGAAAGCTTTAGAAAAAGCACCTATGTTTATCAATTTTCGATCCGGAGACTTAGTGATGCCCACCTGGTCAGCAGGATATGGAGTTGAAAGCTTAAGCCAAAAACTGGATCGTTTAGCTGGGTTTTTATACTTTTAAAGATTTTTTATGCAGATTTATCGTCTATTTTAAGAGGAGCTTTTTAGAATTCACAAGTACAAGTTTGCTTATACTCTCTGCGCGTATCATTTTCAATTTCTTGAAATCAAGCCAGTTGAATGATTAGAAGTTTGAAAAAAGCTTAAAATATAAAGTTCTACAAGTATTAAATATCATTTCAAAATCAGTTAAAATAAAGATTATAAGATAAATTTCTTCTAAATCAAAGACTTTAACCTTTTAAATGTTAGTAAAGAAAAAACAGAAAACCTAAAAACGTTTTCCAGAATGGGAAGCAGCAGCCTGGTCTAAAATTTCAACTTCACGCAAAATATACTCAGTCACTTTTTCTTCTAGCTCTGGCAAACATCCTTTAAATTGAGCGTCTGCATCCGCCAATAATTTTAAGTCAATTTTATGTCCTTTTTTTTGCAAAGAAAGGTGGTGTACCAAGCGAACTATCATATCATAAGGTGTCACCAAATCGTTTTTACCATGCACCATTAACCCAGGTGCAGGGCAAGGTGCCAAAAAGTCATAGGGATATAAGTTGGTTCTGGAACCTACGCAGACAAATCGAGCACACTCAAAACGCCTCATCAAGATTTGCATTGCAATCCACGCACCAAAAGAATATCCCGCCACCCAATAAATTGTTTTTAAAGGACTGCGATCGCTTAGCCAATTCAAACAGGCTTCAGCGTCAGCAATTTCCCCTTCACCGTTAGTAAACGTTCCCGAAGAATGTCCGCTTCCCCGATAATTAAAACGTAAAATATCAAAACCAGCCCGCGCAAAAGCTCGATGCAAGGCATACATAACTGGGTGATGCATCAATCCTTCTTCTTGAACAGGATGAGGACCAGACATCAATACAACGTGGCAAGAAGAGCGGCGCGCTTCGCTGGAGATAACCGGGCTATAAAAACTAGCCTCTATTTTTCCTTGTGGTCCTGGAATCATCAGAGAAGCCATTTATTAAAACATCTTAAAATCTGTTTCTAATTCTACGTTAGTTTTTTTATAAAGTCAAGAAAATTGTCTAATAATTAATTTTACTCTAGAACCAAAAAAAAATTTATTGTACAATATTTTGGATGGTTTTTGTGGATGGTGCATTATGAAGTCTTCTTTTACCTTTCTGAAAAATAGTTGCCCAGAAATTCTTCAAAACTGTCGTTATTATGGTAAAGATAACTTTTTGGGAAAGAATGTTTGTGGTTATGACTCGGACCAAATCATCTGCACCCATCAAGCAGCAATGGCTCTGAAAAAGGCTTCGGATATATTACGTGATCAAGGATATGGTTTGGTTGTTTATGATGCTTATCGCCCTCAAAGAGCAGTAGATGCTTTTATTCAGTGGTCGGAAGATCTTGCAGAAGACCCCGTTCAGAAAGATATGTACTATCCAAGAATTGATAAAAAAGATCTTTTTTCTTTAGGATATTTAGCTAAAAAGTCGGGTCACAGCCGTGGCAGTACAGTAGATTTGACCATTATCCCCATCGACAATAAACTTTATCCTATCCGTTTGGCCTATCGCGAATTCAAAGCACCCTCATCATTAGATGGATTATCAAAAAGCACAACGCAGACCCCTGGAGGTAATTTTATACGCCTTCCTTATCTTGACGATGGCACCTGTGATATGGGCACCAGTTTTGACCTTTTAGATGAAGCATCCTGGCACTCTTGTCCATTCATCACACCACCCCAAAAAGAAAAAAGGATGCTTTTGCGTCAAGTAATGGAAGAATGTGGCTTTAAAGCCTACGAAAAGGAATGGTGGCATTATACATTAACCCGTGAACCCTTTCCTGAGACTTATTTTAACTTTACTTCGCAGGATTTAATTTAATTTTTTTTTCAATGGCGTTAGATGAAAGTACCTTATTTTCCAAATAAATACACTTGTTATTTATGCACGTATAAAATATTTCAAATTATTTAAGTTAAAGCACGGTCACTGCTTGCATTTATAACATCTTTGAAAGAAGATGAAGCAGAGGCAAAAAGCTGTGGCACATAAAAATCTTTCACTTGTTTGTTAAGGCCTTGCACAGCTTTAACTACAGGTCCCTGCCCTTCGATTTCCGTACCCTGGAAACGTTTTATAGGCTGCAGTGGTAATGGCTTTGCAAAAGATAAATCCTGGGTGGTTTTAGGAGCAGTTATGCCAATAAAACCTTCCGTTGCTTGGGCGTCACAAATCATCAACGAAAAAAGTACGCATAATTTCTGGTATAATCCTAGTCCGGTTTTTGTTTGCACCATGTCTGGATTTTGCAAAGAAACATTCCTTCGGATAAACGCTTTTCCTGAAGGAATAAAGGAATAAAAAAATGGTCTATTAAATTGTTCGTATTGCGGCATAAGGCTCCTCCTTTGTAATGTTGCATAATCTGCTTGATAAGAAGATGGAACTTTTTTGTGCGCCAGAAATGCAGGGGAACATTTTGATGAGTCAGGAGCACAGAAAAAAAAGGGGCGTGAACTTCTACCATTTTGTAATGTCATTAAAAGATCATCCCGAAATTCTTTCATTTCATTCAAATCATTTGTTGATTCTTTAGGAAAAGCATCTTCCAGCACCTTTAATATTTTTCTCCGACGCAATGGACGGTATTTAACCTGCGATACAATAATAGATTTTAAATTTTCTTTTAATTCTTCAATCCAAGAAATATCCTGAATGTTAACATTTTCTTTCCAAGCCTCTTTTAGCAATTGTTTGCGCACCAAGGGCATTTGAGATAAAAAAGACCAATCTTCGTAAATGGCACGGAAAGGAATTTTAAGAAAATCACAGAAATTTTGAATAAAATTTCCCTGACGACTTAAGAGCTGTTCTACAATGATAACCGGCATTTGCAAGCTTTTTTTTTGAATATAGTCCTCTAAAATTTTTTGCAATCTGTCGCATATAGGGCTAGGCCTACAAAAAGCAATAAAACTCAACAATTTAGTAAGCTCAGATTTTTCCAAAGACACCGTTTCAAATCCTGGATTTTGAATTATCAAAAACAATTGATTTAATAAATTTAGATCTTTTGTAAAGTTTTCTTCTGGTATCTGGGAAATTCTTTTTTTTAATTCTAATTGCCTCATTTTCTGTAACTCCTCACTTTTTTTTACGAAAACCAATACGCTTCCATATTTATGATAAAAATCCAGGCGCACTGAAAGCAATTTTTGCCTGAAAAGATCCTGATCTTTTACAAGCGCCTCCCATTCTTGGGCAGCGCTTAATATCTTTATTGACGCAGTACCCCAAGAAAAAGTTGTCGTATACATTAAAAATATTTTTAATATTCTTTTCATTCGTCAACCCATTTTATCTGTCTTTTAAATTTAAACTAAATTCCATCTTGTTTTAAAAACGACTTTATGTTCTAAAATTATATTTTATTTTTATTTATTTTTTACTAATTTTTTTTCAAATTTTAATATTTGTTATTTTTTGTACCTATAATGCATTGATTTTATATAGAAAGAATCTTAGAATTTTATTTGTGAAGTTCTTGGGCTGTATAAAAATAATGAGCAAACTAATTTATGTCTGCGAAAGCTGCGGCATCAAGCATCGCAAGTGGAAAGGAAAATGTGATTGTGGAGCTTGGGATACGCTAACAGCCCAACAGGAAAGTGACCAGAGGGTGGTTGGCTCCTCGGTAGGGGCCAGTGGAACAGAGGTCACACTTGAAACCCTGAAAGAAACTCAGGAAATGCAAATGCCCCGAATCTTAACGGGTATTGAAGAATTTGATCGCACCTGTGGCGGAGGCCTTGTCCCCGGGGGTGTTTTATTGGTTTCCGGAGAGCCAGGTATCGGAAAATCTACCTTGCTTTTAAAAGTTGGAACTTGTATCGCTGAAAACATCCCTACTATTTATGTATCAGGGGAAGAATCAGCTTCTCAGGTGCGTCTGCGAGCCCAACGTTTGGGGGTATGCGATTCGCCTATGCATCTTTTAAGCACAAATGAATTGGAACACATCCTGCAAGTTTTGCCCAAAGTTATGGCCCAAGACACCAAGGGCCCTATGAAAGCTTTTTTGATCATCGATTCTATTCAAACAATTGGATGCCGCGATATCCAAGCTGCTGCCGGGACTGTCACTCAGATTCGTGAATGCGTTCAACACCTCATCACCCTGGCCAAAAGTACGGGTATCGGCATTATGTTGGTGGGGCACATCACCAAAGATGGCATGATCGCAGGTCCTAAAATATTGGAACACATGGTAGATACGGTTTTATATTTTGAAGGAGACAAAGCCCACCCCTATCGCCTGATTCGTACCACCAAAAATCGCTTCGGAGCTACCTCGGAAGTTGGTGTTTTTGACATGACACATGAGGGCCTAAAAGAAGTTAAAAATCCCTCAGCTCTTTTCCTCAGTAACAAACAATCTAACGTTCCAGGATCTTGCGTTTTTGCAGGTATGGAAGGCACGCGCCCACTTTTGGTGGAGTTTCAAGCCTTATCAGTGAACTCTTTTTTGCCCAGCCCCCGAAGAGCCGTCGTAGGTTGGGACCCCAATCGTTTAGCGATGATCTTAGCCGTCTTAGAAGCCCGCTGTGGCTTGCCTTTTTCTAAAAAAGATGTCTTTTTGACGGTTATCGGAGGAGCCCGCATTACAGAGCCCTGCGCTGACCTATGTGTTGCCTTAGCTTTACTTTCTTGTATAAAAAATAAAACGTTACCTTTGGGCGCCGTAGCCTTGGGGGAAATTGGCCTTACGGGGGAAGTGCGCCCTGTCACACAACTAGAACTACGCCTAAAAGAAGCGGCCCATCTAGGGTTTAAAGAAGTTTTTCTGTCCTCCAAAGACATTCATCTAAATCCGTTGTTGAATATACATTCCATCAACCATGTCAAAAAACTAGAAGAGATTTTTAAATAACTCTCTTTTTTATTTTAAAAATAATTAATTTTTTCATTACTTTTATTTATAAAAATTGTGTTATACGATTTTACTTAATTAAAAAACACTTTTTTTTATGAAAAAAATTACAGTATTTATTTTTCTAGGATTAATTAATTGTCATTTTTCCTTAGCTATTGGAAAAGAACAGAGCAACACATTCAGTTCTGCTTCTAGTTTTTGGGATATATTTTCAGAGACTGTTTTTTCAGATATATTAAAAAGATGCTCTAGAAAATCTTTTTTTCTTTTTTTCTCCTTGACCATGAACCGTTTTTCTGCCAAAATTGGATTGAAAAATGTTCTTTTTTGCGTCATATGTCATCTTTAAAACCTCTAGTTCGTAACATTCCCTTTGTTGACCTCGAATCGCAACAGTCCTTAATCCGCTCATCCTTGGAATGTGCGATAAAAAGAGTTTTAGACCATGGAGCTTATGCAATGGGGCCAGAAGTTTTTGAATTAGAAAAGGCTTTGTCAGAATTTTGCGGTGCTAAGCACGTTATTAGCTGTTCCAATGGAACAGATGCATTAGCTATGGGATTACGAGCCTATGAAGTGGGCCCCCAAGATGCGATTTTTGTACCGGCCTTTACATATGTTTCTACTGCTGAAGTTGTTGTGTGGATGGGAGCCTGCCCTGTTTTTATAGATATCAACCCCAATACTTACAATGTGGACGCCCAAAGTCTGCAGCAGGGTATTGTACAAGCAAAAAAGATGGGGCTAAACCCAAAAGGAATTATTACCGTAGATTTATTTGGTCAACCTGCAGATTATGATGTTCTGTTACCTATTGCGCAGACTCACGGGCTTTGGATTATGGCAGACGGGGCCCAAAGTTTTGGAGCCACCTATAAAGGGAGCCATGTGGGAACCTTGACACCCATCACTACCACCAGTTTTTATCCTTCAAAACCGTTAGGGGGATACGGTGATGGAGGAGCAGTTTTTACCCATTGTGATAACTTGGCAGATGCTTTGCGCTCTATTCGCATTC
The DNA here is from genome assembly GCA_001898075.1 of Alphaproteobacteria bacterium 40-19. Classification (GTDB taxonomy): domain Bacteria; phylum Pseudomonadota; class Alphaproteobacteria; order Holosporales; family Holosporaceae; genus 40-19. The sequence continues at coordinate 313,269 of MKSD01000001.1, forward strand.
ATGGCCAAGGCAAAGATAAGTATCACAGTCAGCGCATTGGGATGACTGGTCGTTTAGATACTTTACAAGCCGCTATTCTTTTGGAAAAACTTAAAATTTTTCCTCAGGAAATCCTACAGCGTCAGCACGTTGCCAAACTGTACTCTGAGGTATTAAAAGGGCATGTGCATATTCCTGAGCTATTGCCTGAGTGTTCTTCCGTTTGGGCTCAGTACACCATTCAATTACCAAAACAGGTTAACCGTTCTTGGTTGATGGAAGAACTCAAAAAGCTCAATATTCCCACAGAAATATACTATCCCCTTCCCCTGCACCGCCAGCCTCCTTACCAATCTTATCCCTGCGCTGGCGAACTAAGTCATGCTGAAGAGCTTTCTCAATCCGTTTTGTGTCTGCCTATAGGGTCCTACTTAACTGATGAAGAAGTTCTGTTAATTGCCTACAACATCAAGGAGCTTGTAACCTCAGCTATATGAATTTTTTAATAAGGATCACTTATGAGTATAAATTTTTATCGCTATATTGCTTATGTATTAGGTTTAGCAACCTTTAATGTAGGCGTGTATAAAACGGCTTGGCCAAAAATTTTTCCGTAGATATTATTTTCAGTGGCACATTAATCGCTTTAGGCTTTTATCTTATCCAAATCACTCGAAAAAGTATTTCACCGACTATTCTTTTTTATTGGGGATATCTGCATCTTCGATTGGACTATTCAAGGCGGGGCATTCTGAACATTCTGTTGTCGGCGTTGCTACGGGGATGCTTCTGATTATTTTGGGATTTTATTTCATCAAAATAGTTGTCAACACAAAAGAAGAGACATAAGAACCTAAATCCCTTTACCGGGGCGGCAAATAATATACTTGTTATTTAAAATAAATTCGCACAATTCCGGAGCCTTTAACTGACCTCCCCAATGAGGAACGGGAACCAAAGGGCAAAAAAGATCTATGGCTTCTAGAATGGGTAGCTCTAAATTTTTTAAAATTGATATATCTTTAACTTGACGACTATTGATCACCAAACGTTCCATCTTAGAAAAATTAACATATTTTAGAAAATTCACATCTTTTAAAGAATCATCTTGCAAAACCAACGTTCTTAAAATAAGAGGGTTTAATTCATTTCCCAATATTTTTTCATCTAATAAACAATCACCCATATAAAGTGTTTTTATTTTTTCTTTGACACAGTTGAAATCAACAGCGTGACAAACGCTGTTCGTAAAGAACAAATCCTTCAACTTTGGCGATTGAAACCTGGATAAAATCCATCCATTTCCCATACGACACTTGGAAAAACTTAAATGTTCTAGGTTTGAAAAAGAAAAAATCCCCCAGTTTTGCTCTTTTCTAAAATCCATTTCATAAATGTGCAGAGACTTTAATAAAGGTGCTTTTAAACAGTGTAAAGCCTTCAAAGTATGACAAGCTTTTAGGCTCAAAGATTTTAAAAGAGGCATGTTTAAGGCTGTAAGCCAACTGATATCGGATAGATAGACCTCTAACCACTTCACCTTAGTTTGCACTGGGATTAAGCGTTGAACATCATTTTTATTTGTTACTTCAAAGCGTTCTAATGTTTGAATTTTAGAGCGATTACAGGCTGCTTGGCCATGAGACGGACATATTCCAATCACATTGGTTAAAAAAAGGAGGACTTTTTTGGTCATCATTCTGATACGACTCCTATCAATCTAGTGTTATTTTTTAGATTTTTTGATGGATAATAAGTTTTCATTATTACCTGTAAATCGCGTTAATAAAGGAGCATGAACCTGTCCTTGTATTTTTGAATTTTTAATTAATGGAAACTCAAGCATCAGATGCTGCAGCATGGGAAGCTCTAGTTTTTTGAAAACCGACATATCGTCAATACCCCACTCGTGAATCGACAAGCTTTCCAGCTTAGAAAAATCCATATTATTCAAAAAATCTAAATTTTTAAGTCCACAATGAATAATGTGAAACCTTTTTAAGCTTAAAACCTCTAGTTGTTCCCTTAGGTTTTTCTGGTTAAATTTACAATAGTGAAATTGAATCTCTTTAAGAGTCTCTTTAATAGATTGTAAATTAAGGTCTTGGCAAAAACTTTTTACAATATGAATTTCCTCTATGGGAACATTTTTAAAGTAGGTAAAAAACTCTGGGCCTGAAATCTTAGAATTACGGATTGTTAACCCAGTTAGAACTGGAAAATTAAAAGTCTTAACAGGTTTTAATTCACGCAAATCAATATCTTCAAGAGATAAATGTTCCAATAAGGGGGCCTTTAAGTCTGACAAAGATGATAAATCTTCTACCACAGCACCAGAAAAGCGAAGGGTTAAGTCTGTTAAAGCAGGTAAATTTAAGCCCGAAAGCCATTGTAAATCCAGGTTAAAGATTTCAAGTGTTTTAACTTGATCTTGCATTTTAATCAATTTCTGCACGTCAGATGCATGCTGCACGGTAAGATGACCGGAATCTTGCGGCTGTTGATCAGAGGCTCCGCTTGCAGTATTTTCATGTTTTAACCTGAAATTATTGGTTTTTTGCTTTACCCTAAAATCTTTCACTTTTTGCGGGCTCAAACCTGCGTTAGCACTAAGATTGACAGTCTTTAATAAAGGGGCATCCAAATTCTCTAAATCTGTTAAATTCGTGATAAAATTCCGCTCCAGATTCAACTCTTTCAACTGAGGTAATTTCAATTTTTTTAAAAAACTAAGGTCTTTCAGCATGTTGTCTGATAGGTCCAAAACTTTCAAAGAACTCAAGTCCATTTCTTTTAAAAAACTGACATCTGAAATCCTTAAAGAACTAAGGTCCAAAACTTCTAAGGCAGGAGCTTTCAATTTTCTAAGATCCGACAAGCCCCGGACAGAACCATGACCGGATAAGCTTAGTTCTTTAAGAAAGGGCCATTCCACCTTGAAAAGAGCCTGTATATCAAAAATATCACAACGTGTGATAGAAAAACTTTGCAAAGATTCTTGAAAGGCTTCAATTCCATCAATACTTTTAACTAACCCTCGGGAAATCATAACTTTTTTTACAGGCGCCTTTAGCCCTTTAAACAAATTCAGATCATGCACAGTGACGCTGAGAGCAGAAATTGAAGTTAATTTAGGCATCTGCAAACCTTTTTTGACACTTTTTCCCTTAATATCGCATCGGCCGAAATGTACACTTCTGATCTGATTTTTTTCCTTAAGTTTGAAAAATTTATTGAAATTATGAATAGGATCAACTTGAAAACCGATAGACCGCAATTTCGGCATAGACACTTTGTAAAGAACTTCCAGGCCCACACCTTCCCATAAACAAACATTTTCTAGTAATGGAAATTTGGGATGCTTCTTCTTTCTGATTATTTTTAAAAATTTTTGTACATCTCTGCCTTTCACCTCTGGTCCATATAAAAGCAACTCTTTTGTTTTAAAGACGTCTTTATCATCTCCAAAGCTATTACCAGACTCTTCAGAATCCTCTTCCCCCATCTTTTGATCTTCAGACTCGGATTCTCCAAAAACTGTGTTGCTGAACAAAAGAAAAAAAATACTCCATTTTAAAAATTTCATAACCCAGCTCCATTGACCTACCCACGGTCAATATAACATATATCCGGGGTCAAGGTGCAGCTGTATAACTGCTATTCAGTTATGCGAATAAACTCTAAGCTTGGTAATAAGAAAGATTCAATTTTGTTTCCCCTGTAATTTTGTAAGAAGGCTTTAGAGAAAAAAGTTTTTTCGATCTACACAAGCTGCATTAATATCTGGACGTAACCGATAGCAATCAAACACCTTGTAACACCGCGTATCCAAGCCCCTTACAGTGAATAATAAAAAAAGTAAAGAGACTGGGAAAAAATCAAACTTTATTATTTAGAAACTTCTGTAATCGAATCATTTGATGCCATACCGCCCGCTTTTGGCCCGGAGATCTTAATAAATAAGCCGGGTGATAAAACACAAACAAACGGATCGGCTCTTGCAGTAAATCATTTTTATAGAAAAGTTCTTTCTGCTGCAAAGCTGCCATTCCCTCCATCGTGCCCAATAAAGAGCGCGCGGCCACAGCTCCAAATAACAGCAACACCTTAGGTTTAACCAAAGCAATATGGCGTTGCAAAAAAGGAAGGCATACTTGGATTTCCTGGACAGAAGGTTGACGGTTCATGGGGGGGCGCCACGGCACCACGTTGGTAATATAGACATGATCTCTTGTCCATCCCACTGATTGAAAAATAGCATCCAAAAGTTGCCCACTGGCCCCTACAAAAGGCTTGCCTAATCGATCTTCTTCGGCTCCTGGTGCTTCACCAACCACCATAATACCGCCCGCAGGATTCCCATCAGCAAAAACAGTATGTTGTGCTGTATCAATCAATCGGCATTCTTGAAAACATTCTAATTCATACTTCAAATTCTGAAGCTGTTCGTCCAATGAAGTAAGGCCTTCAGATGTTTGCGATGCCTTATTTTCGGGATCACACCAAGCCCACTCTACACCCTGATAATGATACCACCATAAAGCTGCCAATAATGCTTCTTTATTTTCTGAATAACTCAATGAATTAAAATTTTGCTCTTTCTGTATTGACTGTAGCAGATTGTTCTGATATTCCAAAAGATCCTTTATAATAATTTTTTCTTTTTTATCCGCAACTTTTGATCATTACTAAGAGCTGCGGATATTTCAAGAGGTTGATATCTGAATAGACAGTGCGCCCATTAACCTACGATTTTCCAATCTCCCGAGGCGTCCTTACAAGCTGTTCCATAAACAACTTGCTTTTTACCACCAATCATGGCCACACTTTGAAACTCACGGCATCCTGGGCGTGTCACTGCCCCAGGAATTACGTATCCCTGGTTATGAGATTCTGCATTTTGCCAAGTTGTTTGCTGTCCTGTTTCAAAAGCTTTAGAGGCTGCTCCTCCAGCAATTTTTTGATCATTTTGATCTGCTCTAGACCCTAATAATCCTCCGCCCAGCATTCCCAACAAGCCGCCTGCAATCATAGCTGCCGTACGGCCGCCGCCCTTTCCGATCTGAGAACCAGCCAAAACACCCAACATTCCACCTAAACCAGCACCGCCCATCTGGCCCGCATGGGGAACGTTATCACAACCACTTACAAAAACTGCTGCTAATAGGCAAGTAACCCATTTTTTCATTGTACTATCCACACGCTAAAACGCTTACAGGGCATTATAAAACAAAAAAAATCCAAATGCATCAGATTCTTTTTTGCTTAGATTGTCAGGATTTATTTTGCCCCTTTTCACGGATAGGAATTGTTTTTTAAGTAATCAACTAAATTCTGACACAAAATGTTTTTACAATATAGAACAAGAAACGTGCCGTAATGATTAATTTCAAATCCCACTTTAAGGCCAGTATTCAGGGATGATTGGTTATCCACATTACAGCTCCACTAGGGTATTATTTTGTAATTGCCACATGCATTCATTAAATGAGACACAATGCGTGTTGCATACCCCTTGCGTTTATGTTCGGGATGCGTATAACGCCTATTTCAGCATAGCCACCACCAACGCTTATATAAGCCTCACTAACAACTCCCGAGCCTTTGCATAAAGCGTACCCAATACCATAGTATAAAAATTTTTTATCTGACCCATAAAGTTCATATCGTTCTTTATACCAGGTGCATTGCTTAAAAAGGTCAATTGATTTAATAGGCTTAATTTCGAAACCGGGTTCTAGCGATATAATTCTACCTGGCTCTGTCAGAGAAAGTGAGCTGCGCAAATGAAAATTCCAATCATGGTTTAAAAATAGTGGATGATATTTAGTCTGACAGTACAGCATGGGAAACTTCAGTCCTTTAATCATAGAGCCGACCTCAGTTACATCTTCATCTATTGTTTGACCTGCAATAAACACACATGGATCCTGGCCATTTTCTATAACCAAGATAGGTTTTTCAGAACATTCAAAAGGTTACCTTATTTTTTTCAATAATTATTTAATTCCGGTGTTTGAAGATTTTATCATAAAGCTACCGCTACAACAATTAAAAAATTAAAAACTTGAAAATCAATGTTAACTTAGTTTACACTTAAAAAGTTGTCAGATTTTTAGGAAAACACATGATTTTAGTTATAGGAGGATCTTCAGGTATTGGTCTTGGAGTTGTCAATCATTTTTTAAAAATGGGAAGAAGGACCTGGCTTGTTTCCAAAGACAAGGAAAAACTTTCAAAGTTAGAAAAAAACCTAAAAAAAGACTACGGCTCTTTAGTACAGACCAGTTGCGTTGATCTTCTTCAACCCGATCAGGTGAATCATTTCATTCAAGAGGTTGAACAGGAAAAAAATCACATTGAATATTTAGTCAATAACGCAGGATTTTTTAAATATATTCCTTTTTTAGAGCATACTTACCAAGACTACGATGATCAGATGGCTTTGAACCGAGCACTATTTTTCATGACTCAAGCTGTTATTAAAAACATGCTGAAGAATGGAAAAGGCTCTATCGTCAACGTGGGATCTACGTTGGCCCAGCAGCCTGTAAGAACCGCACCGACGGCAGCATACTCTATGCAAAAAGCAGGCTTACATGTTCTGACAAAAAACTTAGCATTAGAATTTGCCTCTTCTAATATCAGAGTCAACACAGTGGCACCTTCTGTCACCTTTACACCGGCGTTTGATTCTTTGTGTAATGAAAAAGAGTTAAAAGAAAGGTTTGGTCCTGTGCATCCTTTAGGACGTATCGGGGAGGTCAGCGATATGGTAGACGCTATAGAATTCTTTTTATCAGACCAATCATCCTGGGTAACAGGGCAATGCCTTTTCGTAGATGGAGGTCTTTTAGCCGGAAAAAACTAACGTCCTTATAGTAAAATTTTGAAAATATATAAGGTCGTTTTTCGCGATGATATGGCTGAAAAAGTTTTTCCTTAAAAATCAAAAGGACAACACGCTTTTTTCAAAAAAAAGTTTTTGGCAACGGGAAATTTTTCAGCCACAAAAGAAAATAGCTCCCAGTTCAAGGCTCCTGCAGAATGTTGAAAACCTTCAGCCATAGCATAAATAAAATAAGGAATTTGATCCGAGGTTTTAAGAATATTTTTATCTAAAACTCCAAAGTCTCGCCCTAAAATATGTTGCATTGCAATCCAAGATACGGATTTAGCTGTTTGTAAAAGGGCGATATTCAGACCCTGCCCCAATAAAGGATGCACACTTTGTTGCGCTTCTCCCAAGATAAGCACTCGTGGGGCAATAACCGGGGGAGAGCGATCCCAGCGTAAAGGATAAATCCCCCTTGCCCCTTTGGGCCAGAACCTCCTGTGATAAGGGGCCACTAAATGGTTCACTTTTTGTACAAGAGCCTGAGGGGAAAGCTGCTTCAAATGATCTGTCATCCCCTGAGGATGCATCCAGATAACTCCTGCCGTGTGCTTAGAAAGGGGCAATACGCCCAAACATCCTTGATTTAAAAAAAGCTCTAAAGCTTCTTCAGGACCGCGATAGCCCGCCGAAAAACTTAAGGCTTGCTGACCAAAGTCATAGCGATGAGTCCAATGACCACAGAGGCGCTTGACCCAAGAATTTTGACCATCTGCCCCAATACACAGGGCAGCCGTAAGATTTTGACTGCCTAATTGCTCGTTCTGTAAACTGACAGTCACTTCTTTTAAAGTGTGGGTTAAATTTGTAAGAGCCCAAGGATACCATAAATCCAGCAGCGGCTGTGTAAGACAATGCTGCAAGAGTATCTTTTTCAGATATGCCTCGTGAACCATACTGCCCAACCGATCTAAGCCAACCTCTTGGGCCGCAATCCGAAAACCTTCCGAACAATCCTGTCTTACAATCAAGGCTTGCGATAAGGGCCAGAACGGATCGGGCACAGGCAAAAGTCCTTGTTGCTGTAACCAAGTCACAGAAGCCTTAGAAAGCATCAAAAAGCGTCCTTGACCAGACTCTGCTTTCAGATCTTTACGGTCTATTAGGGCGCACCTCAGACCCACACGGCACAATGACAAAGCGGCCACCATCCCCACAGGCCCTGCCCCCAAAACGATGACGTCATAACAAGAGCTTTTTTTTTCCACCGACGTCCTTAGGGTGCCTGAAACAGTCTAAGCTACTTTAGCGAAAAACACCTTTTCGATTCAAGAGCAGCCTCCGCAACCCTTTGAAAATAGCTTCAGTCTTCTTTAGCAACTTTGCTACGCGCTTTTAAAAGCTCCTTGCCTTTATATCTAAGTTTTTTTGAAAAGTTTTTAATATTTACATCGTCTTCAGACAACACTGTATTAAACATTTTATAGACTTCATCATTAGTAACCTTATATTTCTTAATCTTCTTAGAGTTTTTTGTCTTAAGGCTCATTTTCAAGAAGAGTCGAACTTTTTTCTGAAATTTTTTGTCAAGCTTTTTCAAAAGGCTTTTATAAACAGCTTGAGACGTTTGATGGTTATATTCAGAAGCGCTCTTAAAATCGTTTGTTGCACTTGAATTCGCTGAACCAAAACAAGCGTCGGTATTTGCAACAGGTAAATTTTTTTTAAACGCATCACACAACGCTGCCTTGTCTGTCTCTATATTGCTTCCTGAAGAAATATTTGCCTTAACAGAAGCGGCAGAAAAACAAAGTGCACACACCAAGTAAAAAAAATGTTTCATTTCCAAAAAAAACTTTATAATTTGTTACTATAAAGTTTAGACCCTTTATTTGTCAAGAAGCTTACGACGTGCTTCTACAGCCTCGTTCACTTCGTTCTTTATTTTTTTTAGCCACATTCTTGAAACTTACATTTTTGGCAGATAACGCTTTATTGAACACCTTATAAACCTCTTCCATAGGTAAAGAATTTTTTCCTTTTTTTTGCTCTACCTTTCTTCCTCCGAAACTAACTAAAGATAAGGATTTCTGCCATTTAAGATTTTATAGATTTTTTCAAAATTTACATCGTCTTAATCATAAACTTTGTCCCCCTTTGAAATAAAATTAGTTCCCTTTGCAGACCAAAATAAACTTCCGTCGGGATATTCTTTAACAAATCTCTTAGAGGAATTCGGCAATAAAGCAATTATTAATGCTATAAAATTTAAATACTTTCATTTGAAAGCTTAAAAAAAACTACGCCCCGTATAAAATAAAATTTTTAATAAGTCACTGCTTTTTTAATGATTCAGATTTGCCATTTCTTCTTTTATTTTCTTCGTCATGTTTTTTAATTTTAGATCATCTTTTTCTAACACCTTATTGAATTTTTCATAAAGTTTATCAAAGCCAAACCCTTGTTTTTTAACTGCTTTAAGCAAACTTATCATAAATCTATCAATTTTTTCTTGTGTTTTTTTATTAAACTTTTTTAAAAGTTTCTGATACAACTCTTTTTTTTCATTTTTTTCGTCTTGTAATTTATTTTTAAAAAAATGCTGAAAAGGTTTTAAATTTCCTGGGTAAGGATTCTTATTATTCAATCTTTCTACGATCTCATAAAAATCAACATCCTTTTGATCACTATAAATTTGGCCATCCAATTTGCAAGAACGCACACCTTCCTTAATCCAATACTCACTTCCATTTTTATACTTAGCAAAAAAACTTTCGGTGGCGTTTTTTGCATTTTCTGTCTTGAAATTTTTAAATCCTTCCGACCCCCAAACAATCTTTTTTTCAGATGGTAGTTTTTGAAAATATGGCGGCTCTTCATAAGGATGTCCATTATTTAATTTTTTTACAATTTCATTGAAATTTTTAATTCGGTCTTTACGATATTTTTGACCATTTAATTGACAAAAAAGTACATCTCCTGAACCCCAAAGTTTGTCTCCATTTTTATACGTACGGCAGAACTCATAAGGAGCCTTTGTATAAATACCCCCAACCTCGCCACCATGATGAGAAGTTTTCATAGAAAGAATAGCTGCTTCAAAAACTTTACCAGGCAACTAGAAAATTGGATTAAACATATTAAAAATTTATTGAAATCTTAAATATTTTAGAATAGAAAAAAATATCTGTCAATTTTGACTCTAATTTAATCTTTTTTAAAATAAACAAAAAAAGCTGCTAATCCTAAAAATCAGCAGCTCTGAAAAAAAATCTTATAAAAATTTTAATTCTTAGTCCACCAAACCTTTCATTTCCTGCTGCACTCTTTTATTTACGTTCTTTAGATTCACGTCATCTTCTGCCAAAACGTTATTAAAAGCTTGGTAAACGTCATCAGAATCAATCTCATGTTTTTTATACTTCTTAGATTTAATCTTCTTAAGCCAGCTATCCAAAAGCTTCTTTAAGGTCTTCCAAGAGACTTTTAAATTCCTCTTTAGGATTTTCATCCTCATCAGCAGCTGTAGAAGCATCATCTTTCCAAGAAAATTTAGAAGAACTTTTACTCTGAGCATCCATCGCGTCCCAATCTATTGAACTGGAAGAAGGCTTATAATCATAGCTAGAAGTTAAACTGGAAGAAGGCTTATAATCATAGCTAGAAGAAGATTTTTGAGCCACTCTTTTTAGATAAGGGTCTCCATTATTAAGTTTATTAAGGCTATCCCAAAAATCTTTGTCAATATTACTACTGATATGTCTACCATTTAAAGTCCCCCAAGAGCCACTATTAGAACTACTATAAAGATAATCTCCGTTAGGATACTGATACTAGCAGCTTCCATCGGAGTACCGAATCCATTTGGAACCATCTGCATACTCTAGATCCGCATTAGCGGCCGTTGCAAGAAAAACCAAAAATTAATTTAAAAAAATTTTTCATCATCATAAAAACAAGTTTTTTATATAAAAAAATAATAACAAAAATCCCACACTTTGCCAATTAACTTTATTTTAATATATTTATTTTTTTAAAAACAATAAAACTTCGAACATTTTTTTCTACATACTGATCTAAAACAAAGTTATCTGTTTTTGCTTGAAGCCAACCTGCATTCCTTATAAACTAATTACTTGAAATCCCTAAAGGTTGGAACGTGAAGAGCTTTTTTTCTTTCATCATCAGTGTTACGCGTCCTTTTTGGAAATATGCTACAGGATTGTGGCTGGTTTCCGTAGGTTGGGCTTTGGTGGTCACCCTTCAACCTTACGTGGTTAAACAAGTGATTGACACTGTTATGAGTGCCTCGGGGCCACAGCTGTACACCAAACTTTTGTGGCTTTTAGCTGCTTATCTGGGGGTCGGATTGGGATTCATTAGCCTGAATTTTTATTACGATTTTTTAATTGTCCGGTTTTTCCCTGCTCAAAAAGAATTTATTACCGTTAAGTTGATGCGCCGCCTGATGCGTTATCCTGTTAGTTTTTACCAAAAACACTTTGCCGGAAGCCTGACAGGAAAAATCAACGACGTTGTTTCTCACACCTCTAACCTTATAGAGATTTTTGCCGACAATTTCACTACGTGCTTTTTCACGTTAATTTTTGTGATCATCAATATGGTCTATATTGATGTGCGCTTTGTATGGGCCTTATTAGTTTGGTTGGTTATTTTTTTAGGGGGGTCTTTGTGGATGCTGTTTTCACACAGTGACTTGTCTTATTATTCCGCCGAGGCACGCTCTAAGGTGTTAGGTCATATCGTAGATTTGTTTGCCAACATGTCCAGCGTACGCTTATTCTTTCGTCACAACCATGAACTACGCCTGGTGCAACAGATAGCCCACAAGGCTTCCTTAAAAGAAAGGGCCCGGGATCGTTTTTTCTTAAAGCTCCACCTATTTCAAGGCATTTCTTTTTCATTGTTTGAGCTGAGTTGTTTTTATTGGCTGCTTTCCGGTCTTTCTAACAAAACCATCTCACCAGGGTCTTTTGTCTTACTGTTAACCTTGAATCTTCAAATATTGAACCAGTTTTGGAGCCTGGGAACAGAAATTCGAGATTTCTGGGAAAAAATGGGGGCCCTGCAACAAGCTTTGGGAACCATCTATTCTGTAGAGCAAATAAAAGAAACCCGACCTGAAAGCGAACTGGTGGTGACCAAAGGCCGCATTGATTTTAAAGACGTTTATTTCTCTTATGGTGAGGGCCCCATTTTTAAAGGGCAAAGTGTATCCATTTTACCAGGTCAACGGCTGGGCGTCGTGGGGCTTTCCGGAGGAGGCAAAACAACTTTTGTCAATTTAATTTTAAAGCTATACGATATCCAAGGTGGAAAAATCCTGATTGATGGACAAGATATCGCAACAGTTTCTCTGGAAGGGCTAAGACAAGCTATTTCTGTCATCCCCCAAGAGTGCATCCTGTTTAATCGATCAGTAGAAGACAACATTCGTTATGGCAAACCAGATGTCACCGAAGAGGAAGTCCGGGAAGCTGCCCGCAAAGCTCAAATTCACACGACTATTGAAAATTTACCTAACGGCTATCATACATTGGCCGGTGAGCGGGGAATGAAATTTTCAGGAGGGCAGCGTCAGCGCATCACCATCGCCCGAGCCATTTTAAAAGATGCCCCTATCTTAATCATGGATGAACCCACCAGCAGCATGGATGGCGTTACAGAAGAAGAGCTAGGAAAAGCATTCGCCCAAGTTATGAAAGGAAAAACAGTCATTATGATCGCCCATCGTCTGCACACTTTGATGGAAATGGATCGAATTTTGGTGTTCGGAGAAGGAAAAATCGTTCAAGATGGCCCCCATGAACAGCTGATTCAACAAGAAGGATTGTACCGCAAACTATGGAACCTGCAGATGGCGGATACCAAAAAAAAGTAACCTTGATCTTGAACAAAAGCTAAGTTTTGTTTAGAATTAATTTAAGTTTTTCTTCTGAGACAAAAAATGAAATTTTTAAAAAAAGTGTTGCTTTTAGCTTTTTTAGGCTCCAGTGGCCTTAAAAGCTGGGCTGTTTCTATAGAAGAGTTTACAAAAAAACTAAGCTCTTATTAGAGCAAATTGTTTCAAAAAGTTCTAGACTAGATATTAAACAGGAAGATATAAATAACATATCAAACTTTCTGAAAAATGAATGGGAGAAAAAAAATCCTGATCAAAAAGAATTTTTAACGATGATACACGCTGAGCCTGTTTTTTTAGCAACATTACTGAAATATGCTAACGAGTATAAAGATCAGTCCGAAGACGATGCTTCCTCCTTTATAAATCTTGAAAAGGCTCCCCTTGCTTTTGTAAATTTTGCAGAGGCTGCCATGGACTTAGTACAAAAAGGGTTATCAGCTTATCGCCGATTTAAAAATAACCTAGCCCCAGGTTTGGACTTATCTCGTTTGTGCTTATCTGAAATGGGCTTTAACAATCAAGAATTTTTTCTGTCCTCACCCATAGTGAAAGAAGTTTACCCCCATATAAATAAAGATGGTATTTGTGCCGGGCTCTCTTCTTTGTATGCCTTATCTTGTCTTCCTAAAGATCCTTTTGTTAAACCCTTAACACTGCCTGCTCTCCCCTGTTTAGCGTCCTTAGAACAGCTTCAAGGTTTTGGAAAGATCATTTATCCCCATCTTTCTGAAAACTGGTTTTGGAAAAATTACAATAAAATTTTATGCGCAAAATCTTTGTCGGTTTTTCCTGCAGAAGAAAGACCTCATCTGCAGGCTTTTTTAAACCTCACCCATTTTTTTCAAAATATGCAAATACATCCTTTGCAAGAGGTCATGGACTATTTTGGTTTTCCTGTCACAGTGCAATCACAAATACATTATGGAAAATTAGATGATGAAACTATAAAATCCGCTCTGGAAAAAGATGTTCAAGTTAAAAATCCTTGCATATTAACGGCTTTAGGTCATGCAACGACCCTTAAAAAAACTACAAAAAATTTACAATTGTATGATCCTAATATCCCTTCTGGTCTGAAGAATTTTTCTGACTCAAAAGAAGCCGTGGAAGATTATACCCAAGAATATGATTTGGGCAAATACTATCATCGACCTGAAAGGATTTCTGAGTGGGTTTATTGGAGCACCCTTTCTGCTAAAGATTCTTCTTGCTTAAAAAGTGTGGGCTTTAAACAAAAGTTTTTAATAGGCGCTCGGCATACTAGAAAAAGATCTCACCAAATACTTGCGTTAAAAGAACCTACTTGTCCTCTTTTTTGTTTATGTTCTTTTTCAGAATTGAAAATGCTGTTTGATCAAAGCGATGAGTTTAAACTCGCCATTTGGGATCCTACACGGGGCCTATACGATTACCCCAGCTGGGGAAAATTTCCAGGATCTGTATCCAAATTCTACGATTTTGTGATGGAGCAAATGAAAATATATCCCAACGCTTCAGCAGCCTGGAAGATTTTTCAGAAAATAGATCACCTAACACAATCTAAAACATCACAGCTTCATTTTTCTGTTATGCAACTTCTTCCCCTTTCTAATGACCCAAAAACCTGGATAGAGGTTAACCCTGGTCTGGTCGCTCTGGCAAACAATATAGAAAAAGCAACCACTGCCAGAAGAGCGCTTTGCATTCTGGAAGAATATAAACGTACTTTGTAGTTTTTAAAAAGACAGTAAGCTAAAAAATCAGGCTCAGCATTTAAAAATTTCCTCAATAAAATGCTGGGCGCTTTAGATGCTTGAGTCTGATTTTAAAATCAGATGTAAACGTTTCATAGAGTGCAAATAATTTCCCCTCTTTATCCTACTATGACAACGGCCATCTTAAAGTACATCAAGAATACATTGATACAGAGGCGGAAGTCTCTTGGGAAGACAACCAGACAAAAACTTTTGCCCTATCTAAAAAATTTGAAAATGCAGTCTAACGATATAATTAATATAACTCGGGTCAAGAACTTCTAGAAAGTTTGGGAACAGAAATTACACTGATTCTGACCAATTTATTAGCAAAAATTTTAAAAATTCAACTAAGTTGAGTTCTATTTTTTTTAATTGTTAACATAAAAATGCCCAAGAGAAGACTCGAACTTCCACAAAGTTTCCTTTACTAGGACCTGAACCTAGCGCGTCTACCAATTCCGCCACCTGGGCCTTTTCGTAGTAATTTTAAACTGCTTTTAGAAAAAAATCAAATCTCATTCATTTATTTAAAAGATGTTTCTGACACTCTTCAGAAAAACGATTCCAGATAGCAAAATCAATCTTAGAGCCCCAAAATTCAGGATGCCACTGAGTCCCTAGACAAAAAGGATGCTCTTTATGTTCAATCGCCTCTATAACACCATCAGGTGCAAAAGCAGAAGCTCTTAGCCTCTCTCCTAACTGATCGACCGCCTGTACATGAGAACTATTGGTGATATCTTGTTTAAGCTGCGTCATTTCAAAAAGAAGGCTTTCTGAGGTGATTTTTATTTCATGTGCCTTGTGGATGGGCGAAGGACTATGGTTCAGATACCCTTCATGATCAGGAAGATGTTGAATCAAACTCCCCCCTAACGCGACATTGATCAGCTGCATTCCCCCACAAATACCTAAGATAGGCAGTTTCTTTTTAAAACTTTCTTTAAAATAAGTCATTTCTACTGCTGTACGCTCTGGGTTAAGGGGAAGTTTTCCTGTGTTGGGTTGATTAAAATATTTAGGATCGATAGCAAAACCTCCCCCCAGAATCAAAAGACCATCTGCCATTTCCAAATACTGTGAAACAATTTCTTGCTGTAAGTCATAAGCAATTGTAATCGGTAATAAACCTGATTGAGTACAAGATTCAACGTAACGACAGCGCGTCATAAAAGAATTGCGATTTTCTTCTTTCAAAAAATCTGGAATAACTAAGACAATCGGACGTTTTGGTGAAATTTTTTCAAGCATGTTCATTGTTTCCTCTTTAGAGTATTTCAAAGGTTGAGCTTCTTGATCAGAACTCTTTAATCGTTGTGGATTTTTTGAACCTATAGTCTCTTCTTCTTTTCCAGCCCAAACTGCACTTACAGAAAAAATTTAAAAAACTTTTCACCCCAATATCATTGTTTTTGATTGAGGAAAAGTCAAGATTTTTTTAAAAAACACACCTTTAAGGGGAGCATAAAAGTATAAAATTTCAGACAAAATCTCTTGAAAAATATTTTTTTTTTGGTATTATTATAGAGTTACGCCCCGATGGTGGAATGGTAGACGCGGTGGACTCAAAATCCACTGTCCTTACGGACATGGGAGTTCAAGTCTCTCTCGGGGCACGTTTACAAGATTAATGCGCTTAGCAAAAAGAATAGCACAGTTATTTCCTTTTTCCAGACGACAAGCTGAACGCTTGATTTTTGAAGAAAGAGTTTTCGTTAACGGCCAAAAAATCTCGACTCCTGCTTATTTAGTTTCTTGTAATGACGTCATTCAAGTAGATCAGTACCAAGCCCCCGAAAGTGAACATCCTCGTTTGTTTTGCTATCACAAGCCTGTAGGCTGCTTAGTCACGTGTGATGATCCTTTTGGTCGACCAACCATTTTTCAAAGAATGAATTCCCCTATTCCTGTTCAACGCCTTTTATATATAGGTCGCCTAGATCAGGATTCAGAAGGTCTTTTACTGTTGACGAATGCACCTTCTGTTGCCCATCAACTACAACAACCCGGCCTACTTCGCACCTATGACGTTCTTATTTTTGGACCTGTCCCAGAAAAATTTTTAATGCCCCTTACTCGGCCTATGGAAGTGGAAGGATGGCACTATCCTGGGTGCCATCTACAAAGAATTTCCAGGTACAAAGGAGATACATGGGTGACCCTTTCGTTGAATGAAGGAAAAAAACGAGAAATTCGCCAGCGCTTCAAAGCTCTAGGGCTTCCTATTAAACGCCTCATTCGAACTGAATATGGCCCATTTAAATTAGGGCTATTACAAACCAGGGATTGGAAAGAGGTCTCATTAGATAAAATTTAACTAAAAATTTGTTAAAATTTTTTTGGTGTTATTTGGCGTTAAATTCAATTTTTGCTCAAATTCTAAACACTTTGATTATAAAAAATATCGAGGAAAAAATGAAAAAATCAATGATTTAGCACTCTATAGATCAAAGCGTGTATGGAATATTTCAAGAAAATAATGTCAAAAACAATACGAATAACACCTCCACACCGCTTAGGGATCTGAGTATCGCAGATTTACAGAATTTAGTGCCGACATTTCCTAATTTTAAAACTTTAATTACACCACCCGCAATCTAAACATCGAAAAATTCCAATCCTCTTTCGCACCTTTATTAGCCAAAGTGGATCTTTATAATAAGGTCATAAAAACTTCCTATACAAATCTAGGAAGAAAAAGGAATAAATAAACAAGACGGAACAGAAACTTCTAAAAAGATAAAAAATGAAGAATAGTATTCAATTAGAAAAATGTTTATACCTTTATTTCCCCCAGCATTTAGATTTTTTTTAAGAACATTTTTTAGGGTGGTGTTAACTAATATCTTCAAAAGTAATTTGTCAAAGCTCTTCCAAAAAACTCTATTTATTTAAAAATTATCTATTATTTTCCTATATTTTTTGCTCTTGTTTTGTCATAAAGCTAATATTTTGTTACACTACCTCTGAAGTGTGGCACCGGGGTATATGTAATGAAGTCTTTTTTCCTGAAAATTTTTTTTACTATCTCGCTGGTTCTCACTGTTGTAACAGGAAGTAGACTGCTTCTAGCCCACACAACTGTTGATCTGAGCCCCCTTTTATCTTTTTCCCTTCGTTATTTTTCGATTGATTTCTGTTGTAAAAAAAGCACGCTTCACTGGCCTTGGGGAAAGTTGCCCATCCTGAACTTTCAAAATATTGAAATCAAAAATAAAAACCTCCAGGTAACTGCTCAAAATCTTTTGGTCATCGTTGATGTCTGGAATCCTGTCCAAAAAATCGCAGAAGTACAATCTCAAAAAACGACCATCCACCTGCTGAATAACTCTGCATCCCCTGCAAAGCTTCCCTCCCCACAAGACCTACAAAACTTGTCTAAAACTGTATCGGGGGCTATGACCATCCCCTTAGTACACTTTTCTAAGAATGTTGAGGTTTACACAAATAATATTTACTTTCCTTACGTAAAATTTGAAGAAATCTCTTGGAAACATGTTTCTGGAATCACAAAAGGTCTTCTGAAAGGTCCTATCGGCCAAGCTCGTTGGGATTATCAGCTTCAGAACACTTTATGGAACTGGGATATTGAACACATTTCAGTTCCTGAAATTGTTATCACTTTGTTCAAAAAACAGGCATTGTCCCCTACCCCTTTTTCTATTCACGGTCAGTTGAAGGGAAAGTGGAATGAAAAAGAATGCTCTTTAGGTGGAGAGCTGAAATGGGAGGGTATCTGGCTAAAAAACCAAGGCGCTGAAGAAGGAAAAGGGATTTTTGGTCCTGGCTTTTTAAATTTATCCGTAAAGGAACGTGCCCTTGCTGCCAAATGCCAAATGACTTTTGATCAAGCTGTTTTAAAAGCCGATTTCAATGTTCGGGATTTTGAAAAAGACCCATGGTCGTTGAAATGGCATATGGACAACAAATTATCTATCTCTCAATTAAAGTTTTGGTGGCCCTGCATGTGGGGAAATGATGCCCGAATCTGGATGAAGGATCATTTTAAAGGAGGTGATATTTTATCCCTCAGTGGCATGCTAACAGGCTTGAACACCCGCCTCACAGCTCTAAAGGGAACTTTTTATATCGACCGTTCTGTAGTGCAGTTTTTGGATGGTATGCCTGCCATCAAAGAGCTCAGTGCTTGGACTCATTTTGATTTTAATGGATTTTACTTTCAGGTATTATCTGGAAAAATGTCTCGACACACATTGAAAAAAGGAACGGTAACCATTTCTCCTTTACAAGGACAGGCTTATTTAGGGGTTCGAATTCCTCTGGAAGGCCCTTTTTCTGATTTAATTTCCATTCTTAATAGCCCAGCCTTAGAATTTACCAAAGGATTACCCCTTTCATCTATGGATGGAGTAGCAACAGAACTGATTAACCTGAAGCTGCCTTTACGCGATGATGTTACCGTCAAAGAATTAGAGATCTTTTACAAAGGCAGTGTCCCCAAGGGCCGCTTTAAATTGGATTGCTTTGGAAAAAAATGTTTAGCCTCTGGAATGAACATAGAAGTACAAGGCAGCCATCGCGATATCAAAGTGACTGGAAAAGGAATTTTTCAAGGGCAACCCTCTTCTTTCCAATGGCAAGAAATTTTCGCAAAAGCAAATTCAAAACTCCTTGTTGTAAAGGGATTGTTTTCTGAAAAAGAATGGGGAATCAAAGGAATTGAAAAACATCTCTTCTCTCTTCTGGACCCAGTCCCTGTAACTATCCAGTATTATCCCGATTCCCACCACTGGCAGGGAAAAGCTGTATTAACCAATGCCCGTTTTGAAATTCCTATCACTCAATTCAAAAAAGCAAAAAATGAATCACACTTTATGACTTTCCTATTTCATGAAAAGAAAAAAAGGTTAACTTTTACGTCTAAAGGCATTATCAAGGGTAGCGGATGGTGTTCGCTTAAATCAGAAATGGCTTACGATGTTAATCTGACCATTCCCAAACGTCTTTCTTTGCATCTTAAAAATACAGACCAAGAAAAAATTCTGTCCTTAGTGGCAGACCGCCTAGATTTTTCTTCCTTATCTCAACAATTTAAAAGCAGCCCTGGCGATATCGCAAAAGCTTCAAACTTTTCTTCTTCTGCGCCCCAAAACCAACCGGTAAACGTTTCCTGTAAATGCACATCTATTTTAATGAATTTTTTTGAAATGAAAAATCTAGCGCTTGAGTTGTCGGGAATGCAAAAAAAGACAGCAGATTTTTTAGCCCCTTTTTATACTGTTAAATGGAGTAAAATTAATGGAGGAGCCACCATTGTCAAAAAAAGAACTAAATTAAAAAACAAGTCCCCTAAAATAGGTGGAATTTCTTTCAAAAGGCTTACCCCTAAAGGACAAGAACCTTTCTTAAACATTGAAACCAACTGCATCGGCCTTTTATGTAAAGAATTTGGTTTCCAAAATCATATTTTGAAAGGAAAAGGAAAAATGCGGGTATATTTTAAAAAAGATCAAAGTTTGCTCGCCCAAATTCGTCTTCATGATGTGAAAACTCATACGCCGCCCTTAGGAAAGCTTTTAAGTATTTTATCCCCTACTTTTTTCACCGCATTTCTTCCGGGGGGAACAGGATTTTCAGAAATTAATTGCGATGTTTTCTATAAAAACAATGCCTTATCCATCACCAAGATGTTGGCCAAAAGCTTAAACCTTGGCATCTCTTTAAATGGTAAAATAGATCTAGAAAAGGAAAAATTGGCTCTTAAAGGCGTTGTTATTCCTGCTTATATGTTGAACGCTTTATTCAGAAACATCCCCATTCTAGGACATTTTATTATAGGGCAAAATGGCTTTCTTTCCAGCGATTTCACAGTGACAGGTTCTTTATCTGATCCCTCATTTTTCGTAAATCCTTTAAGTATTTTCAAGTTAGGATTTTTAAAAGATGAGTTTAAACAAGATCCAAATGGCCCCGCAAATGAAGCATTTTCTTAACTCTGACAATCAATGTTTAATATTGTTTCCACAAATATTCCAGCACTTCGACAGTATCTAAGGCAGCCCCACGCCTTAGATTGTCCGAGGCCACCCACATTTTGACCTCTTTAGGAAAACCTTTGAGGGCTCGTAAACGACTGATGAATACTTGATCCTTTCCAACAACTTCCTGCGGAGGCACTATATCATCACTCACTTTTAAGAAGGAATCTCCCTCTAGCAAAGAGCATACTTGGTTTAAATCAATGGCTTCCTGAAACTGGACGGTAAGATCGCTGCAATGCCCTACCAACACGGGGACCCGTACCGTCGTAACAGAAATTTTTAATTCTTTATCTAAAACTTTTTGTATCTCTGACAAAATTTTATTTTCTTCGCTGCAATAACCTTGATCGTCAAACCCTCCTACCTGAGGTAAAACGTTAAAGGCAACAGGACGTCCAAAATAAAAAGGCATAGAACCAAGTGCTTTTGCTGATTCCACGCATCCATTCATCGCACTCGTAAATAACTTTGTTTCCTGTAAAAATCCTTCCATGGCCAGCTTACCCGCCCCTGAAGTGGATTGAAAAGTCGTAATCCGTAAAACTTTAATACCCAGCGGCATCAATGATTTCAACACGCACATTAACGGAGAGCTAACGCAATTGGCCAAGGCACATAATTGAGCGTCTTTTGCATCAGCCAAGTTTACCGGGCCTACGATTAAAGGTACTTTAGGGTCTTGACGATAATAAGAACTGGAATCTGCCACCCGGCCGCCTACAGAAAGAATTTTAGGAATCCACTGTTGGGAAACCTCTGCTTCTGTGTTAAAGCCCCACAACGAAGCTTGCGCCAGAGTATCTTCTTTTAATTCCTGTAATATGAATGATGTATCTAAAATTTCCAGAGTCTTCCCCGCAGAAGTCGCAGAAGCAAACGTTATAATAGATTCCTTTGGAATGACCCCGCGTTGCAACAGCAACTGTAAAGTTAACCGGCCCACATTCCCTGTGGCACCCACAATGGCTATTTTACGATCATATCCTAAATGTTGTTTCATGCTCCTAAAACTGCTGCTGGACTATCATTAGCAAGATCTTCTTCCATGATGGCTCGCTCTTCTTTTTCCACGTACACTGCCAAATCTTTCATCAATCGACTAAAAAGTAAATCTACTGAAGTATGGAACCACAAAGTATTCACGGTACGTTCTTTCTTCAAGGCCTCTACCTGAACATGAGAAATATTTTCTTCTACAGTCAAAACCGAATCTCCGGTCATTTTTCTGGGCGCCATACACCCAAGCCACCAACCCTGGCGGCCATTATCGATAGCCCATACTTCTTTGTTCAAAGGATCATCTTTATCTTTATCAAACAGAACCTCAAAGCATCCGGGGCGGTACGTAGCCATCTCGGGAGCACCTACAGACAAGCCATCCAAAAGAGCAAGCCCCGTGCGCACAGTAGTAAACGGGCCAGGACCCGAAAAAGTTGCTGCGGCTCGAATAGGGCCAATTTCAAAAGCACGTTTTACAAAGCCGGCTAAATCATTATCACCCAAAGGGGCTGCGCTGTGATCTGTATAAACAAGGCTTAGGTCATCAAAACGCCACAAAGCCAGGACAGGAAATGGGAATCCAAAAAAAGTTAGAATGTGCTCAGAGGCCATTACAATTGCTCCACCAAAGAAGATACAAATTCGCTACAATAACTTCTGCGCAACCGCTGGGCGCATATAATATGCTGCAAATCAGAAAGCGCTTCCATAAAATTTTCGTTTACCACAATGTAATCGTACGCTTTCCACCTAGAAATTTCAAGATAAAATTCAGCCATCCTCTTTTCAACGACTTCCATAGTATCTTGGTTACGCTGCACTAAACGCTTACGAATTTCAGAAAAGCTGGGGGGAAGTAAAAAAATACTGACGACCTGGTCTGGCATCACTTGTTTTAATTGGCAAAGGCCGTTCCAATCCAACGTACAGATCACATCAATACCATTTGCCACTTTTTCCTGTAAATGCTTCAGAGGTGTTCCATACCAATTGTCAAAAAGGCGCACAGATTCTAACAGTCCACCACTTTTTTGCAGCTGTTCAAAACGTTCCAGCGTCACAAAGTAATAATCCACACTATCTTTCTCACCAGGTCGTGGAGGGCGCGTTGTCACAGAAACTGATCCTTCCAGATATAAACTCTGTGCTATTAATTCTCGGGACAAAGAAGTTTTTCCCCCACCCGAAGGCGCTGACATAACAAAAATTACCCCATTTTTAGCCTTGTTCACCAAAAAATATTTTATAAAATCTTAGCTAATAATAACATTTTTGACTGATAAAGTCATGACGCCTAGGGGTGCTCTAAAAATCTACCTTAATGGTTTTTCAATTTTTGGGTATTTATCCGGCTTAGCTTCAAAAGCTTTTAAACTGGGATTGTCCTGGGGGATTTCCACAAAATCAACATAAAGGCGCTGATTAAATCCCCCTTTTTGGGACCTTTTGCCCTCTGCTGCCTTCAAAATCTGGAAAAATTCAATACCTCTCAGACGAGCCATAGCCATCAGCACTTCCAACACGTCGGCCAGCTCTTCCTGAAGCTCCTCCGTATTAACTGCATCAACAACCTCCTGAGCTTCTTCAAAAAGTTTATCGTTCAGTCTTTTGGTGTACTCTGCATCCTGCATAACCCGCTGATGGACTGTTATACCAGATTCACTCATCGCTTGGGGAATGCGATCGCGAACCAATTTATCCACTTTAAAACACTGATTGCTTTGACTTTCTTGCTTAATTTTATTCATATTATTTTTCCTTGGACACATCGAAACAATTCTTAAGCATAATATTCCAACCGAACTTCATAATGGAATAGTCTGCTCCTTTAACCAGGCTGCAGTTTGTGCAGGTAAACGGGGCTCTAAAACCTGAAATACTGTTTGATGATAGTAATCTATCCATGCTTTTTCCTGATCTGATAAAAGCTCTGTTTGTATCAAGCGACGGTCAAAGGGCGCCAACGTAATGGTTTCCAGGTGTAACCAAGTTCGCCCCGCATCAGGAACCTCATTCAGCTTCCAATGTGTATCGGGAACTTTTTGAACCAGAACAAGGCTTTCCAAGCGTATGCCCCACAGATCAGGGTCATAAAAACCAGGCTCATTGGAAAAGACCATACCCTCTTGCAAGCGGAAAGGTTGACCATGGGCCGAAACTGCAGGAGGCATTTCATGAACTTGAAGGTAGGTTCCCACCCCATGTCCGGTGCTGTGAGGATAATCTTTTCCATCCTGCCACAAATATTGACGGGCCAAAATATCCAGAGCGTTATCATTCACCCCTGCCGGAAAAATCAACCGCGCCAAAGAAATATGCCCTTTCAAAACCTGAGTAAAGCGCCGCTTCATCAGCTCGGACGGCTGCCCTGACCCTAAAAAGAGGGTTCGGGTTACATCTGTGGTTCCGTAAGCCTGATTTTCAGGGTCACAATACTGCCCCCCAGAATCAACCAAATACAAGCTATTCTGCAAAGGTAACGCGTTTAAAGGGTCTGGAACATAATGAATAACAGCACTGTTTTTACCCATAGCAGAAATGGTAGGAAAGCTGGGGCCTTTGTAACTAGCAGATTGACGGCGAAAATCTTCTAATTGGCAGCTGGCGGTCCATTCAGTTTGTTGTTTGAAATCACACGTCGATATCCAATGAAGAAACTGGACCAGCGCCACCCCATCTATCACATGGGCCTCTTTGACACTGCTACATTCTTTGGCCGTTTTGCAGGATCGTTGCTCATCCAAATTCAAAGAGCTCTGCTTAAATTGAATTTCAGGATGATCATTCAAAAAACCATAGGGTGTTTTAGAAGATTGATAAAAAACATCAGAAGGCAAAGACAGCTGCCACAAAGGCCACAAAGTCAGATCCTGGGAAAAAATGGTTTTCTGGGACACATCCGGTGTATACAAGTGCCCGTGAAAATGCCCTTCTTCCCACGTAATCATCCCATAAGCATGAAAAAGAGGCGCGTAAGATAAATGCCCCCTTAAATTACACAACCAAGCCAAATCGGCCCCATAAGTCATCAGAAAAGGAAGCTGATTATTGGAAAATACAGAGCGACATTTTTCTTGAAAAGAGCCCGCCCAAGGGGGAACTGTTTCCCACCGTACTTCTTTTTCCACGTTGCTTTTGATATGTTTTGAAAAAATTGAGGCCCAACGTACCGACCACCTACTATGAACCACTTCCAAACATCGTTGAGCCCAAGCTGCGGAAAAAAGCCAAGGATCCGCCAGCAAGACGCCGGAAAAGTTATGATCCAGCCAATGATTCAAAGGCTCTAAGACAACCACGGTTGGCTTATCCCGGTCCCTGGTCTGCTCGTGGGCTTGGACTGTATAGCGCGAATCGGTAAACAAAAAATCTTTTTCTTTTGTGATCAACAGTGTTCCTGCCGAACCTGTAAAACCCGACAATTTTTCCACCCAATTGTCTTCAGACTGTAATGTGTATGTGCTTAAAAACCGATCGGCCCTGGGAATTAAAACGCCTTGGCACTGGTATTGGTCTAAATATTTTTCCACGATCTCATTTTATGATGGATTATAAACAGGATAGCTTAGTTATCTTGAAGCACGCAAATTCATCTTTTTGTGGATTTTTGTTGAAAAAATTATTTAAAAGTGAAAAAATAGCTGCAAAAATACTTACTGATTATCTACGAATATGAATGGCATTAAAGTTTATCTCAGTACTGGGCCAGCAAAACCTAGATTATTATAATTTCATAATGTGTTGCAATAAACGCAAAAGAACTCAAAAAAAAACCTAATAATAAAAAATATTTCATAAGTTTTTAATGCAAATAACTGTAAAGTTATTCTAAACCAAGAGAATTAAAAACCAGTCAAACCAACAGACCACGTATTGAAAAAGTCATTTTCAGACGGAACAGAATTTTTCTTGCGTAGAGTAACATGGTGGTAACTCTTGTGGAACTCATAACTCGTTTGAAATTCTAAAGGAGCACCTTGTAAAGCTTCTTCTTTTGCATACCACCAAATTCCCGGATAGACTTGATCATAAAATTCTGAAAAATAATCTGAAGCTTTTTTATAAACATCTTTTCTTCATCAGAAAAGATCTTCTTTTCTGTAACCTCAGGAACACTTAACCCAGACGCTACTTGTCCCCACAATACCGGGGCAAAATCCTGCCACGAATCATATACAGAAGGGGTCCCCTTAAAAGTCTTTGCCTACTAAACGTTATTTTTACCATACCCTCCAGCTATCAGCTCTATTTTTGATGGAGTAGCACCCACAAAACCCTCAGTAAAACTCAATATTAAAAATAACCCCAAAAACTTTTTCACTTCCATAATCAATAAAATAAATTTATTGATTATTTTATATTATGAAAAAATCTATATTATCAATATTATGTTTTTTCAAAACAACTTCTAATACAGCGACTGTTTATTTATTTTTGAATCTGTCTTACAAAAATGTTACAGTATTCTCAGACAATAAGGAGCTGTTTTCGTGCGACTGTGCTTAATTGATGGATCCGGTTTTATTTTTCGCAGTTTTTACGCCATGCCTGCCTTGGTGACGGAAAGTGGCCAAGCTGTAGGGGCGGTGGTGGGATTCTGCCAAATGCTGTTTAGATTACAAAAACAACGCTCTTTTACGCATTGGGCAGTGGTTTTTGATCCCTCGGGCCCCAATTTTCGTCAAGATCTTTTTCCCCTATACAAATCTCATCGTGTCCAAGCACCCCAAGCTCTGATCAGTCAATTTCCTTTGGTAATGGAGGCCTGTAAAGCCTTTGATATTCCTATTTTGATCAAGGAAGGCTTTGAAGCCGACGACGTTATTGCCACCTGCGTTGCCAGGGCTAAACAAGAAGAAATCCCTCAGGACATCGAAATTGTCAGCAGCGATAAAGACCTGATGCAATTGGTCAGTCCACGGTGCACTCTGTTTGACCCATTAAAGGAAAAACTTTTTGATGAACAAGCTGTTGAGGAAAAATGGGGCGTCAGGCCTTGTCAAATTCCCTGCGTTCAAGCTCTGGCCGGAGATTCTTCAGACCTTATCCCCGGAGTTCCAGGCATTGGTCCCAAAACCGCAACTGAGCTCATCAAGCGCTTTGAAAGTTTAGAATATCTTTTAAATCACACCGATCAAGTTGCGCGCCCAAGGCAAAAAAATTTGCTTTTGGAATACGCAGATCAAGCTCGACTCAGTTACAAGCTGGCTTTGTTAGACAAAGAAGTACCCTTAGAGTTTACTTGGGATGATCTAAGCGTCAAAACTTTTGATTCTGAAAAAGTAACTACTTTTTTGGACGCCCACCAGCTGTATCGCCTGAAAGCACGTCTTCAAGCTCAGGGTGATCTGTCCGCCCCTGCTTGTCAGGAACTGACCACAGGAGAAAAAGAGATGTCTACTGTTGTCCTGCAGGAACTAAAGGCAAAAGAAAGTATATGCTTACTTCCTTTGCAAAAAGAAGGACAATTAATGGGATTTTGGGCCTCTTATGTGTCTACAGAAAGTTGGTACCTTCCCTTCAAAAATGACGATTTGTTGTTATGGCAAGACTTGTTTACTGACCCTAAAGTAGCAAAAGTTTTTTGGGACATAAAATCTTGGCTGGGCCCCCTTGCAAAGATTGGATTAAAAGAAGTGAACTCTGTCCAGGATCAAATGTTAATGGCTTATGCAGCGGCCGGATGCCGTAAAATTGATAATGCCAAAACGGCCTTAGATAAATGGAGCGCGGAAAGCAGCCAGCGCTTAAATTTACCCCCCGGCTGCGATCCTGCAGGCTGTGAAGTGGCCTATATGTATTTGCTGCATCCTGTTTTGATGGACAGATTAGAAAAAGCAGGCTTGTGGTCTTTGTATCATCAAATTGATCTCCCCTTAGCCCACGTTTTGCATCATATGGAGGAACGGGGTATCTGTCTGGATACTGAATATCTTTATCGTTTATCTCAGGACCTGTCAGCTCAATTGCAGATTCAAGAAAAAATTATTTTTAAGGAAACCGGGCAAACCTTCAATTTGGCTTCCCCAAAACAGTTAGGTGAGATTCTTTTCGACAAGTTGAAATGGCCCTGTGGGAAAAAAGGCAAGTCGGGGGCTTATAAAACGTCCAGTATTCAGCTGAACGAGTTTGCAGAAAAGGGATATAGTCTGGCAACAGATATCTTAAAATGGCGCAGCCTTTACAAATTAAAAACCACTTATACAGATTCTTTGGTCCAACAGGCCGGGGAAGATGGCCGTTTGCACACCTGTTTCAGCGCCGTGTCTACATCCACAGGACGCCTGTCTTCTCTGCATCCCAACCTACAAAATATCCCCTTAGGTCAACCGTCTATTCGCCGTGCTTTTCACGCTTCTGTGGGCAAAGTCTTTGTTTTTATGGATTATTCCCAGATTGAGCTGCGTCTTTTGGCCCATATGGCAGATATTGAAGTCTTGAAAAAAGCGTTTCAGCAAGGGGAAGACATTCACGAGCGTACCGCATTAGATCTTTTTGGGTGTAATGACAAAGAAACCCGCCGCCATGCCAAGGCCATCAACTTTGGAATTTTATACGGTATGAGCGCCTTTGGGCTGGCCAAGCACCTCAAACTCAGCCAAAATGAGGCCCAAAAATACATTGACCATTATTTTGCCTGCTATCCCGGTGTGTTAGATTACATTGAAGCCTGTAAAAAGAATGCCAAAGAACATGGATATGTGCAAACTCTGTGGGGACGGCGGTGCGGGATCCCGTTTATTCACAGCTCTTCTTATCTGCAACGTCAAGGGGCAGAAAGACAGGCAGTAAATGCGCCTCTGCAGGGAACCAGCGCAGATATTATCAAAAAAGCCATGATTGATATTTTTAAAATACTGCCTGACATGCCCCAAACAGAACTTCTATTACAGATTCATGACGAGCTCGTCTTTGAAATGCCCCCGGAAGATGTAGCGCGAAATGCCCCTATCTTGCAAGCAGCTATGGAAAATGCAGTTGACTTATCAGTACCTTTGAATGTTTCTTGGTCCCAAAGTTCTTTTTGGGAAGACACAGAAGATTTTTTCTGGGCCCCTGAACCAGATAACCAACCAGATCATCAAAAATTTTCAATTTCAGAAGAAAAATGACCCTACCACAACCTGCCAAATGGCATGTACTTGTATCACAAAACAGTACCAGTCACATTCCCGCAGAATGGCACTCTGTTACCAGCGTTCCAATAGAACAATGCGATACGATCATAGTACTGGGTGGAGACGGCTTTATGCTGCGCTGTATGGCAAAATTATGGAAATACAGCAAACCTTTTTATGGCCTTAATTTTGGTAGCTCTGGGGCTTTGATGAATCCTGTGGTTTCCCTCCCAGGCCTGCATAACAGCATTACCCAAGCCTATCCCATTCAGTGCCCTGCCCTTTCTATTAAGCTTTGGGACAACAATAACCAGCTTCTGGAACACTTTTATGCCTTTAACGATGTGGTTTTATTTCGCAAAGCCTACCGCGCCATTCACTTTAATATTTCTGTCAATCACAAAATTTTAGTGCCTTTTTGCTTTGGGGATGGTGTACTGTCTTGCACTCCGTTGGGATCAGGAGGATACAACGCTTCGGCAGGAGGTCCTTTACTTTCTTTTCAACAACTTCTTATGGGGCTTCGCCCTTTAAACCTTTACAGTCCCAAAGAGTGGACTGGAAACATTTTAGGCCCCTCAGACACCTTAAAAATTGGCCTTCTGTCTTGCCCTCAACAAAGGCCTGCTTATATCGGGTGGGATGCTTTTGAACAAGATCTCAGCCCCGCATTTCAATCTCTGGAGGTTCAATTGGACCTTCAGCACAAAATAACTATTTTAAGGAATTCAGATCTTCATTTCTATGACCCTGCGGCTTTAAAACTTGAAAAAACATACATCTGATTCGGTTACTTTTTTGATCAGTCAATTCAAAAAAGTATTCAAAAGCTTACTAGAAACCTCCCTAACAAAAAACTCTTCATAATACTATTCCTAATTTAAAAATATAAAGTCAGCCTATAATAAAAATTAATAACTAGTAAAACCAACTACCCACCCTCCGGTGGATAGACCATCTTCTGAAACAACACCAGCCCTGCGCGAAGTGACAGCATGCCATTCCTGACCCTCTTCAAAAGCGTAGCTCAGCGAACGTTGCAAAAGAACATCTCCTAATATTTTTTCCTTGGCATAAAAAATTTCAGGATAACACTGATGACAAAATTCATAAAAATAATCTGAAGCTTTTTGTGTATAAGGCTTTTCTACCTCTGAAAAAGCCTTCTCTGCCATAATTTCAGGGTCGACCAATCCCGATTCCAGCTGACCCCACAAGCCCAAGGAAAACTCTTGCCACGACTCAGAAGCTGGTGGAGTCCACTTAAAAGTCTTTGCCCACATCACGCCTCCGCCCTTTATTCCCTCAACCGTAATCTTTAGTTTTAATGGAACAGTTTCTACAAAACTCTGACCAAAACCCAATATTAAAAATAATCCCAAAAATTTTTTCATTTTTATAATCAATAAAACAAATCTATTGATTTGCTTATATCATAAAAAAATCTATATTATCAATATTATGTTTTTTATTTAAAAATTGTTCACAGCTTCACAAGCAGTTGTGATAAACTGAAAGTATAAAATTAAAATTGTTAAAAATGGAAATTACAATTTTAGGATGCGGCTCCTCTAGTGGAAACCCAAGGGCGGACGGCTATTGGGGACAATGCGATCCTGCCGAAATAAAAAACCAGCGACTTCGGTCTAGTATCGCTTTTAAAACTCATACCCAAAAAACCTGGCTGATTGATGCATCCCCAGATCTAAGACAGCAGTGTTTAAACAACGATATTCGGGACATTTCAGGAGTCTTATGTACTCATGCTCACTTTGATCACATCGGAGGCATTGAAGAGCTGAGAGTTTTTGCGGGTCGCTCTTACAAAGTATTGTGCTATGGAGACGAAAACACTTTACTACGCCTAAAAACCCGCGCCCCTTACGCCTTTGAGGTTAAAACCCAAGGATATCCTTTTTTCCTGCAGTCCGTCGTTATTAACGGCCCTTTTATGGTAGATGGCATTGAAGTTATTCCTTTTAAACAAGATCACGGAATGGGCATGACCAGTCTTGGTTTTCGTTTTCCCACATGGGCTTATTCCACAGATGTGCATCACTTAGATGAAGATGCAATGACAATTCTTCAGGGTGTAGATACGTGGATTGTAGATTGTTTTGACCTTAAGCCCTCTCCTACGCATGCTCATTTAAGCCTTGTTTTGCGTTGGGCAAAACAGGTTCAACCTCAGCGTCTTATCTTGACTCACCTAGGACGAACCATTGATTACTACACACTACAGAAAAAACTGCCCAAAAACGTTTATGTGGCCTATGACGGCATGAAGTTGTCATGCTAGGCTGTATCAGCAAAAACTTACAGTATTATCTGCTGCCCATGCTCTTGTTGGCCCAGAATATGATAGTAATATCCTTGATTTTTAATAAGCTCTTGATGAGTCCCTTGTTCGATAATTCTTCCCTGATCCAGTACCAACAAACGATCCATCAACTCTAAAGTTGCCACACGATGGGCAATAACTAAGGTTGTTTTACCCTTCATCAATTCATGCAAAGATAATTGAATATCCTGTTCCGTCATAGCATCTAATTGAGACGTCGCCTCATCGATACACAAAATAAAAGAAGGCTTTAAAAAAGCCCTAGCAATAGCTATTCTTTGTTTTTGACCTCCTGAAAGAAAACATCCCTGCTCTCCTGCCGGTGTCTGGTACCCTTTGGGTAAAGAGGCAATAAAATCATGGATATAAGCTTTGCGACAAGCTGTGTAAACATCTTCCAAAGAAGCTTCGGGATAGCCATAACGAACATTTTCTAAAATACTTCTGGAAAACAAACCTGGTTCCTGAGGAATCACATCCCAAATCTGGTGCAAAGACTCTGTATTTACCTGTGTAATATCCTGCCCATCAATGAAAATCTTTCCAGATTTCGGCGTATGCAACCCCAAAAGCAACTTCATCAATGTGCTTTTTCCACTGCCGGAAGGGCCAATAATGCCTACCTTTTCTCCGGCAATAATAGTTAACGACAAATGGCTTAAAACATCACTTTCTGCTTCATAACCAAAACATACATTTTCAAAGACAATTTTTGGACATTTTTTCAATTGTAAAGCCGGCAGGTGCTGCAAAGATAATCCAGAAGCCATTTGTAAACTTTCCAAAGATTGACGTACTCTTCCAAACAGCTTTCCCAAAGTTTTAAAGCTTTGGGCTGATCCCCATAAAAGATGCGAAAGTTTTTCATTTAACCCGATAATCACTGTTAACGTTCCCAAAGAAATCAGATCATTTTTATAACAATGAATCAAAAAATAAAAAGTAATCGCAAAAACAGTAAAATATACGATTGAAAGTCCGAAATACATCAAAAAGTAAGACCAGGTCAATTTTTGTTCTGCGCGCAGACTTTCCTTGGTAAATATTTGTAGATGTTCCAGTTCTAATTTAATCCCTTGAAATAACCGTACAACTAAAATGTTAGAAAACGTATTATTCAAAAGTCCGGTAATACGATTGTTTCTTTCTGAAAGGCCCGAGCCCAACTTGCTGGCATAAGAAGAAAATAAAATATTGATGCTAATAAAACAAACGGACCATAAAAAAGTTAATAAACTAAAAACTCCGTGGGCACTGCCAATAGTCTTTAAGGTCATCAAAAGAACAAATAAAGGATAAAACACATGCCACAAACTAATCTCTAGGACTTCTGGGACGCAAAACCCTAAATCACTGATCTGAGCTGCCCCTTCCCCAGAAAGACGCTTTTGAAACTCTTCATAAGATTTATTCAGGGCTCTTTCAAACGCTTGTTGAATCAACTTTATACGTAAATAAGGCAAAAACTGAATGCTGATAAAATAACCTGCAACTCGATACGCAGTCAGTTCCATTAATAAGGCTCCAAACAAGCCTAAAAGAGGACTTTTTAAAGTCTCTGCCAAAAGCCCCTTAGGGGATTGGGCTAACACATCAAAAAACTGTCCCATGAAATAATGAAAAAAAGTAATGCTAGAGGCTAATAGAAGAGGACAAAAAAATAAAAAAAATGTCCCCGCAGGAAAAGAGCGCAGAAGCCTGGCAAAGAAAAACAGCACTTCTTTCAGGCCTATAGATTTTTTTTTAAAAGAAAAAAGATTTTTTGACAAAGATGGGTCTCGTTAGCTTTCTTAGAAGAATGGACAGTATAACATTTTTTGAAGACTCAGAGAATTGATTAAATAGAAAAAGAGAGATAAATCTTACAGCTCAAGCCCCTTTAATACATAACTTTTACGGTGATAAGGAGTATACCCTCTTTCCCCTAGAACCCGTCGGTGATGCGCTGTCCCATAACCTTTGTTCGTATTCCATTTGAATTCTGGAAACTCTGTATGTAGATGATCCATCAGCTGATCTCGGGTGACCTTGGCAATAATAGATGCCAGCGCAATGGATAAGCTTTTCTGGTCTCCTTTGATCAAGCAGGTATGAGGTAAAGGAAGAGGTCTGTTACCGTCCACCAACACATGATCAAAAGAAAGAGCTTGGCATGCTTGATTCATAATATGCAAAGTCGCTTGCAAAACATTTTTTTGATCCACTTCTTCAGCACTGGCATCAGCCAAGCAAAACTGTCCGTATTCAGGATGGCTGCAAAATTCTTGATAAACCCACCTACGTTTTTCAGGCGAAAGACGCTTTGAATCATCAATCTTCTGCAAAAATGAAGTTGGGGCTGCTTCCTGATTAATCCACGCAGCACATACAAACACCGGGCCTGCCCAGGCGCCATACCCCACCTCATCTACCCCAATGACTCTCCCAGCGTTTTGGTTTTCATAGGAAAACATCTTAAATCTTTTAAGGCTTTTAAAGTAAATAAAACAAAACAAAAGATTGAGTGTCAAGGTTTCATAACCTTTTTTAATTCCCTTTTTTAATTTTTCATGGCGAGGCCCGCCACCCTTCACCAATATTGACAGCTTTAAAAATAAATAATAGAATAATAAAAATATTAGCCTTTACTTTGGATGAAAAAAATTTTTACTTTCGTTTCCTCATTGTTATTTTTTAATTTTTCTTCACACGCTCTTCCTAAGGAAGTGTATCTTTCCATCGGTGGATATGACATCCAGAAGACCCCTTGGTCTACATGGTTAAGTTTTGAGCCTTCCAGTCATTCTACTGAAGAATTCGAAATCGAACTCTGGCAAAAGGTGCAAGAATTACTGCACTGTGACGAAGTCACCCAAAAAAAACATTTTTCCCCTGAAGAAGAAGGTTTTGTAAAAAAAGCGTCTGACTATTTTGTGGTCTTTTGTTCTTCTGAAAATCCGGAAGTTTGGATTCGTAAAAAAGAACCTTTAGAAGGCGTCCCCTTAAAATTTGAGACCACTCACATGACCCACCAAGAAGAAGATGCTGACCAGGAAGAGCCTGTTACGCATTCTCACAGCGTCACTTTAAGAAAAGCGACTTCTCTTAAAAAGGCTGTTACAGGAGATTGGAGTATATCTTTGAGAGAATTAAATAAACATTAATTGTTTTACTGTAAGATGATAATTATATTAATAACATAATATTATAATGTTTAAAGTTATAAAAGATAGTATCTTTTTCTTAGGGCTGTTTGGTGGGGGAGCGTCTTGTCTGGCCACAGACTATGATTGGAGGCCTGGTTCTGAAATAAGTACTAGTTCAAACTCAAGATCTTCAGAAGAAGATGAAGTTATAACAGAAAGAGCTAATTTTGCTGTATGGCTGCAAGGAAGAGTTTTAGGAACCCCTCATTTAACCATAAGAATAAATGGTCTTCATAATGGTGGGATTAGCATTCAAAATTTTGCAGCTCTGCTAGAAAACCCAGCCCAGGTAATCGCTGCTAGCTTCGGGGGACCCGGATGGACTTTTAATAATAACGCCCCCATCCCCATAGGGCAGAGTACGGTAACAATTGGTAATATTGTTTACACAATCGTAAGAGCTCTCTCTGGCCCCGAAAAAAGAAAGCGAGGCTTCGCGCCGGAAAAAGATAAAGGCAACAAAGATAATTCCCCAAAGAACTCCCAAGGTTTAGTTCAATAAAGCGCAAAATCGACCCGATTTTAATTAAATTTTTTCTCTCGTTTCATTGCCTGGGACAGCTCATTTTGCTATGTTAAAGAAAAAAAATATCACTTGAAACAGTTTTTTCTTTTAGGATTAGGCAAGTCCAATCGTGCAGTCGCTTCATTCCTTAGCAGAAAAGGACATACAGTCTGGGGATGGGATGATCGCGAAGAAATTAGAAACGCTTATCAGACTGCAATCATTTTTGAACAACCACAGTGGAACGATCAGTGGACTTTAGTCACTTCTCCGGGCATTTCACCCCAACATCCCTTGCTTCATCAAGCGCAACAGCAAGGCGCCGAAGTAGTATGTGACATTGCGTTATTTTTCCATTTTTTTCCTGAAATTAAAGCACTGGGGGTCACAGGAACCAATGGGAAATCAACCACCTGTTGTCTTATAAAGCATTTTTTCGATACAAAACATATTCCCTGTTCTTTACTGGGAAATATTGGCCGCCCTATTTTCGAAGATGCAACCGAAGAAACCACAGAAAATTTCCCTTTCAATCAATGGTATGTGATTGAACTGTCTTCTTATCAACTAGAATTTTTCCCGAAAGGCTCTCTGCCCCTGAAAGGCGCAGGAATTTTGAATGTTTCACCCCATCATTTAGAACGTCATGGAAATATGGCCGCCTATTTAAGTGCAAAACAAAGGATATTTGAAGAAGCGCAACAAAAAGTTTTATCCATAGATGACCCTCTGTTATTTGACCTTGCGCAGCAAAATCCAACTGCCTATTGTAAAGTTTCTGGCACTGCAGAACATTGGTCACAAGCAGATATTTTTTACAATGCTAAAGGTCTGTATGGTGAAGACTTCTTTTTATCCTGGGGGGATTCTTTGTTTGCAGAAAAACCCTTCTTAAGGCAAAATGCGGCCTTAGCCTACGGCCTTTTGAAAAATAACATTGATATGATAGAAGACTGGAATCAATCGCTTGAAAGTTTTTCTCCCCCAAAGCATCGTCAACAATTTCTGGGCAAAAAGGAAAATGTACACTATATTAATGACAGCAAAGCCACCAATCCTGAAGCCGCTTTACAGGCTTTGTTGTCCTGCACCACTCCGGTGTATTGGCTGATGGGGGGAGTCCT
Organism: Alphaproteobacteria bacterium 40-19; assembly: GCA_001898075.1. GTDB lineage: Bacteria > Pseudomonadota > Alphaproteobacteria > Holosporales > Holosporaceae > 40-19. Next base: position 349,019 of record MKSD01000001.1, read on the forward strand.
GCAACAAGATGAGTTAGAAGTTTTAAACAAGGGACTGCGCAAAGTGGCGCATGGTTTTGCTTACGGGCAAGCTGGCCCTAGATTTCAGACTTTTTTAAAGGAAAAAGGAGTGCCCTGTACACTGTGCAACACTCTGGAAGAAGCTCTGAACGCAGCAGAAGCTGAAAGTCACAAAAACGCAAAACCCAGCACAATTCTCTTATCTCCGGCATGCCCCAGCTTTGATCAATTTCGTGATTTCGTTCATCGCGGTGAATATTTTACAGAACTTGTTCATCAAGTATCAGGATCCCCCCTATGTCTATGACTCCTTTGGTTCCCCAAGAGGAACAAAACGCAGAAAATATTTGGACCTTGTGGTGGCATGCTCTGGACCGTTGGATCCTGGTATCCATCATTCTTTTAATTGTCATCGGTACTTGGTTGGTCATGGCCGTCAGCCCTGCAGTCGCTGTTAAACATCATTGGACTCCTTTGGTGCTTTTAAAAAAACATCTCGTATTTGTAATAGCAGGACTTGGAATTTTGCTGTACACCAGTTTCATGCGAAAAGAAAAAATTCTGCAAATGACTTGTGGCATAGGAGTAGCAACCTGGGTCGCTTTGTGGGCTGTGCTTGTTGTAGGAACAGAAATCAAAGGGGCCAAAAGATGGTTGAATCTTGCAGGGCTTTCTTTACAACCAGCAGAGTTCATCAAACCGGTTTTTGTTGTTTTGTCTTCGTATTTATTGGCCCAACTGTCTGAAAAAAATCAGCGTTTTTTAAAGGTCATGGGGTTGTTTGCTCTGGTCAGCGTTCCACTGCTCTTACAACCAGACCTGGGCACTTTTGTCTTGCTGGCTTCTATGGCTCTGTGCCAGTGTTTTATTGCAGGCCTATCTTGGAGGTGGATGGCCGGAGCCATCACCACGGGCATCTTAGGGCTTGGCGCTATCTTGGTTTGTTTTTCTCATGCTGCAAAAAGGTTGCAAAACTTTTTCAGTGCCACTGGGCAAGACCCCTTTGGCCGGCAATATCAGATTTTACAGTCTTTAAAAAGTTTTTCTTCCGGAGGCTTGCTGGGTAAAGGCCCCGGAGCTGGAGAAATCTTAGACCATCTTCCCGATGGGCATGCAGACTTTATTTTTGCAGTGGCAGGTGAAGAGCTGGGCTTTCTGGCCTGTTTAGCGATCTTAGGCCTTTACGGCATTATCGTGGTTCGCAGCCTGCAAGGCTCTTTTCGCGAAATGAACCTCATGCACAGCATGTGTATCGCAAGCCTGACATTTTTACTAAGCTTTCAAATCTTTTTGAATATCGCTTGTGTTTTGAAGCTACTTCCCACAAAAGGTATGACCTTACCCTTAATCAGTTATGGGGGATCATCCTTTTTGGCTGTGTGCTGGACGTTGGGATTAATTTTATGCTTGACCCGACGTTATCGCATGCTTTTATAGCAAACTTCTTGAATACTACCTTGAGTACGTCCCTTGGCTGTTACCAAAATTTCCACCAAGGTTTCTTTTGTTCTTTGATTTCCAATAAAATCTTTTCAATATTGGAAAGGCGCGCTTGAACCTGCTGAAATTCCTTACACGCAGAGCTTCCAGAAGCCGCATCAGGTGCAGCAATAGGAGATCCCGCAGGTGGTACCATCAATTTCTGCCTTAATGCTTGCTCTCGGAACGTTAAATTGGCCAAGGTTTGCTCTAAAGCTTTAAGCTGAGGATTCATAACTTGCGCAGGACAAGGTGCAGAAGGTGTTTGCGCCTTCAAAAGACTATCTGAAACCAGAAAAATAATCAAAATCCATTTTTTAAGCATATTTTTTGTCTTTTATTTTATGATAAGTGTTTTTTTTTAAAATAATTCTAACATTACTGCAAAATAATCGAGACAAAATAATTTAAATTATAAATAAAAAACTTCTGAATTAAATAGAAAATCATCCTCTTCCGTTTGTTTTTATTAAAAAAGTTTCTTCCAAAATAAAGGCTCTATCTTAACTCTACTGGTAGAGAGCTCAAGGGACAGCCAAAATGTTTTTAAGCTCATTAATCAAAACTTTAATCAACAACCTGCAGAAGATCAGCTGATGATTTTAAAAAATGCAGAGCTTGAATTCTGTTTAAAATTTTTACCCTTAAGCACTCTAAATTGCTGCCTCAAAGGCGTTTTTATAGCATTTTTTCGAAATTCTATTAATAAACATTTCGGATTTTATATTGTTTAACTCATTGACATTTTTTTTACAAGTGTTATCCTTTTAAAGAGAATCATTGGGTAAGAGGCAATGAATAACATCCTAATAATTTTTTGTTTTTTACAAGCTGTACCATGTAATGCAGTTGTTTTAGAAACGATGAAAGAAAGACCAACAAAAAATAAGCCCTTAACTGACCAAGAAAAAAGACAAAAAGAGCACGAAGAAAATCGTCAGGATCGTCACGATCACGAAGATCATAACAATCAGAGAGATTTTGGGAATGCAGGCATTGGCTAATCTAAAAGTAAATCTAGAAAAATAGTCATTGCCTTTTTTTCTAGATTTATACTCTTAGGATTTTTATTGAAGTTTAGCTGTTTTTATCTTGTCTAGCCAACAAATTTTTGATTTATCAAAAGCTCGTGGCTTTCCTATGAAATGCTTTTTTTCTTAAAATGATCATAAAAAATCTTCTAAAAAAGCAAATAATAAAACCTCATAAATAAAGTTATACTTCTTTAAAGCGCCTATGCATCTTGCTTTTTACTTACTTTCAGGGATTGCTTTTTATTTGACAAAATTATCATTTATATTATAAATTGAGTTGTTTTTGAACAAACGAATCATGGATAAAGTCATCGTTCTTGCAGGGGGAAAATCGTCACGGTTTGGGGCCCCAAAAATTATTCAAGATCTAGCAGGCCAAAGAGTTATTGATTATGTACTGGCACTGGCTGGGGAAATAGGGAGTGACGTAACTTTGGTCTTAAATCCAGCCTTAAAAAAAGAAACATTACCTTCCCACATTCGAATCGTATTTCAGCAAGAAGCTTTGGGCACGGGGCATGCTTTTCAAATAGCGCTACAAGAAATTTTTCAACAACGACCACCAGAAAATGAATACATTTGGATCTTGATGGGGGATACTCCCTTATTAACAAAAGAAGATTTATCCCAGCTCTCAAGCTCTTCCGCCCCCCTTACTTTGTTAGGGATGATTCCAGAAAACCCTGGAAATTATGGTCGTATTTATTGTGAAGAAGGAAAAGTTAAAGAGATCATAGAAACCAAACAAGCAACAGCACAACAATTAAAAAACCCTTTGTGTTATTCCGGGGTCATGCGCATTAAAGCTTCTCTGGCTTTGCAACTGGCACCACTCATTCCCTTTCGCCCTCAGGTCAACGAATTTTACATTACAGATTTGGTCGGCTTGGCCCTGGATCATACTTCAGAAGTCGCAGTTGTCACCGCGCCTGATGCCAAAAATTTAGAGGGTATCAATACGCCTGATCAATGGACTTTTGCCTTTAAAAGACTTCAAGAACGCTTTCGCCTGAAAGCTCAAGGGCATGGGGCCTTGTTATTTGACCCAGATTCTATCTTTCTTTCCTGGGACACTGTCCTGGATAAAGGCGTTGAGGTACACCCTTTTGTGACTTTTGGCCCCCATGTACGTGTGCATGAAAAAGCTAAGATTTTTTCCTTTTCTGTTCTTAATAATTGTGTGATTTATTCAGGGTGTAAGATAGGTCCTTTTGCCCATATTCGTCCTGGCAGCGTTATTCAAGAAGGGGGAGAAATTGGTAATTTCGTTGAAGTGAAAAATACAATTTTAGGTCCCTACTCTAAAGCCAAACATTTGACTTACTTAGGCGACGCAAGCATCGGAAGTAAGACTAATATTGGAGCAGGCGTTATCACTTGCAACTATGATGGTAAACATAAACACAAAACCATCATTGGTAACGAGGTCAGCATCGGCGCCAATACTTCCATTGTTGCGCCACGAATCATTCATGATGGGGCCCTTATAGGAGCAGGCAGTGTCATCACTCAGGATGTTCCAGAAGTGATGATGGCTATTGCCCGAGCCCGCCAGAAAAACCTCCCCCGGTAATTTAAAAGATTTTCCCATCATCCTTAATATTAATATTCAGGAAATCACTATCATTTCAAAGTTCCTAAGAAAGCCTTTCGTGATGCTTTTAATAGCTTTATTAAGGACAATCAGCCTAGTCGTCATAAGCTTGTTAACAAGCGAGCCAAAAAGACGCAATTCTTATTCCAGACCTTAAGAGAACCCACGACCTATTCCGTGATCCGCAACCTCCCCAAAAAACCGCCCTTAAAAACTTCTGCGCACAGCTTTATGAGTGATTTTGATGTCTTTCATAGTTTTAGTAATAATTCTTTGGTTGACAACCAGTTAGCAAACCGCATAAGAATCATCCACATAACTAAGAATCTAATTTCATCATGCAAAACATTCCCTGATATGCAACATTCCCAAACAACAGAAGATGCTCCGGAAAAAAAATAAAGAAATCTTAAATTTTGAGATTAATCAAAATACTTCGAAAATATTGAATAAAAGAAACGACGATGATTTCGAGCTCAACAATTTTCCTTCAACAGAAAAAATCTTCATTTCGTAACGTTCTTTCAGAATATTTGTCTTAAATTTTAGTCTCGTCATAGTGTGTAAAAAGTTTACAAGTCAATCAGATCCCACTATGTATTAAAAATACAAATTTTCTCCTCTTTTAAAAATTGTAATTAAATATTTCAACACTCTAGAACACATTTTTATTTACTTAAACCCTTCTTGTCCTTTGAATCATTTTTAACTACTCTAACCAAGACTTAGTAAGCTTTTTATAAAAAATGAAATTCAAACTTTACTCTTTCTTCGCATTAAGTGTCATAATTCTACCTAGTCCTTGTATAGGAGCAACAAAAAAGCACGCCTTGGAAAACAAGCTCACTGAAAAAATCCAAGAACAAGAATACCGCTTAAAAAGATTAGAATTAGAATGGAAACGAGAAGTTCAGGATCATGGTGCTGCTGCGCGCAGAAATTGTCGAAAATGTTTTAACTTAAGTGAACAGTTGGCCGCAGTCAAAATAGCACTGAAAAAATTATCGAAAATCAAACCTTCCAAATATGATGAAAAAGAAATGATTGAAAAAAAAGTTTAAGTAAAAGAAAAAAGGCTCTGCCTAAAAACTAGCCCGATATTTACAAATTTAGAACAAGTTTTTTGTCTTTTTAAGGATTAAAAAGCAAATTTTAAACCTTGCCTTTTATTTTTTTGAAAAATGATTTTACTTTAGGAGTCAAAAAACGTTAAAATATTTTCGGTTTTTGACTAGAGTTACGTTTTGATCCATCATCCTGCTTTTCAGACTCTAATGCTTTTTGCAGCCATTACAGGAGCTTTTTTAGGACATCACTACATTCCTTTGAAGGGATGTCAGATGTTTTACGCCTTCAGCCTATTTTTGAAAGAATGTCTGATGTTTTTATTACCTGCGATCATTTTTACTTCAGTTTACACATCATTTTCCAAATTAAAACAAGGCGCTTTGTATGTGGCAGGGATCCTTTTGGGGTGGGTTGTTGTATGGAACTTTTGCACCGCAGGATTTGCAGGGCTTTTAAGTTCTTGGATCATCAGTACAGAAACTGCTGCACTCAGTGCTCAGCCCATTTCTGCAGCTTTGTCTCCGTTGTGGGCCATGCATTTACCCAAACTGAATAGTTTGATAGCGCTGATCGCTGGTGTAGGTTTTGCATTATTTAACCATCCTGCAAGCCGACGCGTCGGGGACACTATAGCCAAATTTTGCCAAATCGTTTCAGATATTTTTTTAAAAAAAGTTTTTATTCCCTTGCTGCCGGTTTTTGTTTTCGGATTCATGTTGAAACTTTTAAAAGACAAAACCTTAAACATTTTTTTGGCCAACATTCAATCTTTTACACTTATTTTGGCGTTCTTAACAGCTTTTACCGTCCTCCTTTTCGCAGGAGTAGTTGTTTTTTACAAAAAGAACCCCAAGTTTTTGCTGCAAAATTTATCAACTCCGATGTTGGTAGGTTTAACAACTATGTCCAGTGCAGCTGCCCTGCCCTTTTCCCTAGAAGCTGCGAAAAAAAATACAGGCGACAAAGCAGTATCCGACCTATTTATTCCTTCAACTTTTAATTTCCACATGTTGGCCGACAATATTGTTATTCCCATGTGCGCGATCGTCATGATGGTCAGCTTCGGACAACCTTTACCTAGCCTTACCCAATACTTGATTTTCTTGGTCTTCTATACTATTTCAAAGTTTTATTCCGCCGGAGTCCCGGGGGGGTCCATCATGGTTGTTAACCCCATTTTAGAGACTTATTTCGGATTTAGCCCAGATATGATTGCTATGATTACGCTGTGTTACATTATTTTAGATCCTTTGATCACATGCTTTAATGTGGTAGGAAACAACTTATCTTGCATCTATTTCGATCGCTTTTATAAAAGGATTATGCTGGCCCAATGAACTTGACGTCTCGCTTGGCTCTGGGCTTCTATCAAATCACTTCTACGCTTTTGACGCCTTTCTTTATTCTTCTAGGACGCCGTCGTCTTAAGCAAAGAAAAGAGCTTGCAGAAAAAATTCAAGAACGATTTGGTAGACCATCCTTTTCACGCCAGAAAGGCCAGTATGTGTGGCTGCACGGAGCCAGTATAGGAGAAGTTCGTATGGCTACAAGTCTGGCCTATCAAATCTTAGTGGATCGTCCAGATGCTTGGGTATTAATCACCAGCCAAACCATTTCTGCCTTTAAAACTATGCCCACACACAACCGCATTTTTCACCAAATGGTTCCCTGGGATCACCCGGTATGGATAAAGCGATTTCTAAATTATTGGCAACCTTGTTGTGTATTTATTTTTGAAGCTGAAATCTGGCCTTGCCTGCTGTATCAAACTTATAAAAAAAAAATCCCCATCCATTTTTTAAACTTCCATCTTTCTGATACTTCTAGAAAATGGTGGTCTTGGTTTCCGTTTTTTTTCAAAGAACTGATGAGCTTCTGTCAAAGCCGTAGTACAGGTTGCTGTATGTCTTATGATAATTACCAAAAACTGATTCCTTTAAAGAACCCTCCCCTTATCAAAAAAGCAAACTTAAAATATATCACTCAATCTTTAGAACCTCAGGCACCACCCCAATTGGAAATCTGGAAGCAAGTTCTAAAGAAGCGTCCCTTTTGGTTAGCCTCTTGCATTCATCCTGAAGAACAGCAGTTAATTTTTAATCTTCATCAACAATTAAGACGCACAAAACCTGATCTGCTTTTAATTTGCGTTCCAAGACATCCATTAAACCTTCCCCCTACCCCTGGCGTGACTTATCAATCTCAAAACTTTTTGCCCCAGCAGGACACCACAGTTTACATTGTGGATACTTTTGGACAGCTTCCTTTGTTTTACAGTTTGACTTCTTTTTGCGTTTTTGGAGGCTCTTTTGCCCCTAAAGGGGGCCATAACCCGGCCGAGCCCGCAGCCTATGGGTGTGGCGTCATTCACGGACCCCAAACTTTTAATAATCAGACCCTTTACGACGATTTGCTGCACGCTCAAGCCTGTATCAAAGTCACCTTGGAAGAAAAGCTTACAGAAATTGTGATGCACTTTTTAGACCATCCTGATGAAAGTACTGCCTTCGGTCGACGTGCTAAAGCAGTATTGGAAACTGAACGCTCTCAAGCGCAAACTTTTTTAGAAGAAATCTCGGCATTGATTCCAATTAAGAAACAATAATATTTTAAACGTCATAAAATCTATAGAAAAATATTGGAAAGAACTTCTAAAAATTCCTTCTAGTCTTTTTCTTTGTTTTAAAAAAATCATTTCCAAACCAGGTGTTACTGCATTGATAAAACGAGTATTTTAAAAAAACCTTGATTTTTTGTTTTTTTTTAATATAATATCATAGAGATTGCTGGTAAGTCATTTTTTTGAAACATTTCTTAAAAAAAAATATTTTTCTGTTATTTGTCTTTGTTTGGAGCTCTAATGCTCCTTTAGGGGCCGACCAACTCCCCAATAAGACCGTAGATGAAAAAGCGTTCAAGACTCAAAAAGATTTATCTGAAATAGACCCTCAAGTGGTCACACCTGATCAAAATAGCGTGAACACCAGCAATACGCCAATGGATCCTTTACCTTCCGGCGAACTTGAAGATACTGCGGGACAAGAAGGGGCTAAAATTTTGTCTCCCGCTGATCTGCCCTATGATACCTCCGCTGCTCCAGCCCCCCAAGTAAGCGCGCTTTTGGCCCAAGAAGAACCTACCACGTCTAAGCATCGAATAACCGAACTTAAAGTGACAGGAAACATCCGCGTAGATACTCAGATGGTTCGCGATTACTTACCTTCTTCTGTTGAATACTCAGATCAAGATTTAAATCAGTTTCTAAAAGATCTATTTGGTACAGGACTTTTTAAAGATGTAAAAATTAGTATGCAAGGGTCCGTACTGCGCGTAGATGTTGTAGAAAATCCTTGTTTTAACCAAATTGTCTTCGAAGGGTGCGATGCAGTATCCAGGGACGACCTAGAAGAAACGATTTCTTTAAAACCAAAGGAAATTTACTCGAAGGAACGCGTTCAAGAAGCTCTGACACGTCTTAAAGAGCTGTATCACCTTAAAGGATACCACAGTGTCCAGATTGTTCCTCAGATTATTAATCGTCCATCCAACCGTGTAGATCTTATTTTTGTCATCAAGGAAGGACGCAGGGCTTTTATCAAAGAAATTCGTTTTCTTGGAAATCGTTCTTTTTCAGCCCGTGCCTTACAAAGCGTAATCACCAGCCAAGAAGAGCAATGGTGGAATTTGTTGGCAGGACCCGAGCAAGTTTACGATAAAGAGCGTGTCCGTTATGACTGCGAGCTCTTGATGGGATTTTACCTGGAAAAAGGTTATTATGATGCGCGGGTTGCCCCTTCTCATGGAGAAATCACAGGCCTTAATGGGGGGTTCATTGTCACCTTCACAGTGCAGGAAGGGGAACGCTACACCTTTGGAAAAGTACGCGTTGACTCTAAAATAAAGGGAATCAATGTTGCTGAGCTTTTAGATAAAGTTTTTTGGAGCGAAGGAGATTGGTATAAGCAAAGCTCTCCTCAAAGAGCCGCAGACACCATGCTAAAGATTTTATCAGAAAAAGGAATGCCTTTTGTTCAGGTTATTCCCGTCATGGAAAAAAACCCTAAGACCAAAGAAATTACAGTTGTCTTTGAAATTAAACCTATTGCCCCTATTTATGTCCGCAAGCTCACCATTTCGGGAAACTATGGTACAGATCGTAATGTCATTGAACGAGATGTCACATTTGCCCCAGGGGATCCTTTCAATCCCTCTAAAGTCTCTGCTTCCCAAAGGAATCTTGAAAGTTTAGATTTCTTTGAAAAAGTCACGATTAAAGATACTGCGACCCCAGATCCAAACCTACGTGATGTTTCGGTAACTGTTAAAGAAAAAAGTACCGGAGATTTTCAGTTTTCCGGAGGCTGGAGTGGCCAAGAAGGCTTCTTAGGCAACCTTGGGCTTACAGAACGGAACTTCTTAGGTAAAGGATACCTGGGTAATGTAACCGTTTATGGTTCTCAAAGAGCTCAATCCGTTTCAACAATTTTACGAGACCCACGCTTTATGGGACTTTCTTTAGATGCCGGCGCAACCCTTTTTTACAATCGGTATAAGGGTAGCACAATATCCAAATCCAGCCCGAATACAAAAGAAGGAACCTACCTGGAACAGAGTGTAGGTAGTGGATTTGATGGAATCTATCAATTGAATGACAATTTGTTCCAGAAATGGGGATATCTGATCCAATACCAAAACGTAGGGGATAAGGATGTTCGGTCAACTTTTCTGAAAGATAATCTCGCACAACACAAAAACGTTTGTGTATCTGAAATCCAGCACGAACTGACCTATAACCGCACAGAAATTCTTGCCGGGCAACGTGTAGATGGCTGGTTTGCCCAAATGAGCAACAACTGGAAAGGGGCTGGAGGAACTGTCCATTGCATCTTAAACAGATTTGCAGCTGAAAAGTTCTTTCCTTTAAATGAAGAAAAAACTTGGATATTAAGGCTGCATGGTGAGTACAGTCGCATCACTAAGCTGGGGTATATGCGATTTCTAGATCAAATGTATACCACTATGTATTCTTTTCCTGGCTTCAATATGGCGGGTATTGGCCCCCGAGACAAAAAAAATCCCGCAACAGCTTTGGGTGGTCTGCAGTTCTATACCGCTTTTGCGCGTTTGTCCGTACCAATACCGTTCTTTCCTAAAGAGATTCCTGCTTCTATTTTATTAAACCTACAAACCGGTTCTTTATGGGATTCTATGTTCAAAGGTAAGGACGTTCTATCCAATAAGTTCTTCAACCGTTCTACCTGGGGTGCAGGTATCAAAATCAAGCTGCCTATCGTAGGATATATGGGTATCATGTACAACTTTCCTATTCAGATGCTGCATAAAGTTGACAAAAAACATGGTTTGTTGATTATTATGGGACAAGACTTCTAAGGGATTGACAAGATAATAGTCTAGATAAGTTGCTGAAGCTTTTCTTAGGCTTTATTTTTTCTTCTTCTTAGCAATCAACGCCTTCCTGCAAAAAAAAATTATGCAGAAACTTGGGGTTTTTGTGCTTTAAAAAAATAGTTTATTTTTAAATGGGGTTGAAAATCCCAACTTTTTCCCCAAGAACCGTAGCCTTGAAATATGACTTCTTTTAATCCCAAAGTATGAAATAACACAGCCAATTCTTCAGGTTTCAAAAGCTCGGCCCAATGGTGCGCATTTTCAGGAACCCATTTTAACTTTTCGGCACCATGAATCCCCAAGCTCCAAGATAAAAAAGAGCGGTTTATGGTAGACCCCAATAAAAAGCCTCCAGGTTTTAAAAATGCCACGTACTTTTTTAAAAAATCGTAAGGATTAGAGATATGTTCTAAAACTTCCATCATGCACACCAGATCAAACAAGGGAAGTTCTTCCAGTTGATTGGGGGAACGATATTGAATACAAAATCCTTTTTCTTGGGCATGTTCTTTGGCAGTCTGTAAAGTGTAAGGACAAGAATCTACTCCATAAATATTAGCCCCTCTTTGAAAAAGCTCTTCACACAATAATCCACCTCCACACCCTACATCCAACACAGCAAGATCTTTTAGGCTGTTTACTGTCGAGGCAATAAACTTCATCCGTAACGGCAGAAGCTGATGCAAGATGTGGTAAGGACCATCCAAGTTCCACCATTGTTTTGCAAAATCTTTCCACTGAAAATGCATCTGCGAGTTCACAAAAAAATAATAAATTCTATGCTAATCTATCATATATTTTGTTGACAAAACAATGAAAAAAAAGCTAACTCGATTATTTTTAATATTCTGCATTATACCCAGGGTGCAAGCAGCAGACTATCCTGCACTACCAGCACACCAGCCCACAAAACTTTACAAACCTTTAACTCTATTTACTAATACACCCACTTTACCTAATTTTACGACTTTTAATATTGATGGAACTAATAAACCTTTTTATGAAAAAAGCCGCAGAACTTTAGGGGAAAACATGCCTTATGACAGAATTGAAAATCATGCAAAAACACAAACTCAGTATACAGTTGCAATCCCTTCTTTAGATTCAACAAATAATGAAGTAATTCATGAAACAAAAGAAAAAATGATTCCTTTGGATGTTCAAGGGGACGGCGCATGTCTTTTGCGATCTGTAGGCTTAAGTCCAGATGAGTTTTATAATATTGCCAAACCATTAGTCCGTAGACTTCATACACAATATCTATCAGGAAATAATGATCTATTTATTGAAATCCACGGAATTTTAAATCTCTTCCAAGGCATCGAATTAAATAATATAGATCTTTCAAAGCACCAAGATGTTAGTCGAAATGGAAGAATCTATGCGGTTAAACCAGAATTTTTTGACGAAATTATTAATAATTGGGATGACTACATCGATCAAGTGAAAGATTTAATTGCTGAAGAAGGCATTGGAGCACAGAGCCTTCCCAAGGGGCTAACCATTCAAGGTAAAAAAATTTATTACTTAGGCGTTATCCCTAGCCCTTCTGAAGCACCACATTTATATAAAGAAATTGCTAAACGGAAAGGTATTTATATTCGTTCTTTTTCCAATGACTTTGCAGGAAAACCAAATGTCGTTGTCTTGCGAAATGAGTTTGGAAAAGCACAGGATCCTCATCTTAATATTGTCACGTTAGGAGGATCTGCAGGAAGTCTTGGAAGCGGAATAGGCGGTCATTATCAACAACTCCTAACCGTAGGAGACCCTGTACCCAAAATATTAATTGAAGAATATAACGCTTGGGGAGGAGGAAGTCCTAACAAAATTCATATTAGAAATTTGAAAAATTCCAAAAGCGATCCCCATTCTTTGAGTGGGAGATCTTTATTTAGTCGCTTGTTAGGTAATCATTTTTCATCTAGTCCTTCTTTATCGGATGCTACAAAGAGTCCTGATCCCATTATTACAGATTCAAAAATTTCTGATCCCCTCATTAATTCAAAAGTTTCTGATCCGATTATGACAGATTCAAAAGCCCCCTCCTCTTTAAATCAACCTCCAGCAGAATCAGCCAAAAACCCTACAGGAACTGCTTTTATAGATGCTGTCAAAAAATCTTTAAATGAAATAAAAAAGAAAAACTCAGAACGTGAGTTTCTTGAATTAATCACCCGTAAATGCACCGATCCATCCGATTATATCTGTAGCATAATGGAAGAAATTTCTAAAAAAACTGCAGACAAAAAAAGAAAAAAAAGTAAAGGACGAAAACGTAACGCACGCAGAAAAACGTCCCGCAGCCAGCAGCTTATTGATACTTTAAAAACATACTTACAAAGTAATCCTACCGCTGCAGAAATGGTTCCCGAAAACTTTCTTTCCAATTTAAGTGATCAGCTGGGGGTCAGAGAAAAGAAAAAAAGTAAAAACAGAAGAAGACGTCGGTAAAAAATTTTAGAAAATTGATCAAATAACTTAAAAAAATTTTGAAATATTAAATTACTATTTGCCAAAATATTTATTTCCAAACCAAAGGCCTCTCTGGTTTCATTCAATCCCGCGGGGCTAGGAAATTACGCTGAAAAAATTGAAACAACCCAAAGGTTTTTAATTTTTGTAACAAGAATCCCGCCAAGATTTTATATTATTTACTTTTTATGAAAGTAACTTTCCTATCCTTCTGTCATTACAAAGCCTATTTATGTTATATTAAAGCCGCATAGCGATAAAAATAATTCCCCGTAATCCACTTTATAGGTTCTGTATAACCATGCCGCAGTTGGCTCTTCTAAAGCCTTATCTCCGCCATATTTATTTTTTCGCACTTGTGGGAATTTATTTTTCTATTTTTTATCCTGGATTAATGTCTGATGACAGCCATTATATCTATCGAATGGCAAAAACAGGCCATTACAACGAAGGTCATCCCCCCTTGATGGCCATTGTTTGGGGGCTTTTAGACAAAGCAGTTTCTGGTCCTAGTTTGATGTTTTGCTTGAATATGGCGTTACTATGGGGTGCGGTTTATCTTTTGAGTTTTCACTTAACACAACGAGGAATAAACTCTTGGCTGGCTTTGCACTTACCTTACCTACCCTGGGTGGGCCTGTACGCAGGTTGGATCTGGAAAGATATTATTTTTACTTTTGGTTACGGTTTTTTGTCGATGATCTTATGCTGTAAAGCTAAAAACAGGCAATCTTTTTCTTTCGGAGGTGCAGTTTATTTTTTTCTTGTCTTATTTTATGCAACTGCCGTCAAATATCAAGCGCAGTTTATTGCTCCTTTTTTGTGCTATTGGTTTTGTACAGTGCAATGGCCTAACTCCAAAAACCTTTCTTACTTCTGGAAGACTGCTATCCTTAGCTTGTCGCTGGTCATGTCCAACTCTTGGATCAACCACATGCTTATCCCCCAAACAGAACGGAACCACTTTTGGCAGTACGTTAAAATTTATGATTTGGCAGGCATCAGTGTGCGTTGTGGAAAAATCTTACTTCCGGACTCTTTGATTCGTGTCCCAGATTTAAAGGCCATCGAAAAAAAGTATGCTCTGTTGTGGGAACCTCTTATCCGTAGTACGGACGCTCCTTTAAAAGCGACTTCTAATGACCATGAACGAAAAGAATTGGTAAAAGCTTGGTGGAATGCCGTGGGGACTCACCCTCTTTGTTACTTGGCTCACCGCACCTCTTTGATCTTTCATGGTCTTTTACTGCCCTACCAGGTATCAAATTTCAAAAGAGTCCTTTTTTCTCCTCTCTTTTACCTCCCTTTTCAGCTATGGTTTATGTTTTCCAGGCGCTTTATCTTTCCTGTCAGGCATTTAAACAAGATGGGTTTAGGCTTAATAGCCGTGTTATTCTTTTTTTCCTTAGCTGGAACGCCCCGATATATTTATTTCAGCACCTATTGCTTCTTTCTTTCAGTCCCCTTGGCTTTAAGCCAAAGATGGTTTTCCCAGTGTAAACATAATCTTTTAGAGAAAAAGTACCCCATATGTTAATATTTTTTCAGATTTATTTTTTAGGAAATAGGATGTTAAGAACTTTTTAGCCCTGATGCTGGGAACTATTTTGCCCCTACAAACGACCCTTCCTGAATCTTACTTTTTCTTTTAATGGCACACAAAGGCAATATTATGTCGACACAATCTCGATAAATAGCGTTAGTCAGAAAATGAAAATTTTCTTTAATGATTTACATAACCCAGATCAGAATTTCCAGAATATAGCCAGAGATACAATCTTTTGGGTCCCGCAATCATTAGGACACTTCAATCAAGTTGAAGCATCTGTTGTTTTTCCCAGCTATTTGATTGTCTATAGAAAGATGGATATCAATGATTGTTGAGTTATATGAACCTTATCCCGTGCAAAGTAAAAATCTTTTAATTTCTTATACATTGAATGAGGATACTTAGTCATTAGATAACTAAGATTTAGGTTGTGGCATTGTCAAATCAAAACAGCCTGGTTTAATTACCTTGGCCCATAAATAAGATATTCATAGAGTTTCCTTAAAATAAATTGTTCTCTGCGGTTTAAAATGATGAAACACTTTTTAATTTTAATGTTATTGTTCTCAACTTTGGCTTATTGTGAAAGCTCAGAGACCGAACCTCCAAAAGAGCCTGAAAAAACTCAAGAAGAAAAAAAAGCCCCCCCCCCTGAAAAACCCAAAAAAGAAGAACAACCGCCTCTAGATATTCCCCCTGCTCTTCAAGAACAATACAACGATTTTGCTGCAAATGCTTATTATGACGACTATATGTCAGATCGACCTTTTTCCATTACAACAGCTCCTTTTTCCTAAATCACAAAGCTATACTTATATAACAAAGTGCTTTTTTAAAAATTTTTAGTAAAGAATCTTTTAGTACTTGGACTCTCTTTTATCATCATTTAGATTATTAATAAGATTAAAAAGAGGGTATTTTTAACCTATCTCTGTTTTTTTAATAATAAAATTTAAGACATGTAAAATTTAACTCTTCTGAAACCAAGTTGGTGCGCTTAACCATAATTTCTAAACGGTCAAATGTTAAAATTCTATTTAAAGCTGCTAACCAATTAAAAAAAACTTATAGACCTATCAACCAATGGCTTTACCCTCTTACGACAAAGCAGATCCAAAAATTTGAACTTTTACCACAACGGATTATTTTTTTAAGTCTACTTACATTATTTGTTACCTTACTACCTTGAAATAAGAGGGTAAGGCTAATGCGAAACCAAAATTTTAAGCTATGATCATTTTTCCGCTTTTTTTTTACGTTGAGGGCTGCTGTCATAATTTTTAATGTTACATATCAGGGGGGGCAGCATTTCTAAAAAAACTACCTCCCCCTAAATCACTAAAACAAGTCCACCACTGAAAGCAGCCTATATCTTCCTGGCAATGGTTTTTACTTCATAACAAGACACTTGATCGCCCAGTTGGTAATCACTGTGTCCGTCTAAAACAATACCTGCTTCATACCCTTCTTTGACCTCTTTCTTGTCGTCCTTCTGGTGTTTTAAGCTCTTGATAAGTCCCTGGAAAACAAGTTTCCCATCGCGTGTAATTTTAACTGTTTCGCCTCTTCGTAAAAAGCCTTTTTTAACTGCACAACCTGCAACAGTAGGACCTTTCTTAATCTTAAAGACCTGAATCACTTCTGCTTGGCCTAACAAAATTTCTTGAAGATCCGGGGCCAACATTCCAGAAAGAAGATCACGGATCTGGTCTACGGCATGATAGATAATATTATGCTTCAATAAAGGTACTGCTTCTTTTTCAATAATTTTTTGAGCTTCTGGCAGGATAGACACACCAAAAGCCACCACAATACCCTTACAAGTCTGCGCCAACAAAGCATCCGTTTCTGTAACCGCCCCCACCCCTTTATACACGATCTTGGCCGAAACTTCTTCATGAAGCAATTTGCTGATTTCAAACTCTAAACCTTCCAAACTACCCTGCACATCCGCCTTCAAAATCACTGATAGCTCTTTCACTTTCTGAGCCTGCAAGTGGCTTTCCAAAGTTCTTACAACAGGTTCGGACTCTCCCTTAGAAAGGAATGTTTGGTGTTTCCATTCTAAAAACTGCTTTGCCTCAGCCTCGCTGCCCACTTTCATAAAGCGCTCTCCTGAAGACGGCAATTGAGAAAATCCAGAAACAGCCACGGGCATTCCCCCTTCTGCTGATTGGATCATTTTACCTTTATCATCGAACAGCAACCGCACCCTTCCGTACACTTCGCCTGAAACAAAGAAGTCTCCCTTACGCAGAGTCCCATCCTTGATCAAAACTGTGGCCACTGACCCCAGTCCTTTTTTCATTTCTGATTCTATCACCACACCCTTGGCCCAAGCCTTGGAATCTGTTTTCAAATCTAATACTTCCGCCTGTAAAATAATCGCCTGTTCCAACTTATCAAGATTCTTTCCTGTTAAGGCCGAAACCTCGACTTCCAAACAATCTCCACCTAGGCTTTCCACAACTAAGTCATAGCTAAGCAGCTGAGTTCTGATATGTTCCGGCTTAGCTGTAGGTTTGTCGATCTTGTTGATCGCCACGATAATAGGAACCCCAGCGGATTGGGCATGCCGGATGGCTTCTACCGTCTGAGCATTGACCCCGTCATCCGCTGCCACCACCAATACTACAATATCCGTTACGTTGGCTCCACGGGCACGCATCTGGGCAAACGCCTCGTGTCCCGGAGTATCGATAAAGGAAATACAATCACCAGAAGGCAAAACAACTTGATAAGCACCAATATGCTGAGTTATTCCCCCTTTTTCTCCTGAAACCACACTGGTTTTACGCAGAGCATCCAACAAAGAGGTTTTTCCGTGATCAACATGCCCCATCACTGTCACCACTGGGGGACGCCGCTTATCAGGGGTGGTTGGCATCTGCCACAACTTTTCTTCCAAGTCTTCTGAAACGATTCTGACGCTTTTGGCCCCCATTTCTGCTGCAACAATTTCTGCGATATCCGGTTCCAAAATCGTATTCAAGGTTGCGGGATGCCCCATCTTAAGCAAAACTTTTAAAAGACTTGCAGACTTAACAGCCAACTGTTCTGCCAGATCGTGAACCGAAACAGGTCCAGAAATTTCTACTTCTACCACAACAGAACTTTTCCTTTCAAGTTTTCTTGATCCAAAACGTAGTTTTTTCAATCCCACTACTCTGGGATGAGTGTGCACAGAGGACTGATCCGAAAACACAATCTTCAAAGCATCATCATCTTCCTGATCACGCCCTTTGCGTTTAGAACGTTTGTCAGCAGTTTTAACTTTACGATCACCAAAGACGTTGACTGGTTCTTCTACTTTCTTTCCCGGACGATCTCTGCGTGCCCCTACCCCTGATGCTACTGGTTTCTGTCCTTTGGCAGCAGACCGAGCATCTGCCGCAGGCTTAGCGTCAGCTTTACGCTCTGAAACCAGCGGAGCACCTCTACCGACAGGTACTTCTTTTAATTTTTCTTGTTGTCTTAAAGCTTCTTCTGCTTTTTTTTCTTCCAAAAGACGTATTTCTTCTATTCTTCTAGCAGCTTCTTGACGCTCTCTTTCTTGACGTTCTTGTTCTTGACGTGCTTGTTCTTCCTGCATTCTAGATTGAAGTGCACCTTGAACAGCTCTCATACGTCGCATTTCTTCTTGTTGAGTAAACTTCGAATCAGATTGAGGAGCAGAAGTCACAGCTGGCCTACGATTCCTTTTAACTTCCACAGTCACTGTTTTGGATCGTCCACGACTGAAATCACGCTTCAACGCATCTGAATCAGGCTTTTTAGGCGCCTGATCAAGTTTTAACCCTAGCGGCTTACGCTTTTGATCTTTTTTCTCTTCAGTCATTTAAAATTCCCTCTTCTTGACCTCTTGCAGCCATAATAAACGACCCCAATCCCAAAGGATCTTCTTGATCCTCTGTGTCACTCTGACTATCACACAGAGGGCGCATAATCACTTTCAACTCATCCAAAGACAAATCCGCAAGTTGGTCCTTTGTTAAGATACCATTGTCTGCCAGCAGTCTCAAGCCTTCCGTAGGAAAGCCCATATTGCAAATCTCTTGATCTCCTCCAGCAGAGATAAAGTAATTTTTTACTTCTACCTCCAGCTCCTTCAAAGCGTCCGTAGCGCGCTCTTTCAACTCGGTAGCAACCTCTGTGGTAAATCCTTCTAAACGTTCTAGTTCTTCCACTGATGTGTGCGCCAGCTCTGCAACAGATTCAAAACCTTCAGAAATCAAAAAATGAGCCATAAATTCATCAATATCCAATTTTTCCATAAACAGAGCTGATTTTTCTTGACGATCCTTAACCCTTCTTTCTTCTTCCAGACTGGAAGTAATCAGGTTAATATCTGCACCTGTTATTTTACTGGCCAAACGCACGTTCTGTCCACCTCGTCCAATTGCCAAGCTCTTCTGGGCGTCAGGAACCACAACTGTCATACTACCCGGCTTTTTTTCTAAAATCACCTTAGACACATCCACATTCCCCAAAGCGTTAACCACAAACAGGGCTTGATCGGAAGACCATTCAATGACATCAATTTTTTCACCACTTAGCTCTCGGCTAACAGCATTAACACGCATCCCTTTTATTCCCACACACACCCCTACAGGATCAAAAGACCATCCTCGACTTCCTGAGGCGTCTGGAGCATAAATAGCGACTTTGGCACGACTGCCCGCATCACGCACGACAGCCTTAATTTCAATAACACCTTCATAAACTTCAGGGACTTCTTGAATAAACAGTTGTTTCAAGAAACCAGGATGTGCCCTAGATAAAAAGATCTGCGGTCCTTTTTTTTCTTGCCGAACTGCATAAATGTACGCTTTGAGGCGATCATTCACATTATAGCTTTCCCGGGGAATCATTTCATTTCTTAAAATAATTCCTTCGGATCTTCCTAATTCTACAATCAAGTTTCCTTGCTCGATGCGCTTTACAGAAACAGAAACCACTTCGCCGACACGGTCTTTAAATTCTTCAAATTGAGCCTGACGTTCAACTTCATGAACCGTCTTGGCCAAAATACTCTTAATAACTTGTACATCTGCACGGTTCAAAGGCACCAAAGACAAAGGCTCTACCCAAAAATCACCCTCTTGGTAACCTGTTTTAGGTAGTTCATCCGGAGAAACTTCTCGGAAAGGACATAAAGCCTCTGGAGTAATAATACGATAGCGAAAAGCACTGACTTCCCCAGTCTCTCGGTCGATAAAGACCCGAATATCATTTTCAATTCCATAAGAAGCTGCAAAAATTTTACTGAAAGACGCTTCAAAAGCCTGAAATACGTACTTAACATCAACAAATTTTTCTTTGGCAAATTCTTGAATCTCTTTAATTAAAACAGAACCTATATTGCGTAACATTTGTCCCCCCTTTAAAACTCTGGAATTTCAGGAACCAATCGGCACAACTTGATACTGTCCCATTCCACTAAAAAAACTTCATTCTTGTCCGTTTGTATAATAACGCCCTGCGCATTGGTTTTTTCCAGGCAGCCCATAACAGAACTATTTCCTTCCAACGGAGTTTTTAAAGAGATTTGAACGTTTTTGCCCAAAAACCGTTGATAGTGCGCTGGCTTCACCAAAGGTCGATCTAAGCCAGGAGAACTGACTTCTAAAGTCCAATGATTAGACCACAATTCAGCTTCCCAGAGAATATTTTCGATTTTACGATGAATGAACTGACATTCCTTCAAACTTAATGTCCCTGTTTCTTGGTTTTCCATTAAAATACACAGACAGTCTCCAGAGGATCTTACCATCACATGCACAATTTCGTAGCCAGTATCACTGACTGCATCTTCTAAAAGATTTATAATTTTTTGCTTATTCATAAGAAAAAAGGGGATAATTCCCCCACATAAAGTACCGAAAAAAATCTGATTAATTTCATTATAAAAGATTAGCAGAATATCTCAAGGGGTCAGTAAAAAAAAATTTAACATCAACACATTTTTAAACAAAAAAAGACAAACCAGAAAACAAATAAATCCCTAACAGTTATTTATTTAAAAATTTTCTTGGCTTGTCTTTCAGAAGAAGCAGCACCTTAACCCTAGGCACGCTCCTTTATTTTTTTAAAAGCTTCTTAATCTTCACTTCTCATTCTATTTTTTCTTGAAGCGTCCGCATTGGCTTCAGCTTTTTCCTCGGTGCTTTTCATCATTTTAATGAATTCTGCTCCTGAATTTTTAAGTCCCAAAAGTACGTCCTGTTGCTCTTTCTGAAATCTATAGAACTTTTCAATGATGGCATTTTTCTCTTTTAAAAGCTGCTTCAACCGCGTATTTTCACTGAACAGGTCTCTATTTTCCTTTTTCAGATTTTCAATATCCTTCGCAACTGGTCCGGAGTCTGCAGAGTGTTTATCATCCAAATCTGAGCCACCAATCATAATGCCCTGGCCGGAAAATGCTTCCCTTCTATTAGCAGCAGACACGCCTTTTTCTTCGCACACATCTTCTTGTTTTTTTTCACACATCTTAGGGGTAACCCAACCTTTTGCGTCCAATATCTTTTCCTTCAAATCTTGATCCAAATTCGTTTTCAAAAATTTTTCCTTAATTTGCTCTTGGCAGTCTGGATATTTTTCTAAAAGCTCTTCTAGTACTTTTACACAGTCATCAGCAGACTTGCCTGCCATTTTAGGTAGAAAATCCTCTCGGTCAATCAGAAACGGTCCACGAAAAAATTCCTCGTTCTCACTAATAAAACTTTCCACATAAAGAACAGCTCCTCTAACAAAGGCGTCATTGTCTATTCTTCCACGGCCAATGGAGCTCTTTATTGCAGTGAAAAATGTACCTTCTCTGGTCTCACGATCTTCATATTTCATCCCCAGCAACATTTTTATTGTTTAAGCTCTTTTCAAAAACATCCCCAAGAATTTCCAATTTTTCAACTATAAGATTTGTCCTAAAAATTATTTCAAGCACCTTTTCCTCGGGCCTTGCAGAAAAGACTTGGTTAAGCTTTGTCTTGTTTTGAATTCGATCACAGCATTGCATAACAATATCTAAAGCAATATTTCCTTTAGAATCTTCAAACTGCTTAAGAAATCCACCCATCTTTGTTTGGAAATCCGGATCACTTTCTTTGGGGCAATCTAACCATTGAATACCTTGCAAAAAACCTTCACCCACATTATCCGCATTTTTTTCTACAAATTTTTTCAGAAGCCCATCAGCAGTAAGATCTTTCGTCACTTGGCAACTCCTTAGAAACTCATCTAGGCGATGAGCTAAGGATACAGCAGAATCCCTATCCATTTTTATATCTGAAAGGAAAGACACTCTCTGAGGAGAGAATACAATGTCATTTTTACCACAAAAGTATTGCAGTAATTCTGTTGCAATAGCCCCAAAAGCATCTTTGCTAATAAAGTTCAAATGAAACTTATCTATTGAAAAAAATCATACAAATTTTTTTCTGGAATACGATAGTTACTTAAAGTTCCTTCCTCTCTACATTTGAAAAAACACTCTTGAATTTTTTCACTCAGCTGAACCAAAAAGTCTTTTTCACATGCTTTTTCAATTTTTCCTTGAAACTTTTTTGCGTACAAATCGTCAATACGCCATCCATCTATTCTAAGATCCGTAGAGCCCTGGTTTTGAAAAAAAGCCAACACCTCCTTCCTGAAATCGTCATACGGAGTAGCATTAACAGCGCCGAATCCCAGCGCAAACATTAAAAGTATTTTTTTCATCAAACAATCATAATATTTATTATATGATTAATTTAATACATTGTTATTTAAAGTTCAAGACTTTAATTTCAAAAGCTTCAGTAAAAAATCTGATAAAGTACGCAATTCTTGCCGGGCAGTAATATGGGAAAGCGTCGTGTTTTTTTCTTGCTTGTCCAAAAGCGTCAGGCCTAAGGGAAACAACTCACGGAAAATCACCCGCTCCCCAATCGTACCCACCACATGAAAACCAATACGCTTGGATAATTTTGTTAAGATATTTTCAATGTAAAGCTGATTGCGGGAAACCAAATTGTGCATACGATTTCGCACCACCACCCATTCCAGGCTGACAGATTGTTTTGCAGCCCGTTCCAAACGCTGCTCCCAGACCATATGAGCGTAAGACCCCAAAGGTAATTTTTGGACTTGAACTTCGGATTGCCCATCCTGCGAAATATTAACAAATAAATCTAAATCAATACTGCTGTCGTTCATGGGACTGACCAACACATCCGCCAGAGTATGCCCGTAACGCGCCAAAGCATTATCTGTTCCGGGACAATCAATAATAATCACATCAGCCCCACAAGACGTAATGTACTGGGAAATTTTTTCTTTAATCTCCTCTAACAGGCTTTCTTCGGGACTAACCCTTAAAAAAGATGGCACGTCTAGACTTTGCTCTGAAGATTGGCTGTATTTCTGACGATTTTCAATAGAACGCGACAGCGTTCCCTGGCCTCCATCTAAATCAATACAGGCCACCCGGAAACCTTGATGTAAAAAACCAATAGCTAAATGAAACGCCAAAGTAGACTTTCCAACGCCTCCTTTGTTATTTCCACACACTATAATAGCAGGATATTTGCTCATTTAAGTCTCATTTACAGGACTTTTACGGTAAATAATATACCAAATGCCCCCCGTAAGCAAACTTGCAAAACAAATAATACAACTGCCCAATGCATTGATTTCAGGATTGTAACCCAATCGTAAGCTTGAAAAAATCACTAAAGGCAAAGTACTGGTACCAGGGCCGGTGGCAAAACTAGCCAAAACCACATCGTCAAAAGACAAAATAAACGCCAACAGCCACCCTGCAATAATAGTTGGCAATGCCAGCGGCATTTTAATCCATAGAAAGACTTTATAAGGCTTTGCCCCCAGATCTAACGCGGCTTCACTTAAAAAAGGATCGATACGGGCCAGTCGCGTACGCACCAAAGCCGTCACATAGGCTGTTCCCACCAAAGTATGTGCCACCACCAGGCTTAAAAACCCCCTGTGCAGCCAAGAAAAGCATTTCATCAACCAAACCCAAAGTAACAACAGGGAAAGCCCTAAAACCATTTCTGGGATCACCAAAGGCAAAGTTGCCACCAATCCCAGCCTTTTATGCTTTCCTTTGACAGAGGTCCATTGACTGGCACACAATGTCCCCAGCAGAACCGACAAAGTCGCGGAAAGCGCCGCCACCTTACAGCTGACCAATGCGCTGTCCAAAAGCAGATGATTGTCTATGAGCTTTTTATACCATTTCCAAGAAAAACCTCCCCAAGAAAACGTATTCAGGCTATTAAAAGAATAGATGATCACCAAAAATAGGGGCGCATACATAAAAAAATAGCCAAAATAAAAAAACGCTCTGGAAATATCTCCTCTTCTAATCACTGCTTAAAACCTCTAGCCCCAAACACCATCACTGACCATTATTCCACATAAAACCTCAGATCAAAAGAAACCCTCCAATCTAAGGTCCTCATATTTCTTAATAAGCCTTCGAGCAGAGAGTTTAAAGAAAATCACCGTGCTCTTACGTAAGTTTTCCAAGCCATCCAAAGAATGACATCTTTCAACGTATCGCCAGGTAAAAAAGGCATCACCCCGGTCCAAAAAGATTGACCCCAACTGCCAAGAAATAAAGCCAACCTGCAACACCCTAAAAACAAAATAATTTTAGAAACAAGCATAATGACCCCCAATAAAAGCAATGGAGTTTTGATCATTTGAAGCCTGTAAGAACGATAAATGTACGATAAAAGAGGAGCTGCCACAATCATTCCCAGAAGATAGCCTGACGTTGGCCCCACCACTACACGGACTCCTGCGGAGAAACTGGCAAAGACTGGAAGGCCACAAAATCCTAAAAACATCCAAGATAACAATGCCAACAAGACTTCTGCAGGAGGCAACAAAATTCCCAAACTCAAGACACTTAAAGTCTGAGCCGTTACCGGAACAGGATAAAAGGGGATTGAGATCTGAGAAGTCACAAATACTAGGAAAAAAGATAGAACCAATCTGACAACAAGAGATAAACGCCACAAAAGTGGTGAAAAAGATAATAAACGAATGAGCATAAAACTTCCCAAAAAGGAATACTTCTTTGTCAATAACATAATCTAATCTTGAAAGCAACAATGTAACCCAAGATTCTTTAAATTCCTGGGTATAAAAATCTAATATTGTTTTTCAGATTTTTTCCTATCTAAGATATAAACTAAAAAATCACTTTGTATCCTCAGGCCGCTGCTGATTAATCAGCCTACTGACAGTAAACAGCAAAGGTCTAAAGTATTTTCTGATATCCCTTTTTTCTAGCCTTTACTTTTTTTCTTCTTCAGACTCTTTAGAAAAATGACGCTTTAATAGTTTCTGATTTAAGCTTTCTTCTAAAGCAGGACTTTCACTTTGAGATTTTTCCACACCCTCATTATCTGATTCCTGATGTTCAGAAAAGACCTTTTCTTCGTGGTGACTGTACTGGCTTTCTAAAACTGAAGAACTAGAAGAATCAGAAGAATAAGAAACACCGGAAGAACTTATAGACGCAACAGACGATGAACTAAAATCCTGCTCGCGATCACTGGGCTCTTTTTCGGAAAGGCTGGGCAAAGATCTAACTTCCTCTTCTGCTTCTGCAGGCATGCAAAGATTTAGTTGTTCATTTTCTCCTTTTTCCTTTATCAGACACTCCGAGTGTCTTTCAGGAGTGCGCTCTCCCTCAACTTCTCTTGATGGGGTAGATTGATTTAATATATTTGATTCCAAAGGTGCGGCAGCAGAGTGTAGAACCGGGAAGGACTCTTCCACTACATTCGCCTGGAAGACTCCCTCTTTTTTTTTCAGATCAGCTATTTCACTAACATTAAATTCTGGTGCTTCAAAACACATTTCGCTAACCTTCTCCTCTTTTGACTCCTGCAAAAACTTCTGGTCTCTATTTTCAAACTCTGCCCCCAAAAAGTTAGAACAATGCTCTTCTGCCCCTTGTTCTTCTTGAAAGTCTGGTTTATTTTGCCTAGAAAAATCTAAGCGCGGGGAAGAAACATTGCCAGAGACAGGTAATTTATCACATAAGTTGGCATTAGCTTCTGGTTTATTAATAGAGTCATTTTCTTCCGTTGTATGTCCTACTTGCCCTAATTCTGGCGCAGATGAAACGGTTCTGGAATCTGGAACGTTTTCTATCAATACAGGGTCAGATAAAGCTTCCTGCACATCAATCAGTTTTTCCTTCGTGCTCTCTTTCCCTGCGTTCTGATTGTTGTCTGAATCTGCACGTTCAGGCAGATTTCGCATAACAGGAATTGATAGTGGACAATCAAGAATCGGTCTCTCTTGCTCACTGGCTACTTCTTCTTCCAGATTCAATTCTGGAACAGGCGACAAAAAACAGGAACTAGCCCGCATTTCTGGTACTGAAATAGCTCTAGAAATGTGAGTAATCGGCTCTTCTTGATCTCTGAAAGTAGTTTGAATAACCTCTTGAGGATCTGAGTTTTCATTATTTTCCGCAGGATTACTTCCTTCGATTTTCTCACGTAACAACTCTTGTTTTATTTTTTCTTCTGAAAAATGAAATTCTAGTTTTGGAATATCAAAAAAAGCAGCTGCATATTTCTTAAAAACGTACTCACATCTAGAAAACAGTCCAGAAGAAGTTTTTTGCAGGGAAACCATCATTTTTTTTCTAAAAGAATACTGAGCTATTTCTTCTGCAACAGAAAAAAATTTTTCTGAATTAGGTTGAATGGTTCGGAATTGCATCATTTCTGTGGGCAACTGCCCCTCTTCATCCAAAAAACAGAACAGAGAACTTCCATCTTTGAAGTCAATCTCAAGATTCTGGGAAGGATACAACTGATCTTTTCCAACATCAAAAGCTAACAGTTTTCCATCTCCATTAATACCCTGCACATAATCATAGCGAAATCTTTTTACAAGATCTTGAATTGAGGCACAAGGAATTTGTGAAAGCTTTCTTTTCAAAGCGTTCACTATGAACAGAATCTGATCTGGTTTCGTCTGTTCCCAATTGTGCTTTAGCACAGTAGCTTTCATGTGAGAACCAGAAGGAAGGCTGGCCTCCACCTGAAAAGAGGCAACTACAAGATATATATACAAAAGCGACTTTCTGTCCACGATTATCCAAAAAAAAGAAGATAGTTAACAGAAAGTATACTTATTTTGATTTTCTGTCAATCAATCGCGTTATTTTTACTGGCGCAAAACCTCACCGCCCATCAAAATAATGCTGCAACTACATTTTTTCAGCTTTTTTTATTAATATTTATTGGGTTATTTTTGTGAAAATCTTTTTTTTGATCCCATGTAAGACTTCATCTCTTCCACAATAGCTTTGCTAACAGGGCTGTTTTGCTCTACTAATACATCATAATGCAGCCCAAAACTTCCATCATCTTGCAACAAATATAAGGTATTAACGTCATGATCAACAATAAATTCTCTGCTCAGCTTTAATGAAAGACTTTCTGAATCTCCGCTAAAAATAACAATATTGGTTTTTAAATAACCAGCAACTTCTTGGAAAAATTGCGTTCCATTAGCAGGACGAAAAGCCACTCTATTATTATTATGAATAATTTCTTTCCCGCCATTTGTTTCAACGCTGTTCAGCCAATTTGTTCTGACTGTTTCAGTTTGTTTGGTAAGTATTATAAAA
Organism: Alphaproteobacteria bacterium 40-19; assembly: GCA_001898075.1. Lineage (GTDB taxonomy): Bacteria > Pseudomonadota > Alphaproteobacteria > Holosporales > Holosporaceae > 40-19. Next base: position 376,294 of record MKSD01000001.1, read on the forward strand.
CGTTTTATAGCATCCCCTGTGTCCTTACTAATCTTTTCTAAAGGATCCAAAAAATCTAGAAGCTCGAACAGTTCTGGCATAAGTTTTTTTGACGCAAGATCATCATTAGAACTTTTAGAATTGCATTTTTTTATATTATTAACATAAGGAATGATAACTTTTTTAATATAGGGAACGACAACTTGATCATACATATTTTTGGGGGTAATACCTAAGTGACTCCACAAGCAGGATCCATCATCAAAACCTGGTATTTTCGTAAACCGTCTTTTATCAAAAGAATACTCTATAAACGGAGCTTCTTTGTCTTTAAAGTAAATACTCTGAATGTTTTTAGCTGTTTCCAGAAATTCTAGCCAAGATAAAGTATCACTCATATTTTCAGCATTTTTTTCCCAAAAAGATTTTTTCTTTCCTTCAAATTGAGCTGTTAATTCAGTAACCGCACAGGACTCCACACTGTTTAAACTCCAAAACAATGCTGCACGTAAAAAATTAATTTTCTTCATTAAAATTATTGCTGGCACGAACATAAACAATTTTAGCATAAAGAATCTCCTATTTAATATAGAGCTTTAAAAATACTGAAGGTTACTACAGCGCTATTACCCCGCATTCCAAAGCTCTGGTTGCCCAAACTGAAACAAATCGATCAGATAAGAGGCGCGCTCTGGATGTTTCTGGCCTAAAGTCTCTGCCCAAGCTTTGGCTTTTATCAAAAGCTCTTCATCTGTCATCAAATCCGCAAAACGGTAAATTGGCATCCCACTTTGTTGTAAGCCCCATAAACTTCCCGGTCCCCTCAATTTCCAATCTTCTTCCGACAACCTCAGCCCATCATCACAAGAGCGAATAATATTTAGGCGCTTACGGGCTATTTCAGAAAGGTGTCCTTGATCGTAGACAAAAAAGCAATGACCTGGCACCTGGCCTCGCCCAACCCGCCCCCGCAACTGATGTAATTGAGCCAAACCAAACTGCTGGCAACTTTCAATAACCATAGTACTAGCCAAAGGAACATGCACCCCTACCTCAATAACAGTTGTTGACACCAACACAGGCAAAGCGCCTTCCTGAAAATCCTGAAGAGCCTGTTCTTTTTCTTTCCAGACCATTTTGCCATGCAAAAGCCCCACTTTTTCAGGAAACACTTCCTGCAGCCTCTGATACCGTTTCGTCACTTGGCCCGGGACAAAAGTTGCAGGATCTTCTTCTTTTGATTCAATATAAGGACATACCCAGTACACACGCTGCCCCGCATTGATGCATTTTCCAATCCACCGATATAAGTCTGCTTCTTTATCCAAACTGGTCACATAATTCTTTACTGGCCGATGCCCTTGTCGGTGCCCTAAGTGGTTAATAGATAAATGCTGAAATAATGTCATTTCAAAAGTACGGGGAATCGGCGTTGCGGTGGTAAACAACATATGGGGCGTTTGAGTACTTTTTTGGCTCATTTTTAATCTTTGCAGAACTCCAAAACGGTGCTGTTCATCAATCACCACCACCGCTAACCTATCAAATTCGATTTTATCTTGAAACAAAGCATGCGTACCCACCGTAATGGTCCCTAGCTGCTTACAGCGATGCCCCCCCAAAACCAACTTCACATCTACAGAAGTTTCTTTGAAAAAAGATTTCAAAGTCTCAAAGTGTTGCAAGGCTAAAATTTCTGTAGGGGCCAACAAACACCCCTGCAGTCCCGCCCCTGCGACCTGCGCCAAAGTCAAAGCAGCTAAAATAGTCTTACCACTGCCCACATCTCCATGAATCAACCGCATCATCGGCTTTTGCTGGGATAGATCTTGCTGAATATCTTGCCAAGCGCGTTCTTGTTCCGGGCTAAGGGAATGGCCAAAATCTTGTAAAATCTGATTCGTTAAAGAAAAGTCTATTTTTAAAGGCCAACTGATTTGACCCTCCGAGGCCACCTTCAATCGCTGCAACGCACACTGCTGAGCCAACAATTCATCAAATGCCAAACGTTTCCGACAAGTTTCCAAAAAAACAGAATCCTCTTTGGGAAAATGCAAGCTTTCCAGCGCTTTCCTGTGACTGGGCCAAGTCAATGTCTGAGGCCACCCAGAAGCTTCTGGTAACCAACACGGTATCGCAGGATAACTTTCAAAAATGCGCTGCACCCACCCAGAAATATGTCGGCTTAAAAGTCCCTTCGTCAAAGCATACACAGGCTGGATTTCTGGAAAATTTTTAGGATGGATAGAAGGATGTGTGATGAAATATCCAAATATGTCCTTTTCAACCAAACCGCTGACTAGATACTGCCCTCCCAGGCGGAAAGGAAAAGCAGGCTTTTTAAAAAATACCAGGGATAACTCTTCTAGAGTTGAGTGCTTAAAACAAACACACCTTACCCGCCAAAATTTGTTGAAAGGACGGATTTCCTGTACTTTCACCCACAGATAACTCAACTGGCCTTCTAACGAGTGCAGAGGCCCTGTTCTATAATGCTCATACCTTAAGGGTAAATGAACCAACAAATCCCAAAACGTTCTAATCTTCAGAGCTTCAAGATATCTTTCCCACCCTGGTCCAATCCCTTTTAAGGAAGAAATGGGGCGCCTGAAAAAACTTATAGACACAATAGATCGTTTCATAACCTGAATCCGTTCTATTTTAACTTAAGATTTTTGAAAGGAGAATCAAATATCTTAATTATGTAAAAATTTTAGATTCTAAAAAAAAGCAGCAAAAAATTGATATATTTTTTCTGCTGCTGATCGTTAAATAGATAAATGAAAAATTGATGTCATTAATGTCTTAGAAAATTTCACACTCTGGGGATTTAATATCTTTCCCTATTCGTATTCCTTTTAAGGCTTCAACATTTTCTACGGTCATTGTTGCCTTTGAACTTTCAAAATTCTTTTTATCACCCCAAACCAAATGAGCTTTGTCCTTCAACAGCTTCACAACTTGATTGGCGTTCTTGCCTAAATCTTCTTCTTCACTAATACAAAGAGGAGGCTGAGCACAAATTTGATACCTCTGGGGGATCAGTGCAAACTCCATACCATATTTCCCTTGTTTATCATCAAGTTGCAAAAGGGGAACGCCGTCTTTTTCAACGGGAACCCGGGTTCTGCTGTGCATTTCCAGATATCCAAAAGGCTGCATCCACACAGGAATAGGGTCAACGAAAAACGCTTTCCATGCATCCTGATCATTCAAAGCAAGAGGTAAGGCATACAAAATTCTTTCTTTATTGTCTTCAATATGACGATCTAAAGGACAATTAGAATTCGGATTATTAGGCTCTGATAAAAAACCTTGAAATAAAGATCCAAAAGATAGGCTGCGACACACTCCTTCCACGTTTAAATCTTCTAAGGTTTTTCCTGAAGTTCTTTCAACTGAACGAAATAAAACAGCCTTTCCTTTTTCTTCTGCATTTTTTTCTAAAGTAAAAATAGATCCTATAGAGCTTTTAAAAAAATCTTTTTTTACAAAAGGCTTCACTGCTCTTACCCTCTGTTCAGGATTCAACTCCCCAGAAGAGGCCACATAGCTCCTCGTTATTTCCTGCCGCTTTTGCTGATAAGAGTATTGCTCGTGCACTTGATTTTCATAATTGTTGTTTTTTTCAAAATTATGAATTTCTTTTTGAAGGCGACTATAAATACCCACCCAATCTGCTTCTTTTATTTGAGTTTGTTTTTTATAAAGTATCTTTTTATTCTTATCATCGTTGTCCTTTTTTGCTAAACACTCATGAAGCAATTCATAAACAGGAAGGCTCTTTTCAGCAATTTCCAGACAAATCTTATAAAGATCTTTCTGCTTTCCCAGCCCTTTATACACTATTTCTGGGATGCGCCAAGCTTCCTCTAAATCTTTTTTTACTTTTTCCATTTTTATTTGATAAACCCCAGAAATAACCGCCATCGAAGCTAACGTATCTGGTACATATTGAATCCGATAACCTTCTTTTAATTCTAAGGAATTCAAAACACTATTTGATTTTTTTAATACAGGAAAATTTTCTTCCCCCTCCAATTCAATTTTATTAAATAAAGATGCTGGAAATTGGTAAGGACAAATCACTTTTTCGTAAATTAATTTAAAAGCTGGGTCGTTTGCAGGACAAACTTGATCATCTTTCATGATAATAAAAGCAGCTTGTACTTGAGCAGTAATCCAGAAAAAAAAAAGATTTTTTTTAACATGATTGGAAAATAAATAAAAATCAAATCACAGTTGATTTTAAAAATTCTAAATAAAGAAATCAGTAGTTAAAAAATTATTTAAAAAAAGTTTTTTGCATGATCAGGGCAATGTTCTGTTTTCGGCCATAATTCAATGTTTTCTTTTTTTATTAAGACAAAACCTCTTCGTTCTTCACCTTTAAAGAACCATCTTGGAATTCCAGCGTCAGTTCTGCAAATTTTTTGGCCTGATCAATACAAGAAAGAACTTGCCCCCCTGGCCCATGGACTAAAGAAAAACCTCTGGCCAACGTCTTACGGTAAGATAAAGTTTCTAACAAATCGCCACTCCGTATCAAATCACTGTGACGTTGGAAAACACCTTGCCGACTGTAAGAATCCAGCTGCTGGGCAAAACCCATCACCGTCTGGTCCAAACGGTCCAAAGAATCAACAGGTTTACGAAAACCCATCATCAAGCGATTATAGGCATGCTCTTTGGTTTGAAGCAGAAGACCCCAGTTCTGCCCCGCATCATCACAAAGATCGTCCAAGGCTTGCATCATCAGATTGATATGTTCGGGAATTTTAAGCCAGCCTTTGATCGCTTGAGTTACTTGAAGGTCATAAAAGCGATGCAAGGACCCTAAGTACGTCGTCAACCGCTGCGCCATCACGTCCAACTTCTTCACCCAATCTGCCCGGCAAGGTAACACCAGCTCTATGGCTGCAGTAGGGGTTGGTGCCCGCAGATCTGCCACATAATCGCAAAGCGTTGTGTCAGTTTCGTGGCCTACAGCACTAACGACCGGCAAAGTACACGCAGCAATAGCCCGCACCAAAGCTTCATCATGAAACGGCCACAAATCTTCAATGCTTCCCCCACCCCGGGCCACAATCAACACATCCGGCTTTTGCACTTCAGGTAGCGCTTGAAAATAGGCAAGCCCCTGGATGATTTCTTGACACGCCGTACTGCCCTGCACCTGAACGGGATACAAGTCAATGTAGCACGGCCAACGATCCTGGCAGCGATGCAACATATCCTGGATCACGGCTCCCGTCGCCGAAGTTAAAATCCCCAGGCGGCTAGGGAACAGAGGTAAGGTTTTTTTTCGCTCTCCATCAAACAACCCTTCAAACCTTAGTTTTTCCTTTAATTCCTCTAATTTTTGCAGCAGGGCTCCCTGCCCTTGTCCCCAAACACAATCCACCACAATCTGATACTTAGATCGCCCAGGATAAGTTGTTAACTTTCCATGACACACAACCTCTAAGCCATCACTTAAAGGAACCCCCAAGGGCGTGCCGCGCCAACATACGGCATCCATAACAGCCTTTTGATCTTTGATCGAAAAATAGTGATGCCCCGAGGTATGCCGCTTATATCCCGAAATCTCTCCACGCAAAAAAACATCCCCAAAACGCTCTTCCACCGAAAACTTTAGAAGCTGAGAAAGATCTGAAACACTGAAAGGAGCTTCTAATGAAGAGGCCATAGAATTAAATTTTTGATACTCAAAACTTAAAACATTGTGCAAAAAAACTGGAAAAATATCCAGATCTATCTGATTGCACAAAAAAAAAGATTTTGATAAAAAATTAGAAATATTATTTTATTTTTTACCATTATAAGTCATAATATTTTTAATAAAAAAACTAAGATTTAAAAGATTGTGAAAAATTCAATTATTTTGCTGACGTTTTGCAGCATAATAGATAATGCTTTTGCAGGAAAATACACAGAATCTAGTGATGAGGAAGAAAAGGCACCTCGTACAAAACTTATCGGTAAAATAGATAAAACTGATACCCATCAGAACTTATGGAAGTTTGAAGATTTTAAAAATGGTCACTGGATTAGGCAGAAACTGAGCCTCCTGCCAGAGGATTTTTTGAGTGAAGAAGAAAAATCATACAAAAACTATTATAACTCCATCGAAAATCTTGATCAGCATTTAAGAAATTTTCTTTATGGGGTCTATCAAAAACCATTCTTAACTTATAAACAGATGATCACGCTAGACCCGGAAGGCTTATTGAGCAAACTGACTAATTTTCAAAAAATATTTACAGATCCTAATCGATCATATGAAGTCGCACTCAATACAGCCAAACTCATCAATACATTAAAAAAATTAACTGAAGAAATTAAAGAAAATGATGACACTTATGTTGAAGATTTTAAAAAACTATCTTTAGATCAGGGATCTTTGTTAGAAAAAAATAATAAAAGATTTATCCTGCATGATAAAGGAAGCGTATGGCATTTTGAAGATTTTGGCAATTTACCTTTGGTTAGAAGTGACATGGCTGAGGATCGAGAGTATTTGTTAAGCTCAGAAGATAAACAGTATCAACAATACTATAAATCTATTAACAATCTGGATACGAACCTTGAAAAATTTATGTCTGCCTGGAAGGGAAAAAGCTTCTACACTACAGAAGAATTAAAAAAATTGGTGGATGTTAAAAAGTTATTAAACGAACTCACCCAATTTGCAGAGATGCTTCCAAAACCTCTGGGGACAACTCGTGTAGACGGTGCGGTCAAACAAGCGATCTATGCTTTAAAGAAACTAGTACAAGAGGAAGAAAAATCTAATTTGGTTGAAAAATTTCAAAAAATGTCCTTAGAGTAACCGTTTTTACCTAGCCCCAGAAAACATCAAGTAAGACCTCTATGAAAAAACACTTTGTGATTATACAAAAAACTGTTACAATTTTTCAAAAAAGTTTCTAGGTTTTTTAATGAGTGTGCCGCCAGAAATAAGGCAAGAGTGGCAGGAATTGGTTCAAGAAATATTGCTGCACAACCGTCTTTATTATCAGGAAGATCGGCCTATTATTTCAGATTCAGAATACGACAGCCTATACCATCGCTTGGTTTTTCTGGAATCTCAACACCCAGAGCTCAGCACTCCTTACAGTCCAACTCAACGTGTAGGGGAAAGATCTTTAGAACAATTCCAAAAAGTTGACCACCTCTTTCCTTTATACTCTTTGACCAACGCCTTTTGCACACCCGAGCTGGAAAAATTCGTCATGAGCTGCCGCAAAGCCTTAGAGTTACCTTCAGAAGAACCCTTACACTGGGTTGCGGAACATAAAATTGATGGCCTTACAGTAGCGCTGCAATACAAACAAGGAAACTTGAAGTCTGCTTCTACCCGAGGAGACGGCCGGCAAGGGGAAGATATAACCCATCACGTCCCTTTTATTTCTGGCATTCCTTTGCGCATCCCCTTGCACACTCCAGAGCTTCTTGAAATCCGGGGCGAAGTTTTTATCAGTAAAAAAGATTTTCAGGAAATGAACCGCCAATGCAAAGAAAAAGGTCTAGAGCTTTTTTCCACGGCCCGAAATGCCGCTGCAGGAACGGTTCGTCAGCTAGATATTGACCTGGATATTCCCAGGCCGTTGCAATTCATTGTACACGGAGTCTTTCCACAAATTGCAGATACCTATCAAAAGGCTACCCAGCAGCTGATTGCATGGGGTTTTTGCTATCAAAGCGGGGGGCAGCTGTGCTTGGGCCTGGATGATTTAATAGACTATTATCATAACCTGCAAGAAATTCGTGATGACATCCCCTATGAAATCGACGGTGCGGTATACAAAATCAATCGCTTTGACTTTCAAGACCAGTTAGGATACCGCACCAAAACGCCTCGATTTGCGGTAGCTCATAAATTTCCAGCTTTACAAAGTACGACAGTCATCAAAGACATTGTCATTCAGGTAGGACGCACCGGAGTCTTAACTCCGGTGGCCTGTTTAAGACCTGTCTATGTAGGGGGAGTCTGCGTTGCAAGAGCCAGCCTGCACAATCAAGATGAAATCACCCGTAAAGACATCCGAATCGGAGATCATGTGCGTATTCAAAGGGCCGGAGATGTCATCCCTCAGGTCACCGAAGTCATTCAACCCCTGCGACCCAAAAGCGCTGTTCCTTTTGAATTTCCACAACTCTGCCCTGTGTGCCAAGGCCCTGTTTTACGTCTGGAAGGGCAGGTCGCCTATCGCTGCGTTCAAGGGGTCCAATGCCCGGCCCAAGCCATATGGGCTCTGCGTCATCTGGTTTCTAAAGAATCCTTAAATATTAAAGGTCTAGGCCCTAAACAAGTAAAGTTCTTGTACCAAATGGGCTACCTGAACAGTCCTGCCGATCTTTTTAAATTGGATTCTCATAAAGAAGCCTGGATAAATTTGCCGGGCTGGGGACAAAAAAGTGTGGATCAAATCTTAAGCAGCATCCAAGAAAGCCGCCACGTGGCGATAGATAAATTGTGGTATGGGCTAGGTATTCCCCAAGTTGGGCAAGCAACCTCTTTGGTATTGGCCCGAGCCTTCCCTGATTTGCAGGCTGTAAAAAACTTAATGCACAAGTTAAACCAGGAACAAAGCCAGGACGAAGAATTTTTAACAGAACTTGAAGGGGTTGGCCCCCTGATTGCCCAAGAAATCAAAATCTTTTTCGTAGCCCCGGGAAACGTCCCTTTACTGGAAGAATTCTTTTCTTACCTTGCCCCTACCCCACTTAAAGATATCTCGCAGGTTTTGAAAGGAAAGACGGTGGTGTTTACAGGATCTTTTGAAAACGGATCAAGGAGTATATTGGAACAACAGGCACGACAGGCCGGGGCCTGCGTCAGCTCTGCAGTGACCAAAAAAACGACTTATCTAATCTGCGGCCAAGATCCGGGACAAAAGCGGGAAAAAGCTGAAAAACTAGGCATCCCTATCCTTTCCAAACAGCAATGGGAGGAAGTTCTGCAAAAAGACATCCTTAATCATTCTTGATATACTTTTTTGTAAGCATATGTTTTCGCCAATCAGATTCATCTTTTGTTATCTATTGTCTACACTTGCAGGGGCAGATATGACGAAGGATTCCGTCTTGCCAAAAGAACGCCCTTATATAGGCGAGAGGACAATACGCCTGCACGAGACACAAGATGTAGAAGAATTTTTAAAAGATCTCAAATATCGCCGGAAAGTGAAGGTCCTGCACACGTACTTCGGCGGCCCTCATGATTTCCTAATACATCTTCATTGTCCTAAACTTTTAAAGATTATTTTACACGGGTTCACAAATAACGCCCTGTCTGCCTTAGCCCAGTTAAAAGCCCCCAATCTTCACCATGTTTCCCTGAGTGATGGACACGTTTTTTCTGGACCAATGCTGAACAAAACGGTAGAAATGCCTACGGTTAGGGAACTAACCATTGCTGGTTGGCCCGTCATAAAAGACTTGAAATTTCTTTCGCGCATCAAATTTCCTGCTTTAGAAGAATTATCCATTACTCATCATGCAACGGTTAAAAGTCTGGAAGGTATTGAAGCTGCTGCTGGGACATTAAAATCCATATCTATACAACATGATACGCAAGTTAGTTCAGAAATATTTGACGGAAGCGGATTCAACGCAACTTTTCCTTTCTTAAAAAGAGTCTTCTTCGACTGCCCCATAAAAGATTTTTCAATATTTAAAGAAATGATTGCACCAACATTGGGAACATTAGAATTAAGTTGCGTTTTTTTTGATTTAGACTTTAACAATGAAAATATTTTTCAAGGTCTAATAGATATGCAAGCCCCCGAACTGCGCTCTGTTACGTTAGATGTATGGGTTAACGCAAAAAGGTTTGACGAAAAAGAGTTTGAGAAAAAAATGGCTTCTCTTACCCCTCGCTTAACAAAACTCAACCATGCTTTTAAAACTTTCAAAAAACAGTTTATTCAAAAATATCCTCTTGAAGGGAATCCAGACAGATCTTCAGTGGACTTCTGTGTGACAATCACGGTTTCCGTTTTTGAAACTGATAAAGAAAAAGTGTTGGATGTATTGAAAACAAACATCGATTCTTCTATTGCCATAAAATTTCATATTATAGAAACACCCTCTGCAGAACCAATTTCTTAGAGGTTTTAGAAATTGAACATATTTTAGGGAGTAAAAAAAGAAAGTAACCTAAAATTAGAAAAATTGGTGACTTTTTAAAAAACAGCATTTAAAATAAAAAAGGATTGTTTTGTTAGATAAAAAATGAAATTTTTCTCTCTTTTTTAATTTTTTTGTGCCCGGATGTCAGTATTGCGGAGCCAGAAATAACAAAAAGTGTCAATCTAAAACATGCATTCATCAATAACGATGAAGAACTTGAAATATTTTTAAACAATCCAGAGTATCGCAATTCTGTAGAGTATATCCGTATTTATATCTCAAAGTGTGACTGGTTGAAAAAGTATTCTTTTCCTGCTTTGACACATATCGGATTTTATGACTGTAAGCTCCAAAACATTCTAAAAATTTTGCCTTTTTTGAAAGCACCCTCCTTAAATCGTCTGGGTCTTGTAGGACAAACCTTCAAAGGGCCCTACCCGGAAAAGGATATTACCATGCCTAAAGTCACAGACTTATATATCAATGGCCCCATAGAAGATTTAGAGCTCTTTAGTGTCCTAAAGTTTCCCACATTAGACAGCCTCAGCATCGGCCGGCATTCTGCTGTCAAAAGTTTTAAAGGCATTGAACATATCGCACCGACCTTACGTTCTTTGGAGGTGGTTCGTATAGATTTCGAAAATTTTGAAGGCCATGGCTTAGAAGCGACTTTTCCGCTTTTGAACGCTATAGCATTGCAAACGGTAAAAAATTTGGATTTTCTTAAAATATTCAAGGGATTCAACGCCCCTCAATTAGAGACTTTGGATTTGTCCGGCTATGATCTAGGCAACTCTAACGTTTTTGAAGGATTATCGCAGATGCAAGCGCCAAATTTGAAAACTGTCATCCTGAGCTTTTCCCCGCCATTACTTATGGATAACGTGCGCAGAAATAGCGCACGAGGTCTTTCGATGAGTTTAATGGAACACTTTGGCCCTTCTGTAAATGTGGAAACGGATTTGGATTAACTAAAGATTCAGCGCCATACTAACTAACTTTCTTGACGAATAATAATAAGACTTATATCCTAAGGAAGGTTTAAAGAAAAAATACCAGTGAAACATTATCAAGCTTCTGACGGCCCGTTAGTCAGTGTACGGGAAGCTCTAAGAGAGGGTTTGCGCCAAAGTATGCTGCAGGATTCTTCGGTTTTTCTGATGGGTGAAGAGGTGGCTGAATATCAAGGCGCTTATAAAATCAGCAAAGGGTTGTTAGACGAATTTGGTCCACAGCGTGTGATTGATTCCCCTATTTCTGAATATGGCTTTTCAGGTCTGGGGGTGGGCGCCGCGTTCATGGGCTTAAGGCCCGTCATCGAGTTTATGAGCTTTAACTTTTCTATGCAAGCCATTGATCATATCATCAATTCTGCTGCCAAAACCTATTACATGTCGGGTGGGATGATTCAGTCTCCTATTGTTTTCCGTGGCCCTAATGGAATGGCTGCAGGTGTTGGAGCTCAGCACTCTCAATGTTTTGCCAGCTGGTATATGCACTGCCCTGGGTTAAAGGTCGTGTGCCCTTACGATTCTGCCAGTGCCAAAGGGCTGCTAGAGGCCTCTATCCAAGACCCCAATCCAGTCGTCTTTTTGGAACATGAACTGATGTACGGAAAATCGTTCCCTATGCCCGAGGTGATGGATCCTTGGCCTTTAGGTAAAGCATTGGTTCGTAAAGAAGGCCTTCATGTCACTGTTGTCAGCTTTTCTTTCTCTTTAGATCTTTGCTTAAAAGCCGCAGAAATTTTGGAGGGTGAAGGGATTTCCTTAGAAGTCATCGATCTATGTTCTTTGCGTCCTCTGGACACACAAACCGTTATGGAGAGTGTTAGCAAGACGCATCGAATGATCGTGGTAGAAGAAGGGTGGCCTGTGTGCGGGGTAGGAAGTGAAATTTCTGCGTACATCGGGCAGCATGCTTTTGATCAATTAGATGCCCCCATCATGCGTTTGGCAGGAAGAGACATTCCTTTGCCCTATGCACAAAACTTAGAGGCTGCCTGTGTGCCTCAGGTTCAAGATCTAATTGACTGTGTGCGTACCCTATGCCAGGGCGCTTTTTAACGGAGTTTTAAAATGCCGATTCTTTTAACAATGCCTGCTTTGTCCCCAACCATGACCCAAGGAAACTTGGTAGCGTGGCATAAAAAACAAGGTGATAAAATTAAAGCAGGGGATACTTTTTTTGATATTGAAACTGACAAAGCCATTATGAGCGTAGAAGCAGTCGATGAAGGGACGCTGTTTCACATCTTTGTTTCTGCAGGAACCAGTGCCGTAGCTGTGGGACAAGCCCTAGCCATTCTGCAAGAAAAGGGAGATTCAGACGAAGAACTGCAAGAGATGGTGCAACGCGCTCTTCAAACTTCAGCCTCTGCGCCTGTTTCTTCTCCTGCGTCTGCTCCTGCAGCTAGCCTTCAAAGCACTCCCTTAGAAGTTGCAACTCCTCAACCTGATGCATCTAAAATAAAAACAGAACCTGCAATCATAGTTCCTAAAAGTTCTGAAAGGTTATCTGCCTCTCCTCTGGCTAAGAAGATCGCTCAAGATAAAGGGATTGACCTACATCAAGCCTTTGGGGCAGGCTCAGGTTCAAGTCTAGGTTCAGGCCCAGGAGGACGCATCGTTAAAAAAGACGTAGAAGCATTGCAGCCTACATCTAGGTATCAATCTGGTCATCCAACGGGCCCAGAGACAGCTGCGTTTACAGATACGCCCCTTTCCAATATGCGGCGCGTGATTGCTCAACGTTTAGGTGAGGCCAAGCAAACGATACCCCACTTTTATCTGACAGTGGCTTGTGAGATGAATGCTTTGATGAGTTTAAGACAACAACTTAATCAGAGCTTAGAAAATCAGCGCATTTCGGTCAATGATTTTGTAGTCAAAGCCGTTGCTTTAGCCTTAAAAGATATTCCAGATATGAATGCCCACTTTTTACCCGAAGGTATTCGTAAGTTTCAAAATGTAGATGTGGCAGTAGCTGTATCACTGGATAGCGGCCTGGTCACCCCTATTTTAAGGAATGCAGACATAAAAGGTATTCGTGCTTTATCTACGGAACTGAAAGAGCTGGTTGCAAAGGCAAGATCCGGTAAATTATTGCCCTCTGACTATCAAGGTGGCGGATTTACCATTTCCAATTTAGGTATGTTTCAGATCGAACACTTCGCCGCCATCATCAATCCACCTCAAGTAGGCATCTTGGCCGTGGGCGCTTCTTTAGAAAAACCTGTGGCCCAAGCAGGGCAGGTAAAGATAGCTACAGTCATGAATGTCACGCTGTCTGCAGATCACCGGGCCATCGACGGAGTGGTTGCTGCCAAGTTTTTACGACGCTTTCAATATTATATGGAACACCCATTATTGATGCTGTGCTAAAATAGTTTCAGGGAGTTAAGGTATTCCAAAAATGATGCTTATTATGAAAAAATTAAAACAATGTGTACTTTTGGGACTATGTTTTATTGGCAATGGATATGGACAGGAGTTTTCGGTCAAACAAGCACTCAGTCTTTATGGTTTCCAATCTGAAGCCCAGATAAAAGCCTTGGAGTCTCTTTTAAAAATAACTTTTATTTTACAGCCTCAACAAACGTTGGAACAAAAATTTCCTGTCCGAAAATCTTTTAAAGAACTGGTTCAAGATTTACTTGAACTGGTCAGCTCTACACAAGACCACTTCAGCGGACGATTTTCAAAAAACTCTTCTCAGGCTAAAGAGCGGTGGGAAGTACAGGGTGTCTGCTATACTCCTGAACAGCAAAAGGAAATAACAAAAGCAATTGAAATTTTAGGATTAGTAAAAAAGGTCTTTCCTGTAAAAAAACGCATCAATAGCATATGTATTTTAGGAGCAACTGCCAATACTATTAAAAAAAGAATTTCTTACACCCAAGAACTCTTAAGACAAGGCTGTTCAGCTAAAAGAATTATCCTTCTAACTGGGCAACGTCCCGTAAGTGACCTGGACACAAAAAATATCTCAAAGGAAGAGCTACAAGAAATTTCTAACTCTAACAAAACAGACTGCGCTTTTCTTACAGAAACTGATTTAATGAGGCATTTTTATGAAAAGTCAGATCTTTCCAAAAAAGCCTTTCTTCTTCATTTTATTGATACCCCAAAAGGAAATTTGCCTAGGCCGACTACTGAAACGACTCTTAAAGCATTGGAGGATTTTTTAAAAAAACAGAATCCAAAAATACAGCGAATTTGTTTTGTGTCCAATCAACCTTATGTCAGTTATCAGTCTGCCCTCATTACCAGTTTTTTCCGTCAAAATAACTATAATATTTCTTATGAAGTTGTCGGCTCGCAGTCTGAAAATGAAGATCCCGTTAAATTTTTGGAAGCACTGGCTTCTTATCTTTGGGCTAAAGCTCCTGAAGTACTGCGTACCTTAAAAGGCAATAAGCCTAACATTCCCTTGCCTGATCTCTTTTCAGAGCTTTATCAAAAACGGAGTGCTTTACTGTATTCAGCGGGTCAAGAGATTTTTTCTTTGAAAAAGCAGTGCCCCTGATCGACCATCTTCAGAACGAAATTTTTTGGGCTACCTCTTGTCTTCCTTAAATCAAGCACACACTTAAAACTATAAAAAAGACAAGAAGAGCGCTTGCACACTCACATCCAGAGAACCAATCCAAAATCTACCAGAAGCACAAATGATACTACCCAAACCTACTATTATTCTAATTCTATTTTTAGATTGCCTTATTTCTGTATGCGGCACTCATAAAACTTTTTCCTGTTTAAAATAAATGATCACAATTTAGCTTTTAAAGCAACATTTCTAGGTTGATTTGAACGGAATAAGTTATGTCTATCATTTGTATAAAACCTGATCTTAGCAAAATTTATCATAAAAAAGACTTCAAAGCTTGGTATTAAAATACTTAAGGGACGTTATGCGCAAAATGAACTGTCATCACTTGCCATTGCTCATAAAGATCTAAAGGTAAAGGCAACGGGTTACATGTAGGATCGTAGGCTGCGGCCAGGGCACTTTCTGCAGCCACAGCAAAAGCAGGATGAGTTCGGGTTCCCCCAACAACTTTAGCATTTGCCACTGTACCATCAGGATTCATAGACAAGCGCACAATAACAACTAACTCTTCACCATTTTCAGCCACAGGAGGTAAACGCCAAGCGCGCTGCAACAATTGTCTCACGCGATCAATAATACTAACCGCAAGCCCTTTTCCCACTTTACCCGCCCCATAGGGGGAAGAAGAATCAGGATCCGTAACAGGTGTTTGTGCAGAAGGCCCTTTTTTTTTATTTTCATAATCCTTCAGAATTTTCATCAAGTCTTCATCCCCATCACCTTCTATGGGTACACCCGAATGTTTAGCTGTCTTTTTTTTTTTCTTATCTTTCTTAGAATTCTTAGAAGGCTCTATTTTTTTAGGATCGTTTTTTTTTTCTTCTTTCTGCTCGTGCTTTTTTTCCAGCTCATCCAAAATATCTTTTAAATCTTTTTCCTCTGATTTTGGAACAGGGGGATTTTTAGGCTCTTCTTTCTTTTCTACAGGTTCTTTAGGCTTCTTTTTTTCTTTTTGCACAGGCTCTTCTTTAGGCAGAACATCTTCTACCACTCCCGTAGAACGCTTTTGTTCGGCAGGATCATCTACTTTAGGCTTGGAAATAGGGGCCTCAGACTCTTTGGAAAAAGTTGTCACCTCCATAGGAACAGTACAAGGCATTGTTATTTGAGCAGGGGCAACAGGACCACTCTGATTCATCCACCAAAACATCCCCACAAAACCCACATGAACCAGTGCTGAAAGAATCCACCCAAACTTTTTCATTCGGCACCCTTTGCTTTTTTAGCTTCTGGATAACCCCCAGGTCGTGTAATTAAAACCATTTTACCATACCCAGCCCCAGAAAGCCGCGTCATCACTTCAATCACCCTGGAATAAGCTAAGTCTTGATCTGCTTCTATATAAATACCTTCTGTCATAGGAACTTGTTTACTTTTTAATTGTTCAATTAAATCTGTTAAAGAAATTAATTTGTCTTGGAAAAAAACCTTTCCTGCCGAATCTATAGAAACAGTAACCGACTCGCAAGCCTCTGTCTGACTGGCTTTTCCACCTTGAGGTAAATTAACTGCAATAGAACTGCGCATATTGGGGGCTGTCACCATGAAAATCACCAACAGCACCAACATCACGTCCACAAAAGGAGTAACGTTGATCTCTGCTTTCAGCGCACCAAGACCCCGCCCTCTAGAAGAAGATGACTCAAACCCCATGACCGTCCTCCCCCTGTTTTTCAATGCAAGAGGCTTGCACCACATGAGCAAAACTTTCTAACTTGACCATATAACTTTGAATAGACAGCATCAAACGGTTCGAAGCTACTGCGGCAGGAATAGCCACCAACAAACCAATTGCTGTGGCAAATAAAGCTTCTGCAATTCCCGGAGCCACTGCTGAAACACTGTTCGTTGCCCCCACCAAACCGCGAAAACTGTTCATAATCCCCCACACAGTCCCCAACAATCCCACGAAGGGAGACACAGAAGCAATCGATGCCAAAGTGCTCATGTTTTGGCCAAGGTAATCCCTTTGTGTTTCCAGGTAAGCACCAATCAGATGGTGTACTCTTCGTAGTTTTCCTTTTCCTTTTAAAGGTCTTTTCATTTCTTTTGTCAGCAAACAAATCACATAAGAAAAGGGCATAGTCCAGGAACAGGCCCGGGTATGCTCCCAGTATTGGGGAGCTTCTTGAGAAAAGGCATTCTGAGACAAATCGGCTTCCTTATGAAGCTTTTTTAATTGCAACCACTTTGAAAAAATAATAGCCCATGACACAAAAGACGCTCCCACAAGGCCTAAAATCACTCCTTTTACGACCCAATCCGCTTGCCAAAACAATGATCCTATAGACAAACCACTTTCTAATTGCGTCGCTAAATTTGCTTCCATACTGACCCCTTTTCACTTGTTTTTCTGGAACTCTGATTTTTTTGTTCTAAGTGTTTTTCCAAAAAGCTATCTAGCTTAGCGCAAGAAAAACGAATCCCAAACTCTTTTTATTATTTCAAAAAAAATCAGGAAAAACAAGTCTATGGAAATCAGATCTATAACAGTATAGATGTTATCAATTTTTCTTTTCTTTAATTTTTTTTAAACATCAAAAACCGATCTGCTTTATTCATTTAAAAACGCCTTCTATACATAAAGAAAGCGCTTTTAAGGGTAGATTTACCGGATCATATCAAGTGAAATGAGCGTCATTCACATGAGCCATCGCCAACTTGCGATTTAAATCTCTGGTCATCTTTTCTACATTGCTTTTGACATCTTTCAAAGCATCTACAGCAGCCTTTTCTTCTTTAGATTTTTCATCATGTTTATCTTTAGGCTCTTCTTTCTTATCTTTATTATCAGAGACTTTCTTATCTTTTGCGGTCACAGAAGCCTTTTCGACAGCGGCCTCACCGTGGTTTTTTGAGTCTTTATCCTTAGATTCTTCTTTATTATGTTCTTCTTTTTTATGGTCAGTGTCTTTAGAGCCCTTATCATCATGGGCTGCCATCAAAGAATCTTTTTTTACCTCTGCTGTTTCATTTTTTTTCTTACCACAGCCAGCTAAAAAGACCAGAGAGAGGGTTGCTGCAGCAGTTAAGCTGAGAAACTTTTTCATTATCTATTTCCTTATTAAACGATCAACTGACCCTATTTTTCCAAAATCTTTTAAAAAAAACGCTAAAATGGAATATCAATAACTTCAAAAATTTAAAATACTTTTCCAGAGTTTTATGTCAGGATCATTTTCCCCCAAAAAGTCTCCTCCCTCTTTTACCTATGCGGCAAGAATGTTCCTTAAGGCTTTTTAGAAAAAAAGGCCAACATGCGTTGAGTCATAAATAATCCGCCCGCAATGTTGATAAATAAAATAAATAATACTAGGGCACTCCAAGCATCCCAAGAACGCAGCAAGGAATCTAACGCCATCACAACCACTACGCTGGAAACGCCATTGGTTAAGCTCATCAACGGTGCATGCAAAGGAGCCGGTGTACGAAACACTGCGTAATACCCCAGCACCAAGCTTAACACCAACACCATCAATAACGTTCCCCCTTGCTCTATGCTTAAGGTGCTGTCAAATAAAAAAGGCCACCACATGTTTTTTCTCCTTATTCCTACGAATATTGTTCTTTGTTTTCAAAAATTTCTGTCAAACAAGTAGCAGCTAACAGATCATCTTCATGAGCCTGTCGCATTTCTGTTCCATCCCACAATAATTCCAAAAAAGCCACCATATTTTTGCCATATAATACACTGGCAGATGCGGCCAGATGGCTGAGACTATAAAAAGCCCCAATCACCAGTGCTTCCCCATACCTGGTCTCAAAACCAGCCTTACTAAAAGCACAGTTTCCAGGTTCTTCTTTTCGGTCTAAAGCACCAGCCGCCAAATCCACAACGACAGCTCCCGTCTTTAACACAGCTCCGTGATGAATCAAAACTGGAGGTTTGCGCCCTGGCACAAGAGCACTGCAAATAATCACATCGTAATCCGGCAAAGCTTTTTCCAAAAACTCTTTCTGACGTGCTTGCTCTTGATCGCTTAATGCCCGAGCATACCCCCCAGTTCCTTGAGCGTCTTCAAATTCAGGCATTTGTAAAAAACGAGCCCCCAAACTTTCAACTTCCTGCTTAGCTGCCAAACGCACATCAAAAGCATCCACCCTAGCCCCCAACCGTTTGGCCGTAGCAATAGCCTGTAAACCTGCTACCCCAGCGCCCAAAATCAAGACTCTAGCTGCAGCAAGAGTCCCTGCTGCTGTGGTCATCATAGGCAACACCCGTGTCAAATGACTGGCCGCCTTGATAACAGACCAATATCCTAATAGGTTGGCTTGCGAAGACAGCACATCCATAAATTGAGCCCTAGAAGTACGGGGTAACCGCTTTAAACTGAACGCTTGCAGTCCCCGATCACGGTAAGCTTGAACCATTTCAGAAGTATCTGACAAAGCCCCAACGATGGTCATCCCTGAGGGGAATGGGGCCAAATCTACAGGATCTAAAATATCCATGACAACAGCTAAGTCAGCCCCTTGACATAAATCATCCCGAGCACAAATTACAGCTCCTTTACGTTCGTACTCAAACAAAGGAAATAACGGTTCTAAAGCACTGTCCAAACAAACACTTGCCCCTGATTTAACCAAGACCGCCACGTTTTCCGGAGTTAAAGGAACACGCTTTTCATACAGGCAAGAAGTTGCCGGAAGAATAATTTTCATTAAAAATAAAAATAAATAACGAAAACATTTTAAGCCGTAGCTACGGAAAAGGTCAAGGTTGACCCAACCTTAAAAAAGGTAACAAAAAATGAACTTCTTTTGATCCAGGAAAAAACGTCTATCATAAAATGTATCAAAAAGTGACGCATTAAAATGAATCTATTTTGGCTGCTTTTTCTGTTGGCTGTTCCGACCCTATCTGTAGCATTTCCTGACGAAGAAGAAAAACCTTTTTTAAGAAGATCAGATATTGAACAAGAAAACGAAAGACTGACGGAGCGTCTAAAAATAGCAGAAGAAGAAAACAATGAACTTAAGAACAAAAATTTTATTTTGAATGAAGAACTTGAAAAAGAAAAAAGAAAGCACTCTTCTTCTTTCAAACAGAATCTAAAATTCTCGTGTCAAATTGCCTTAGTGGCGATTTTGTTTTACACTGCAGCTGTTTATCAAATGTTAAACTCTTTCTTTTTCAGATAAAAGATTGTCTTTTAACTTATGCCTCGCCAGGAAAACACGTTAAATACCCCCTAGGAATACCTAATAAAGTACTCGCATGGTGCCACTTTTCTTCCAAAGGAGTACGAAAAGTTAGTTCAGCATTAGACGGAGACAACAACCACTCGTGCTGTGCCAATTCTTCTTCCAGCTGTCCCGGACGCCACTTCACACAACCTAAAAGCAACAAAAAATCTGCAGGCTTTTCGATGGCTACCCCTTTTGAAAGATCAGAAAAAAATGCATGATCGGCTGTTAAGGCATGTGTTTCATCGATGCTTACTGTCCCCTTCGTTTTGTAATCACTAGAGTGCAACACAAACCCACGATTCATCTCTACAGGGCCTCCCC
The DNA here is from genome assembly GCA_001898075.1 of Alphaproteobacteria bacterium 40-19. GTDB lineage: Bacteria > Pseudomonadota > Alphaproteobacteria > Holosporales > Holosporaceae > 40-19. The sequence goes on from MKSD01000001.1 coordinate 396,532, forward strand.
ACAAGACGGCCTCATTTTCTCCATACGTTGCTCCTGACAACATTTGGAAAACATCACCCCACTCTACTTCGTCCACCATCTGATTAATAACAAACCCCATAGATCCTTGCTTACTATGATGAGCAATAAAAACTACCGCCTTGTGAGACTCTGATTTCCGAATATTTGGAAATGAAAGCAATAAATGCCCTACAAGCGTCTGAGGAATATTAATCATTGCACCCAAAGATTATTTTTTTTATACTTAAACAAATCCCGCCCCCTCACAAATGACTCCCCCTATTTTATCACAATTTTTATTTTTTTTCAAAACGCTTTTGTGGTGCTTTTTATTGGGCTTTGCCCCCATAAACGCTCGGGGGGGTACAGAACCTATTGTTGTTCAGTGGGGAATCCCGGAATATGAATCAGATACGTATGTACGTGTTCCTTTGTGCGTCCTTATTAACTCTGAGTGGAAACTTACAGGACCTTTTTTAAAAGGAGACACCCTCAACAGCCCCCCTACCTTAAAGTGGGACAAATCTACTAATATCGCAGATGTACAAATTTTTTGGCCTCATGGAGAGCTTTTACAACAACAAGGGCAAACATCTCATGTATATAAAAAAAGTTTTTCTGTTATTTTACACGTCTTTTTAAAGGATCGTGCTGCAAGTGAATTGAACGTAGAATTTAAAGGACTGGCATGTTCTGATCTGTGCCGTGTCATCAAAACGCCTCTTTCTTTAAAACTCAACCCTCCGACACAATCTGTGGGCAAATTTTGGCAAATGTTAAGCTTTGCTTTTTTAGGGGGAATTATTCTGAATATTATGCCCTGCGTCTTACCAGTTTTAGGTTTAAAACTTAAAGGTTTAGCATCAGTTTATCCTTTTTTGCTGCGCAAAATGTTTCTTCTAACCAGTATAGGAATCATTGCTGGGTTTTGGTTTTTAGCGGGTTTAACTATTTCCTTAAAAATTTTTTTCCAACAACAAATGCGTTGGGGTATGCAACTACAAAATGTTTATTTTTTGCTAACCTTGTGCATCATCATGGTGATTTCATCGTACAGTCTCCTGGGCATGTTTCAATTGAACACACCGCGTTGGGCTGCAAGATTTTTACCCAAAAGCTACCGCACCTCTTTTGGAGCCTTTTTTTCCGGCTTATTCGCCGTTCTGTTAGCCACACCCTGTTCAGCACCGCTGCTGGGTCCTGCGCTGGGATATTTTCTTTCAGGAACTTATCTGGAAATCTTTTTATCCTTTACTCTGGTAGCTTTTGGTTTTGCCCTTCCTTATATTCTGGGAATTATTTTTCCCGTGCATAAACTGCTTCCCAAACCAGGACAATGGATGTTTGTGATGGAAAAAACCATCGGTGTTTTGTTCTTTGGGACAGCGGTCTGGTTGGTTTGGTGGCCTTTGGGATCGTTCCTATCAGAATCTTTTCAAAAAATTGCCCTCAGTTTTTTGTTGGTCATAGGAATCGTTCCGTTTATTCACAAGAAAATTCGCGAATTTCCTTTATGGATCAGAAGCATTTTGCTGTTTATCTTACCTTCTGCTGCAGGTGTTGGATTATGTATTCTTCCGTTTTTCAATCAAAAAGTTCAAGAAATTTCTATGATCGATGGACAGATTCACTGGTTACCCTGGTCAGCGGAATTGATGGAAAAAACATTACGGGCAGGCAGAGTCGTGGTCATTGATATCACCGCAAGGGGATGCCTGCTATGTGAGGTTAACAAGTCTGTGTTTAAGGAACCTGGGATGCAAGAATTACTCACGTCCTCTAAAATTGTTTGCTTGCGGGCTGATTACAGCAAGGCCTCGGACGACATCACAGCCTTGCTAAAACGCTTCAGCCGTGCCGGAATCCCCTGCAACATCATTCTTTCAAAAGATTACCCTCAAGGAATTGTTTTAAGCGAGGCCTTGTCTTCCCAAGAAATTGAAAAGTGTATAAAATTCCTTTATACACTTAGCGGAAAATCTAGCAGTGACAAACAAAAGCCCGTCTCCCATAACTCCCCCAAGCCCTCTGACAAAAGTTGAAACTCTTTCTTTTGAAGAGGCTTTAAAGGAACTTGAAGGAATTGTGTCTAGATTTGAAGCAGGGGGCCTGACACTAGATCAAGCAGTGGTAGCCTATGAACGGGGAATGTCCCTTAAAAAGCGTTGTGCAGAGCTTTTGGATTCCGCTAGGCTGCGCATTGAAACGGTGAGTAAAGGCGCTGAAGGTTGACTCTTCAACCTTAATTGCGGCACTAAACATTCCTTATTTACCGTTGAGCATTCTTCTTTTATAAAATCGAGCGTATAGACACTGCCAGCCTTGTACGAGTTCTGGTGTTAAAAGCTTTTTTCAAAAATTCCTTAGCTTCTTTAAAGAGCACTGAAATATTTTTTGACCCCGGACGAACAACGCCTGTTATAATCTAAATGATTTTCCAAAACTGCCCTCGCATTGACTATCTTTTTTAAGCTACTTTTTCTGACAATACTCACTGCTGTTTAGCTAAAAAGCTGCGTATTTCATTATGCCTCCTAAAATGGAATAGCCCTTTATTTTGATTCTAACAAGATAAATTTCTGACAGCTTTATAAAAAAATTAGACAAAATCAGTGCCTTTTTTAAATCGCCAGAGGCATTCAAATTCTTCCATCTGTATGCACTGAGGAACGCACGCCAATCATCATTGTTGTGTCAAATAATGCCATTGGACCTTCTTAGACAAATCTATTGAAATTAAGGCCCAGATTATAATATAATGTGTACGCTATATTTTGCTGTGGTATAAAAAAATAAACTTTAGATTTTTAAGTTTTTTATTAAGTGCTTTAATACCAGGGTCCTGGGCCAACGACAGTGCCGTCAGCTTTCTGAACTCTGGCGTACAATACGTGCATAACCCAGATATTGAAATGCAACAGGAAGACTTAACAATTACTCAAGATCAGATCACTGTAGAGTATGCTTTCTTTAACACAAATTCAAAAGATATCACTTTAAATATGGGGTTTCCCTTACCTGCTTCCCCCAATTTTGAAAAAACTCAACCGCGCAGCTGGCCGGACGCACCTTTTTGGGACCCCGTATTTCAAACATATGATTATGCAGATATTTTTGAAGGATACAAAGGTGATGCCAGCGATATCCAGATTTTCGGGAAGAGAACATCACGTCCTTTTTTTGACTTTCATCGTGAAGAAGATGGCGAGGGGAAATATGTTGAGTGGAAAATTTTAGCATTAGATCGACAAGGAAACGATTTAACATCTTTGTTACAACGAAATAAGATCCCCCCTTCAGCCAACTATTTAAATGGCGTGATGAATCGTGGTGGAATGGACTGCCGTCCAGCTTTAAAAGAAAAATTAGCAGCTTTAGGGCTTGTCAAAAAAGGAAAGGTTGACTTTCAAACTCAACTAGTTTTTCACTGGACAACTGTTTTTTCAGCAAAAAAAATTAAAAAAATTGTTCACTATTATAAACCTCAAGAGGGCTCGTTTTTGTTTGGCATTGCCAAAGGAGGAAAAAAAATCTCTCCAGTTACAGGGTTTGAGCAAAACGATGAATACGAAAAACTCTTTATAGATTTATTTGAAAAAGAAAAACTCCAAAGACCTTTGCTAAAACAATGGATAGAAGAAGGGTGTCGCTCAAGTTCTAAATCTGCAGAACATTGGTCCCATCTGGGCATTCGACAAATTCGCTATATTTTGACAACCGGCAAAAACTGGAAAGGACCTATCGGACGCTTTAACCTGAAAATCCCTATCCCTGCACAAACAGAAGTATTCGTTCATGGTGTTAAAGGCTTAGAAAAAAAAGATGGTGCTTGGCAAGTGACCATTGATCAATTTACTCCCACCCAAGAATTGACCATTTTTTACGTCACACCCCTGAAATAAAAGATCTTCTGGCTTAAAAAGCTTCTTTCGTCTAAGTTTTTTAAATCTACACAAAATTTCCTAATTATTTCCAGCATAAGGAGGGGTGCTTAATGACAATTAAGAACTTTAAATTAAATTGATTTTTTTAATATAAAATTAATTATACACTTTGTTTATTTTTTATTATGAAAATAATTTTTACAATAATACTATTTCAATCCGCTACGTTAATTTCATCAGCCCGCGCTGGCGGTGAAGAAACAAAAGCAGACTCGAAAGAGAAAAAGGTGACTGTAGAGAATTCTGAGTGTGCAATATCAAGAATAACATACACAAATATTCCCAACCAAAAGATACAACAATTTGCGCAGTTAATTAAAGAGCTCCGCATTCCCTTTTTAGTAGTTCCTGAAAAACCTTTAAAAGTATCAGAAACATTAAAAGAAGATCAGCATATTACATTATTTTTTAACGAAGCCTCTACTGCAGAACAGTCTCGTTTCAAGGATTACGCTGTATCTTCAGCCCAAGATGAACGCAATAAAGCTTAATGAACGTTACAATGAGCTGTCTGCTAAAATAGTTGTTAAAATGAAAGACTGTCAGGTTATTAATTCTGGAGAATGCTGGGATGCTTTGATCAAAAGTCAAGTCAGAGAGCCTAACATCATGAAACATCCTTTAACAAATTTTGGATTGGAGATTTTTCAACTTTATATGATTACTGTCCTTACGAAAGACCGTGATCAAAATGAAACTGGGATCATGAATAGAAGAAATATAGATATCTTAATGGAATCTTCCAAAGATCATTTAGGTGTAAAGGGGGCTTATAGTCCTGGATCAGAAAATTTTCGTGCTCTTCAGTACAGCATGAAGATTCAGGATCGTATCCTAAGCCGGAAAGAAGAGGCACGTCAGCAGCTTTTAAACCTAGCAGCAGAGCAGCCCAACAGCGCCCAAACCGTATGGAAGAACATATGGAAGAGGAATAATCCTACAATACAAGAGGGGGAAGTGTATAACTTTCTCTTCTTGTTTTTCCTCTCTATATTATTTTCACATACTGCTAAAAACTGCAACTAACCTATTGCCTCTTTAACATTAAGCATTTTCAATAACGATCTGGATTTTTTTCTGTTTTGGTGTAGAATAATCTTTAACGAGGACAAAAGAAGGAAGTCATGGCCAAAAAGAAAAAGTCTCTGGTGCGTTTAGTCAGCACGGCAGGAACAGGTTATTTTTATGTTGCTCACGTCAGTGGCAAAAAATCTGAAAAGATGGCATTTAACAAATACGACCCCCGGGCGCGTCGTCATGTTGAATTTAAAGAAGCTAAGATGAAATAATCAATGTGTCGTAAGGGCTAAGTGAATGAAATTTTCTAAAACCTTCTTACTATATACGTTAAGAAGTGTTTTTATTCTAAGCTTTTATGGCAGTTGTTTTGGGGAAAAACAAGACTATCTAAGTGCTTTTCCCCAGGAATTGCCTTTATTTCAAAGTGTAGACCACTATCCTTGGACCAATCCCAACGCTCCTTTAAAAGGAAGTATTGTCTTAGGTTCATTGACAGATTTTAATACATTTCACCCGGACGCATCTTTGATGGGCTCAGGCCCCCCCGGATTAGAGTTCGTACATGGGACACTATTTCATAGATCTGCGGAAGAAGATGGAATTGCCTATCCCTATGTGGCTCAATCTGTAGAAGTAAAAAGGGATCCTAAGGGCACGCCCCTTTCTGTTATTTTTTATTTAAATCCTAAAGCAGTTTTCCATGATGGGTCTGCTGTTACTGCTGACGACGTTGTTTTTAGTTTTGATTTTTTATGTAAAAACAAACCCCACCTACAAGCCTATTACGCACAAGTCCAGGAAGCCAAAGCCCTGCCTGCAGTCAAAGAGGTCCAGGCTGTACTTTTTATCTTAAAAGACAAGGTTAGTTTTGAACTTCCCCTGCTGTTGTCTGAACTGAAAGTCCTTTCTAAAAAATTCTACACAACCCACGATGTGATGAATAACCCTTGGATCCTTCCTTTAGGATGTGGGCCTTACCGTCTGAAAGAATACCGGGCAGGACAGTGCGTAACTTATGAAAAAGTGCCTTCTTGGTGGGGAGATGCGATCGCCTTGGGAAAAGGAAGTTTTCGCTTTCAGAAAGTACGATACGATATCTTTAAAAATCCAGATACATTATTTGAAGCCTTTAAAAAAGGCGACTTAGACATCCTAGAGGAATCCAATTTAGATCGTTGGAAGCGCCAGTACCATTTTCCAGCTGTTAAAGAAAAAAAGACTCTTTTAAAAGAAATACCTACCCAAGGCATCCTGCCTGCCAGTGCTTTTATTTTTAATACGCGTTTGAACTTGTTTAAAGATATGAATGTTCGGTGGGCCATTAGTTTGATGTTTCCTTTTGAAGAAGTGAACCAAGTCGCGTTTCACGGAATGTATCGCCGCTTTACATCTTTTTTTACTAACTCTGTGATGGCGGCATCAGGATTCACCACCGAGGCGGAAGCAGATCTATTACAAGAATGTCAGGCACCTCCTGAAGTCTTGACGACGCCGTGTGAAAAATTTACCCTCTTCGAAGGGAATCTGTCAGAAAGACGAAAAGCTGCCATTCACCTACTAGAGCGCTCGGGCTGGAGACTTATAAATGGTCAAATGGTACACCCTTCTTTGGGGCCCTTATCTTTTTCTTTGCTTCTAGTACAAGGGCGCAATATCGAAAAAATCTATCACATTTTCCGTCAGGCATTGCTTTCCATTGGGGTGGAAATGAATGCTGTGTATGTTGACCAGGCTGCCTTTCAGGCTAAAGTGCAAAACTTTGATTTTCAGATGGTCTTTGGACCAGCCAGCATTTCTTCCAGCCATCCGGGCAATGAGCTGCTGTCTATTTATGGGTCTAAATCAGCCAACACCAAAGGATCTTACAACTGGGCGGGGATCCAAGATCTTACAATTGACGCATTGGTTCAAAAGGTTCTGGAGGCCAAAAACTACGGCGAGCTTCTTAATGCATCTCATTGTTTAGATCGATGCTTGTTGGCGGGATGTTACATGATTTTATGGGGATATTGCCCTGTTCGTATGATGGCCTATTGGGACCGATTTTCTGCCCCACCCCGGTTTCCTGCGCTGACAGGCCCAGATTGGGCTTTTTGGTGGCAGAAAGAAGAGCCCCCAAAGACTGTACAAAAGCGTTAGAAAATCTTTTTCAGAAAAATGAAGACCGATCCTTCGATAGCCTTAAAATAAATCTTTTGGAACACCCCCCTTCCCGCCCTCATTCAATTGTCTATCAGAGCTTCTAGGCCTGAGAAAATTTTTAAGATAATGAAAAGCGATGACACCCCTCATCATAAACTTTTAGGATCGGGTGCGGGGCTTCTTTAAAAGCCCTGAAATCATCATTATTTGCTACATCAGTGTAGCCCCCAATTGGCAACGCCAAGGAATAGGAACATTCCTGATGAATAAGCTAAAAGCCTGCTTTAAAAAACATCTTATTCAAGCTGAAACAGATAAAGAAGCTGTAGGATTTTATATTAAATCTGGATTCCGTTATGATGTATTTCAAGGCTCTTACGGGAACCTGCGTTATCATTGTCTGTTCCACAACCAGGACTAAACGACACGCTCGCTTGAGGGCTTCTTTTTGTGGCTACCTTTTTTATGACAAAAATGTTAAAGTAAGAATGAGTTATTTATTATTAAAATTCTTTGATTTTTTCTTCTTATGATATTTTGATTACAGGAGCTACGGGTGGTATTGGTCGCGCCGTAGCAGAAGAGTTCTGGCGCCAAGGGGCTGTGGTTCATTTGGTTGGGCGGAGATCCGAAATTTTGCAGGAAATAGCACAAGAATTTGGTCAACGATGCCACATCTATCCTGTTGATTTGATGCAGCCAGGGGCACCTCAGAATCTGCTTAAACAAATTCAGACCAACGGCAGTAATATCCATATTTTGGTCAACAACAGTGGCATTACCCGAGATCAGTTAAGCTTACGTATGAAAGAAGCAGCTTGGAGTGATGTTTTAAACCTTAATTTAAAAGTTCCTTTTGAGCTGTGCCAAGGAGTCTTGCCGTTTATGCTACGTAACAAATTCGGCCGCATTATTAATATTTCTTCTATCGTAGGCGTGATGGGAAATGCGGGACAAACAAATTATGTGGCTTCTAAAGCAGGTTTAATTGGTTTGACAAAAGCACTGGCTTTAGAGGTTGCCAAAAAAGCAGTCACCGTTAATGCGGTAGCTCCGGGCTTTATTGAAACCGATATGACCAGCCATTTGGCTGATAAGGAACAATGGGCTTCTAAGATCCCCGTTGGTTATTTTGGCAGTCCTTTAGATGTCGCTTACGGAGTTGCTTTCTTGGCTGACCCAAAATCTAGATATATCACAGGACAAACCTTACACATCAACGGGGGTTTGTTGGCAGTTTAAGACTATTACGGGGGAATAAACATGGAAATCACTATTTTAGGGTGTGGGCCTTCTGCAGGAGTTCCGACATTGAACGGAGAATGGGGGCGGTGTGATCCCAATGAACCCCGAAACCGTCGTTTACGGGCCAGTATTTCTTTTTGCTTGCCCAACGGAGAGCTGTGGCTGATTGATACCTCTCCGGATTTACGTCAACAATGTCTTAAAAATAGTATTCAAAATATTTCTGGTGTTCTGTTTACACACGCCCATTACGACCACATAGGGGGCCTAGAGGATTTGTTTCCTTTTTTGCAGACTTGTTCCCCTATTAAAATTTATTCAGATCAACAGACATTGGAAGTTCTTTTTCAACGTATTGAAACCACGTTATTAAAGCCTTTTAATTACAAAGCTTATTTAGACATCTTGGAAATTGAAGGGCCTTTTGAAGTTGGAGGCCAAAACGTTATTCCTTTTGTACAAACTCATGGAACCATCACCAGTTTGGGATTTCGGTTTCCTTCTTGGGCTTATTCCACCGACGTGAATGCCTTAAGCGAGGATGCTCTTACGATTCTAAAAGGTGTACACACTTGGATTGTAGATTGCTTTGACTTAGAACCTAGACCTACACATGCTCACTTAGATCTGGTTTTACAGTGGGTAGAACTTATCCAACCGTCCCGGGTAATTTTGACTCATATGAGCAGCCGAATAGATTACAACACATTATCAAAAATGCTGCCACAACATATTGAGCTGGCCTATGATGGAATGAAAATTTTATGCCAATAGACCCTTCATTCTTGAAAATTTTGTAAAATCTAAAAAATGCCTACTTAAGAAAAAATATTTTTCTGACAGATGCTTAGGTAAACTTTAAGCATCTTAGAAGTAAAAAAATCATCAAGATCTCAATCAGGCTTATTAATGTAGTTTTTACTTTTATTTATCCAAATCTTTATTTAATATCCAAAACTTTTGCCTCTTTTGATGTAAGACTTTCAAATGAGGCCAAAATTCTTGAAATAACTGCCCTTGATAAGTGACCTGCTGCTTTGCAACGGCTGTTTGTTGCCAAGTCTGCAAGAAACGAACCAGAGGTCCAGATTCATAACCCAGGGCGCACAAAAGACAAGCCTCAAAATAAGCCACGGATTGAAAGCAACAAGACACTTTCCCATCAAGCGTCCCATGTTCAAGGGCCACTTGCAGGCAAGGATAAACTTCTTTTACTGGTAGGCGCTCTGGCAACACATGACAGCACACATAAGCCATCCAAGATAAGGCACTTAGAAAAATAAAAGACTCTGATAACGGCTGAGGTAAAAGATCTTGAACTGAAAACGTTCCTAAATGATCAGGAGTTTTACCCTTCCAGCTGACCAAAGACCTCATGCCTAAAAAAAGTAGCGCAGAACGGCCGTACCACATGCCTCTCCATAAACCATGTTCCGCGGTTAAAAGCGTTACAATCCGTTTAGCTTCCCCAAAGGTTTTGCTGCCTACTACAAATCCTTCATCTGTCCACTCCATTATCCAGCCCCTTTCAAGGTCATCCCATAACACCAAGCCGCCGCCAGCGCATCAGCACTGTCACTAAGACTGACACAGGTGCCCAACAAAAGATTAATCATCGTAATCATCTGTGCTTTAGAAGCATGCCCATGACCCGTCAAAGACTTCTTGATGGTGGTAGGACTGTATTCAACCATCTTGGCTCCATGCAAGGCTGAAGTCATCATGGCTATGGCCCGGGCAAATCCTAAACTTAAAGCCGATTGAGCATTCGAATTCACAAAAGTTTTTTCCACCACAGCCACAGTACAAGAATAACGCGTACAAACTGCAGTGAGTTCTTGATGCAAAAAAACCAATCTTTTTTCTAAAGGCCACGCCTGAGGCGGAGCAATCACCCCGAATTCCACACACCGCAAACCTGCTGCGCTGCAAGACTGTGGCTGTAAAACACCCCAACCTGTGCGACAAAGACCAGGATCTAACCCCAAAATCAACTCTTTCCCTAGCATCACAAATTACTCTTTGGATTCCAAAAAAATTCCTGCGTCCAACGCTGCCATACATCCTAAACCAGCTGCCGTCACCGCTTGGCGGTAATGGGGATCCATCACATCCCCGGCAGCAAAAACTCCTGGAATGTTTGTAAAACAAGTTCCTTTTTCACACACAATATACCCCGCAGGGTCTAAAGTTAAAGTATCCCGAAAAAGTTCCGTGTTGGGATGGTGTCCGATAGCTATGAAGATTCCATCAATAGGCTTCTGATAGACCTCTTCGGTCAAAAGGTTTTGCAACCTTAAACTTGTCACCTTTTTGGGTTTTTCCTGGCCTAAAATTTCTTTGACGATATGATTCCACAGGATATGAATATTGGGACTGCGCTCAAGCCGCTGTTGCAGAACCTTTTCAGCCCGCAACGCGTCCCTGCGATGAAGCAAAAAAACATTTTTGCAGTGGCGTGCTAGGTACAACGCTTCTTCTACCGCCGCACTGCCCCCACCCACTACAGCTACATCTTTTCCTTTAAAAAACCCTCCATCACATACCGCACAAGCTGATACTCCAAAACCCCGAAAGAATGTTTCACTTTCCAGCCCCAGCCACTTGGAACTGGCCCCAGTAGCAATGATCACCGCATCAAAAACGTGAGACTCTTGCGCATGCACTTGAAAGGAAGGTCCCGAAAAATCCACTGAATGAACACTTTCATATTTTATCTGACATCCACAAGAAACGGCCTGGGCTTCCATTTGTTCCATTAAAAAAGGGCCCTGGATAGGGGTGGAAAAACCAGGATAGTTTTCAACGTCAGTGGTCAACAAAAGTTGGCCTCCAGGCTGCGGCCCCGCAAATAATACGGTTTCAAAACCTCCTCGGGCACAATAAATTCCCGCTGTCAAACCTGCGGGACCTGCACCAATAATACCGATTTTTTTCCCCATCTCTATCGCTTTTTTAAAAACTTTCAAAGAAAATATTATCACTATTTTAAAAAATATCCTAATCTTGATTCTGCTTTAAAGAGTGCCTTTCCTAAAGAAAAACATCGCCTATTATTTCCTTCCAACAACCTATCAAATCGTATTTTAAGACGTCAAAATACCTTTTTTTCTTTAAAATAAAAACTAAAAATTCTTATAAATAAGCGTGAACAAGTCAAAAACCTTGAAAAAAATTATACTTTTGGTTTAAACTGAACAGGAAGCGTAAATACTGACTCCCTTTCTCGGTACCGCTTTTTTGTTTATTTAAGGAGATAACACGTGTCTCAAGAAAATACCAACGAGATTTGCCTGAAAGACCCCTTCCCTATTCTTCCTCTTCGGGAGATCATTTTCTTTCCCCAAACAGCCACTACTTTAACCGTCAGTCGGAATGAATCGGTTGCTGCTATAAAATATCTTTTAGAAACAGATCAACGAAAATACGTTGTTACTGTTGCACAAAAAGATGCCAATCAAGACCCCACAGCTTCTAATTTACATAAAATAGGAACACTGTGTGAACTAAAGCAAGTTGTGACCCTATCTGGTTCTTATAAAATTCTGATTTCAGGGCTGTTTCGCGTCGCGATCAAATTATGTGACAAGCCTTCAGAAAACGGAGCCTTGTTATGTCAAGTCCAACGCCTGGAAACTATCGTCGAAAATGCGGATGAAATTGCCATCCAGATAAAAATCTTAGAAGAAAAAGTAGCTGCCTATACCAAAATCACCAAACAGCGTCCCTCGGAATCTGGGTTTTCCCTGGAAGATCGCGGAGCCCGATCGCCTGAAAATTTTGTCGATTTTGTCACTTCTAATATCGCTGCCGACATTACTGTTAAACAAGAAATTTTAGAACAACCCGTACTAGATAAACGTATTTATCGTTTGACTACTTATTTAGGTGCGACAGTAGAAACTTTCAAGTTACAAAAAAGAGTGCGGGAAAAAATAGAAGAAACGATCCTCAAGCAGCAAAGAGCCTATATCGAAAGATTAAAAGAAGAAGCGTTTCGCAGTGAAATTGGGGAGGATGATGACCTGGCCAAGCTGGAAAAAGAAATTAAATCTTTGCCCGCTGACGTGAGGTCCAAAGCTGAATACGAGCTAAAAAAACTTCGTTCATTAAGCCCATCTTCCCCAGAGGCGCCTATGATTCGCACTTATCTGGATATTGTGGTCAGCTTACCTTATAAGCAACCTGCTTCAGCGTCTATTGATCTTTTAGAAGCAGAAAAAGTTTTAAAAGAAGAGCATTACGGATTAGAAGATGTCTTTAAAACCATTATCCAATTCCTGGCCGTCCAAAACAGAACCAAAAAATCAATGGGAAAAGTTCTTTGCTTAGTAGGGCCTCCGGGTGTTGGAAAAACTTCGGTGGCCGAGCGCATCGCCAGATCCATCCGACGCAAATATGTACGCATTTCTGTAGGGGGTGTTACAGACGAAGCTGAAATACGCGGGCATCGCCGAACTTATGTTGGTTCTTTGCCGGGTAAAATCATCAACTCTTTGCGTCAAAAACCTGGAGAGAAAAAACCTCTTTTATTATTATTAGATGAAATTGATAAAATGGGCATCAGAGGCCGGGGAGGTTCCGGAGACCCAGCTGCCGCCCTTTTAGAAGTTCTAGACCCTACCCAAAACAATGCTTTCAAAGATCATTATTTAGACTTTCCTTTTGATCTAAGCTCTATTTTATTTGTCACCACAGCCAATGATGAAAGCCAAATTCCTGCCCCTTTGCTGGACAGAATGCAAATCATACGGTTATCTGGATATACCCGAGAAGAAAAACTGGAAATCGCCCGGCGTTATCTATTACCAAAAAAAATTAAAGAAGCAGCTTTAAAAGAGGGTGAATTTTCTATAGACAATGAAACCCTAGAACGACTGATTGTATCTTATTGTCACCCAGAAGCAGGTGTCCGAGACCTAGATCGTTGGATCACCAAACTGTGCGAACAAACTGTTTACTTAATTGATTCAGGTAAAGAAACCGCCGTACACATCAACAAAGATAATTTGGAAACCTATGCAGGAGTCGCCAAATATAGTATCAAAGCAAAACTATCGGCACATGCCATTGGCGTCCTTACTGGTCTAGCTTGGACAGAAGCAGGAGGCGAAATCATGACCATAGAGGCGGTGATGAGCCCAGGTAATGGGAAACTGCAATTCACCGGAAAACTGGGCGATACCATGAAGGAATCGGTAAAAGCAGCATTTAGTTACCTTAGATCTGCAGCCGTTGCTTACAATTTTGCCCCTCAATTAATCAAAGAACACGACTTTCATGTCCACTTCCCTTGTGGAGGAGTACCCAAAGATGGTCCTTCTGCCGGAGTAGGAATCACCCTGGCCTTATTGTCTTTACTAAAACATAAACCTCTGCGACATGACTTTGCCGTAACGGGGGAAATAAGCCTAGCAGGGCATGTATTACCCATTGGAGGATTGAAAGAAAAAATCATTGCAGCCATCAATAAAGGTATTAAAACGGTGGCCATCCCTTATGAAAATAAAAATGCCCTGAAAGAATTCCAACACTTAACGGAAGGTAAGATTGAAATTGTTTTAATGAAACATTTCAGTGATGTCGTTCCTTATGCTTTCTCTCAGCCCTTAGAACAAGATTCTGTGTTTATATCTGATGTCAAAAAGTCAAACGACTTAGAAACAGATGACGAGGAAGAGGATTAAATCAAACCGTGAAAAGCATGCTTTTTCACACAGTAGGCATTTTACAAAACAACCGCTCCAAATAAAGACTAAAGCCTTTAGGTCCAACCCTTTTACCGAGGCCCACGATCACACTTAGGCTTATTCCAGTAACTGACAATCCTTAAGTAGATTGTCAGTTTTTTATAAAGAGCTCTGAAAATGTTATCAGCCTTGCAATGAACAACATCCTGCACAGCCCTGTTCTAATGCCTGAAAAGTTCCTTTTTTTCTCTAATTCTTTAAAAAATAAAGCTGTCTTGAAACTGATTTGCCTCATTAGATCAATTGTCATAGAATTAAAATCACACACATAATTGATTTTCATTTTTTCTTATTTTACAGAAAAAAAATAGTACTTTGATTTAATTTTTTGTTTTAAATTCATTTATTATGATAAATTTTAGACTTTGACCTTTGTAATCAGCTCATCATATAACTGGAAATAATTTTCAACACAAGCTTGCAGAGAAAAAAACTCTTCCAATCGTTGTTGCGCTTTTTGTCCCATCTGCCGGCGCTGAGTGGAATTTTCTAGCAACCAAATCAACGCTTCTGCCAACAATAACGGATTTTTAGGTTGTACCAAAATTCCGGAATCACAAGAAAGGGCACAAATATTGCCCCCTACTGCAGTTGCTACAACTGGCAACCCGGCCGCCATCTTTTCCAAAAGACTATTGGAAAAACCTTCTTCGTGGGAACATAATACTCCTGCATCAGCGGCCCATAGAAAGCGCCCCACATCATCACAAGGACCTAAAAATTTCACTCTTTGATTTAAATCTAACTGTTGAACTGTTTTTCGTAAATCTTTCAAAATGCCATCATCACGTCCGATGCACCAGATCTGAAAAGGAACGTGCGTTTTTTTTACCATCAACTCTGCAGCCTGCAATAAATCTTGATGCCCTTTATAAGAAATTAAGTTGGCCACGCATACAATCACAACTGTATCTGGGCTGATCTCCAGTTTTTGCCTAACCTCTTGTCGTTCACCTTGATAAGCTTGCAAACTGTTGGTATCAATACCGTTATAAATACAACGCACTTTTTCTGTCCCAATGCCTTCTTTTAACAATTCACGCACCACTTTCTGGCTGTTCCCACAGGCCATATCTATTTTTTTATGACAAAACTCTTCTAAAATCTTTAAAAAAGATCTTTTTTTTAAATAATGATTCAAGGAACGGCGACTCATCACAAAAATTCCCCGATATCGTGCTAACATAATTGCCAATGTAGACACAAGATACGGCCTAGATAAAAAAGTGTGGATAATTTTAGGACGACTTCGTATAATCCATTTTTTCAACTGAAAAGCGTATTTAAAAATCCAAAATATGTGCCAAAACTGAATACCAGGAAAACCCTTACTTTTTGTTTTTCGTCCTAAAACATGAACTGCAATCCCAGACTCTTCTAATACAGATGCCCATACACCTTTTATGTGCCCACAAATAAAAACCCTGATCGTATACTTCTGACACAATCGGGGGAGTATGGTGATTAAATGCCGCTCACACCCCCCCCTCTCTAATGGACCGGCTATCACAAAAAGCTCTGTTTTATCAGACATTAAATTTTTTTAAAAATCAAAAATCTTGTCCGGCAACCTTCATCGCAAAACGCTTTTCAGCCCAAACCATGTTTAATCCAAATTCAATGATGTTTTTTAAGTAGTCTGCACGTTTTTGCTGATAATCCAAGTAATAAGCATGTTCCCATACATCAATGGTCAAAAGAGGGTAATTCCCCTGCAGAAACGGGACTTCAGCATTTGCGGTGCACGCAATGTCCAGCTTTCCGTCGTCTTTCAGAACCAGCCACCCCCAACCACTGCCAAACTGCCCCAAAGCAGCTGCAGCGAAAGCGTCTTTAAAAGCTTGTATAGAACCAAAAGATGCTTCCAATGCTTGCTGAAAAGATGCATTGGAAATCACCCGGTCCTGAGGAATTGGAGAAAGACTGTTCCAATAAAAATCGTGATTCCAAATCTGCGCACTATTATTAAAGATTTTAGTGTCTTTTTTTTCATGGCTCAGGCGAATGACTTCTTTTAATTTTAACCCCTGATACTCAGAGTGCTCTGCCACCAGTTGATTAAGATTTCTAACATACGTTCCATGATGTCCTTTGTGATGGTGCTCTAAAGTCCTTGCAGACAGATAGGGCTCGAAAGCATCCTGTCCATACGGTAAATCCATTAATTCAAACATATATCCCTACCTTTTAAAGTGTTCACATTCATCCTAACAGTATCGCCCCATAAAAAGAAAGTCGACGACCTCATGATAAAATTTTCATGCCCATTGAACTTTTCTTACTTTGGAGCTTCAGAATAAAACACATTATTTTTAGATAAAGTAGATTTATTATTCTGAAATTCTGAAAAACCTTTTGAATCTGAAATCCGAATTTCTTCAGACTTAGACCTGCTTTCAAAGTATGTCTCTTCCCCAAAATATACTGGATGTTGCCCGGATTGAACCTTTAATTCAGGAAGAAGCCCTTCAAAGTTTTCCTGATGAGGAAGCAAAGGACGACAATGCGGTTGATGCATCACTTCTAAAAGCTGATGCAAGACTGCATGAGAACCATAGGTCTCTTGCCAAAACCCTACAGCATCTCGCAAGTTGTCCAAAGATTCTTTGCCACATATATGCCCGCTATCTAGGCAGGAAATCCAAAGTAAAGGAAAATTTGGCTGATAGACTGCGCGATAAAGCGCTGCTTCTAGATTTCTTTGCTCAAGTTCTTGACGAAGAATAATCAAGTCTTCTTTCTCTGACTCTTCCAACGTACTTTGTTTTTGTTTAGTAAGAATTTCCCGGATTTTGGATTCTATAATTTTAAGTGTTTTATCCCGATTTTCCCAAAAGCGGTGTGTATAGGCCTGTAATTGCCCTAAACCGTGATCTTTCAAATCATTGTAAAACACTTTTTCTAATTTAGAGCGCAATTCAGCCTTCAAAACACCTTGTTCTTGAAGCCAATTTTTTTTCTGCTGTTCTTGCGTGCAGATAGATTCACGAAAAGGATCATCGTAAGAAAATACAGGGGGCTCTAAATCTTGCCAGGCTTTTGTGCATAAAACCCCAGCTAACCTTTCAGAAATTTTTGCTGCATCATTACAACAACTAAAGCATGAAGTCCCCCACCAATACGCCCACTTTTTTGAACAAGACCATTCAAGACGTTGCTGTTCGGTTTTAGAAGTTTCTTTTTTCTGAATCAACGGTTTTTTTAGACTCTGTGCTTCTTCTGCCTCTGTTGTTTCTGTAAACAACCGCATAGCCTGCACTGAAGAAAAACATAACAGCACTATTATAAAACTTGTTTTTTTCAAATCAACCCAAGTAACCTACCCCCTGTAAAATTAGCATGCCCCTTACAGCAAAGAAATACTTTAATCAACTGACAAACTTTTCCCAGTTTCCTGTCCTGACTATTGACAAGACCTCAGTCACAAAAATATAATAATTTTTATCGGAGAGGTGGCCGAGTGGTTAATGGCAGCAGACTGTAAATCTGCCGACGCGAGTCTACGCAGGTTCAAATCCTGCCCTCTCCAGCATGCGGGTGTAGCTCAATGGTAGAGCCCCAGCCTTCCAAGCTGGCCACGTGGGTTCGATTCCCATCACCCGCTCTCTTAGTTTAAAAAGCTTCGTGAGTTTTTGTTTGTCAAGGTTTTTTCTTTCGCCTCGTTATTAAATTTAAAAAAAACATTAAAAGTTTTAAGCTTTTTTATGTTATTTTTGATCTCTTTACCGTTTTTCTGTATTTTTCTAGGGCAAGCTTTGTGCTTCAGTGTTTTAGGAAGTCTTCCTTTTAAAAACGCATTTCAGATTTCAAAAAGAGGTTTTGATATTACAGCTTCTGTCACTTTACTGCTTCTTTTTTTACCCTTACTGCTGGTTTTGTGTCTATTAAGCAGTATCATCATGGGTTTTCCCATCTTTTTCCGCCAACAGCGCGTTGGTAAAGCTGAACAACTCTTCTGGATCATAAAGTTTCGCTCTATGCCTTTAAGCCCTTTCAGCCTTCAAGACCCTACAACAGTACAACTTTCATGGTATGGAAAATTTTTACGTTACTACAGCTTAGATGAACTGCCTTCTTTATTAAATATTTTAAAAGGAGACATGTCTTTCGTAGGACCCCGTCCTTTAGTCCCAGAATTTTATGTCACTTCTATTCCCAAAGTACGCTCGGAAGCTTTACCGGGGCTTACAGGTTTGGCCCAGATCAACGGCAGAAATAATCTAAAGTGGAAACACCGTTTTCGGTATGATACATGGTATGTCAGGCACCAAAGTTGGGCGTTAGAGTTAATCATTTTATTTAAAACAATTCCCTTATCCTTAAGTGGTCAGGGCACTGAGCTAGCTTGTGAAGAAGAATTTTCTCCATAGTTAAAAATATATTTTTGCAGATCTTTTTTTCAGGCTTTAACTAAAGCGGCGAACCGTTCAAAAAGCCTAATCTTTTTATCAACTTTAGAGTTTTTCAGATTCACTTTTTTTCTGCGATTATTATAAAACAAAATAAAAAAATACTTTTTTTTATTTTTATTTTATAGCACTTTTTAATCTTTTTTTGTCTTGAAGCAGTTGAAAAGATATCCACAAACCCGCATACTACCCTGGAAGAAAAAAGCATTTTTGAGTATGGAAGGACTGGGAAATCGTTACTCGGTTATAGAAAATTTAATACAAACAAGAACTTCGAAGGGGCCTAAACTTAAAAATGGCTTTCTGAAGCTTGACCCATCCAAAGACAGCCTACTGACGGATTTTGGCAAAATAACTATGAAAAATCAGTATCTTCAAAATGGGGAAAGCATCCAGGAACTTTTTGAGCGAGTAGCCAGCACCTACGGGGACAAGGAAGGCAGTAGCATCCATCCTGAGCAGGAAAGTGCTTTATTGTACGCTCAGCAGTACGCAGACAGCGACTCTCATAGTCAACGTCTTTATAACTATATGTCACGACATTGGTTTATGCCTGCAACACCTGTGCTGGGTAATGCGGGGTTAGGTGGGCCTTCTGGAATGAAACAATTTTCCTCCTTAAGGCTGCCCATTTCCTGCTACCTGAATGAAGCCGGAGAGTCCTTAGAAGACATTGCCAGACTTTTAAACGAAAACATCTTTTTAAGTGCCAGCGGTGGAGGAATTGGAAGTTTTTGGAGCGATGTTAAACCAGCCAGCCCTAACAGCACTCATCACGTTTCCGCCGGAGTTATTCCTTTTTTAAAGATCATGGAAACCATGAGCTTGGCCATTTCGCAGGGGCTAAGGCGCGGAGCTGGTGCGGCCTACATGGATATCTCTCATCCTGAAATCCTAGAATTTATTGAGCTCAGGCGCCCTACTGGCGGGGACCCCCACCGCAAAGCCTTAAATCTTCATCACGGCGTCATCATCTCGGATAACTTTATGCTGGCTGTGCAAGAAGATCAGCTGTGGAATTTGGTTGACCCAGATAACAAACAAGTCATGCGCAGCGTCCCAGCCCGGGAACTTTGGATTAAAATTCTGACCACACGCGTAGAAACCGGAGAGCCCTACATTATCTTTAAAGATAATGTCAACAAAGTGCTGCCAGATTATCAGAAAGAACAAAATTTATGGGTGAAAACATCCAACTTGTGCACTGAAATCTTTTTACCCACTGGAATCGATAACCAGGGTCATCGACGTACCGCAGTATGCTGTCTTTCTTCCTTAAACCTCTATTATTTCTTAGAGTGGCAAGATCATCCAACCTTTATCGAAGATTGCATGAGGTTTTTGGATAATATTTTATCAGACTTTATTGCCAGGGCGCCATCGGTTTTAAAAGACGCTGCTTATGCGTCCAGCCAAGGAAGGCCCGTAGGGCTTGGCGTCATGGGCTTTCACTCTTTTCTGCAAAAACAAAGGGTTAGCCTTGAAAGTGTGATGGCAGGCGTTTGGAACCGACGAATTTTTTCCCATATTCATGAAAAAGTTAACAAGGCTTCTCAAACTTTAGCCATCGAACGTGGCAGCTGTCCTGATGCAGCCCGGGCAGGAGTATGTGAACGGTTTACCCACAAGATGGCTGTCGCCCCTACTGCATCTATTTCGATTGTAGCAGGAGGTGTGTCTCCGGGTATCGAACCCTTAGTCGCTAATGCCTACACGCATAAAACGCTGAGTGGTTCTTTTTTGGTAAAAAATACTGAACTGATCAAGTTATTAGAATCCAAAGAAATAAACACCCCCGAAGTATGGCATTCTATTTTGGCTAATAAAGGGTCTGTTCATCACCTAAATCAGCTGTCTGATTTAGAAAAGTCAGTCTTCAAAACGGCCTTTGAAATCGATCAAAAACACCTCATCCGCCTAGCGTCCGAGCGTCAACAGTGGATTGACCAAGGGCAGTCTCTTAATTTGTTTTTGTGGGCTGATACACACAAAAGAACACTGCATGACTACCATTGGATGGCCTGGAAAGAAGGGGTGAAAAGTATGTATTACCTTCGCTCGGCTTCCATTCAACGTCCTGAAGGCTCTGTCGTTCCTTTTGAAACGACAATCTTCCAAGAAAATGACAACTCTTATGAAGAATGCCTTTCTTGTCAGTAACTAAAAAATAAGGGAGAACACGATGAGTTCCAAACTAGACACCATTTCTCAGCACTCAACACTTATAGACAGCCAATCTTGGCTATTTCGCCGCAATCCGGTCTATAAACCCTTTCGTTATCCTTTTGCCTACGAGGCCTGGTTGCAACAACAACGCTTGCACTGGCTGCCGGAAGAAGTTTCCATGGCAGAGGATCTGCGAGATTGGAACTTTCACCTCAGCCCTTCGGAAAAAAACCTTTTAACCCAGATTTTCCGCTTTTTTACTCAGATGGACGTAGAGGTAGGAGAGTGTTATTTAAAGACTTACTGTCGCTATTTTGAACCCATTGAAATAAAAATGATGTTTGCTGCTTTTGTGAATATAGAAAGCATCCATATCGCCGGATATGCCCATCTTTTAGATAGTTTAGGTATTTCAGAAGTTGAATATCAAGCATTTTTCCAATACAAGGAAATGAAAGATAAATGGGAGTACATGCAAGACTTTTGTAATCCCCAAAGCGTATCTGACATGGCCATGACCCTTGCCGTGTTTAGCGCCTTTACAGAAGGTCTGCAGCTGTTTGCATCTTTTGCCATTTTATTGAACTTCCCACGCTTTAACAAAATGAAAGGTATGGGGCAGATCGTCACATGGTCTGTCAGAGATGAGACCTTGCACGTTCATTCTTTGATGCAATTGTTTCATATCATGGTCCAAGAGCACCCTCATATTTGGACCCCGGAATTGCAAGAGGCCATCACAAACGCAGGCCGCGAAATTGTAAAGCATGAGGATGCATTTGTAGACCTGGCCTTTGAACAAGGAGAACTCCAGGGCTTAACTGCTGCAGAAGTAAAAAATTATGTGCGTTTTATTGCTGATCGCAGATTAGACCAATTGGGACTTCCAAAAATTTATCACATCTCGGAAAACCCGTTGCCTTGGATGGACTCTCTACTGATGGGGGTCGAGTTCAGTAACTTCTTTGAAACTCGGGCTACAGAGTATTCTAAAGCTTCTACTACTGGCACCTGGAATGATGTTTTTGGTAATGAATAACAACGTAATCTGAAATAAAAAAACCTTAAAAATCAGAGCCTTTTCTTTAAAAATTTCAGGCTCTGATTGTGTTAAGATCTAATCTTCTTCTAAATCCTTTAACTCTGTTTCCACTTTTACGATCTCATCATTCATCTCATTGATCCTCCGATCATAGGTATTATTGAACTGAGTATCAAGCACAGAAGAAGCTCCATAATTTTTGAAAAAGCACGCGTTGTCGATTTTTTCTATATGCTTTCTAAGAACCCCCAGCTTCTGATAGGTACCTTCTTTCTTTGCTGAAACAGGATCCTCGTTTATTTGCCTATAAACCTTTTCAGTTTCATCATCATAAACATCATTCTGAATGGGGATAACTGTAATTTTCTTGTTCTCAGTATAAGCACTATCAAATTCTTTCTTAAAAGCCTCTTTTGTTTCTAATAAATCGGCAAGAAGGTTTGTTTTTTGATTTACGAGTAATTGCTTCGTTATTTTTTTTCGTTTTCTCCTCTTTTTCTAAAATTTTATTTCCCGTTTTCTCTTTCCCTGCTTGAACAAAAGGGGCATTATAAAAAAATTTACTTTCATTGTATAAAAAAAACAAAAACTCAATTACAATGTTAATATAAAACATTGTCTCTTTTAATTAGTTTAAATTTCTGTACTAATAAAAAAATAAACTTTTAAAGATTTTTTATTCCACCTAGTCTACCTATAGCCTGCAGAGTGCTGATGATTTGCCGCAGGATGGGTGTGTGGCTTCACAATCGCAGGATTAAAACCGTTTGGGTGCGCATTAAAACCATTTGGATGAGGATTAAAACCGTTTGGATGAGGATGACTTTGCGGATGGTTTTTAGTTTCTGTCAAAACAGGAGCCTTACTGCAATGTTTAAGATTTTGTGTCAATTGCTGCTGGTGCTGTTGCACCTTTTTATAGCCAGGATCTGTCGTATGCATATGATGCAGTTGACTATCAAGTAAAGCCTTTTCGTGCACAAGCCTTGAACAATCGACCGGCAAAGGGGCCCCATTAGGATGCTTCAAGATAACAATTTGATTCATTTCTTCTTTGATCAAGTCCCATTCTTTGGTACAATTGGTAAAATTAAGTAACAAACTTTCTATTTTATTTCTTAGATCCACCGCAAAAGACGTTAAATCCGCCAAAGCACTGTCTTGGTTAATCATGGCAGTAAGCTCATTGGGAATAGCCCTCATTTTAATAAGTTCCTTATTCTTTGCATCGTAATCCTGGGTGATCATTTGGTATTTATGCGTAATCTCAGGATCAATTTCGTGGACATCCTTACCCGTTGACTGGGCCTTTGTAATAACAGCTTTTGCATGCGAAAAGAACTGCTTTAATTGTTCAGGGAAATCCCCCAGGAATACCGATATTTCCTGCGCTGTCTTGTAATAAATAGCTTGAATTTTATTCGTCAACTCAGCCACTTTATGAGCTTCTTGTTGCTGTTCAAGATTTACAGTAGAATCTGAAGCAGCAGCACTGCTGTCCCCCTGAGGTACAGTTTGGGGCTGAGTATCCGCAGTTGGAGTTTGCTTTAGTAGTTGCTGAGCATTTTGAGAGTTGACCTCATTGGGTTGAGGAGCAGACTGAGTCTGGGGAACAGGGCCCGAAGGCTGCGCCGCTGATGTTGCTTTCAAAGAGGGCGTCGATTGAATTTTGATGAGGGCCATTTTCATATCCTCGATTTTACCCATAGACATTCCCAATTTGCGCTCTGCTTCTGCAATCTTGTCGTCTACTTGCTTTTGATATACAAGATCCTTGGATGCATTGGCCACTGTAAGGTTTTGCTTTAGATTCAAAAGATTAGAAAGCTTTTCATCGTAAAAGGCGCTTAGCTCATTGACCTGACCTTGCAGGGTTTCTGGCGGACTAGACTGGCCAACCAAGATATCCTGAATGGCCGAGGAAACTGAAGAAACCCTTGCCCCAAAATCGCCCAAAATATTTTCAATACTTTTATCTATGGAATCAGGTGCCACCGAAGGTTGCAAAGTAGGTGTTGATATCGCAGGAAC
Source organism: Alphaproteobacteria bacterium 40-19 (assembly GCA_001898075.1). Taxonomy (GTDB): domain Bacteria; phylum Pseudomonadota; class Alphaproteobacteria; order Holosporales; family Holosporaceae; genus 40-19. Next base: position 420,281 of record MKSD01000001.1, read on the forward strand.
CACAGGACTTACTTGAACCGCAAAACAGTACCCCCCTTTCAACCCTATTCCCCATAGAAACAAATAAATTTTTTTGATATTCATCATGAAAGTCTTTTTTAAAATATTTTATCTGAATAATATTAATAAAAAATTTCTACAAAAAAACTAATTAATTTTCTATAATCTGTTTTGGTTCAACTAATAAAATATGCTGCACTTTAGCAAGATAAAGCGTGTTATGCTCGATTGACTGTAACCTTTTTAGGAGACTTCTATTAAAGTTTAATAATAAAGTTGCTTTTAAAATGAAATTAAAATTTTTTACAATGGCCTTATTAGGGGTATTTTATTTTCCTGTTGTTCAATCTGGGAAAAAAGCTCAGGAAAATGAAAGATCGGAAGAGGAAGATTCTTCAGAAATTGAATTATATAATATGTTTGCTCCTAAAAAATTCGAAATAAAAAAGAAGAAATAGAAGAGCGTTATATTAATAATTATTTGGATATAAGATGTTTTGAATGGGGTTTATAAAATTCATGAGCTTCCAGATAGATACGGTTGAAGTTCATGAGCAATTGCAAGGCATTGAAGCTGTATTAAAAGATGCTTGGGAAACTGATCCCAATATACCTGATCGGAAAAAAATTGAAGAAATAGAAAACGAAGCCAATCTCTCAAAAGTAGAAAAAGGAGTAGCTCAATTGAAAAATAAAGATTCTTCATCAGAAAGTGAAGATTTTGAAAAAAAAGAAAAAACAATAAAAAACACGGAACAAAAAGATTAAATTTAAATTTTAACTCAATCAGAGCCTGAAAAATTTGAAGAACAGGCTCTGGCTTGCAATGCTCTGACTTTTCTTTTCCCAGTGTTTTCGTTACAGTGAAGAAAAGCTTTTTTTAGATACCCATGATTGCAGCAGTTTTCCCCGGACAAGGGTCCCAATATATTGGAATGGGACAGGATTTATGTCAGCAATTTCCCATAGCAGTCCAGCGTCTAGAAGAAGCCGAAGATGTTCTAAAAGAAAACTTAAGGGACATCATGTGGAACAGCGCTCCGGAAGTCTTAAATCAAACACGCTGGACTCAACCTTGTCTTCTGACCCTCAGCGTAGCTATTTTCGATATTTTACGCAGTGAATCTAATTTAAAATACGCATTTTTTGCAGGACATTCATTAGGAGAGTACAGCAGCTTAGTGGCCGGAGAAAGCTTGAGTTTTAAAGATACCTTGATAGCGGTTCAAAATCGGGCTCGTATTATGTCTTTATGTGAAGACGGTGGCATGGTAGCAGTGATCGGGTTGCCTTTGACGGTGGTGAAAACTTTCTTAGATGAGCACAAAGATTTGCAAGTTTTTATCGCCAATGATAACAGCCCCGGACAAGTTGTCCTCAGCGGCCTGCCCCAACATCTTGCTGCTATTCAAAAAGAACTTAAAGATCTGGGCGCCAGAATGATCATCACGTTAAATGTCAGCGGCGCTTTTCACAGTCCTTTTATGCAAAAAGCTCAGGAAGAATTTCAGCCCTACCTTGAAGATGTCACTTTTCAGGACAGCAAAGTCCCCATTTTCATGAATACATCCGCCCTTGCCTATACCCAAGGATATGAACTGAAAGAGCAATTAAAAAAACAGATCTCCAGCCCCGTCCGGTGGCGAGAGATTCAAGAGCATCTGGTAGAATACAGCTGCAATACTTTCATAGAAATAGGGCCAGGAAAAGTCTTAAAAGGGTTGGCAGATCGCAGCGTTCCCAGCGTCAAGACTTACCTTACAGGCACTTTCGAAGCTTTGAGTGCTTTTTTAAAAAATGATGCGCCATGTCTTGCCTGCGCGATCCCTTAAGATGGTCTGAGCTCTTCAATTTTCCCCAGTGGCAAGATTTTAAAGCCTCTTTGCAACAAGACCTTCAAGCTTTTCCGCCCGAGTATGCCTTAGTTATTGCGCCTCTGCTCACTGCGGGAGGTCAACGAATCCGTCCTCTTTTATGTTTCCTGTGTGCCCAGGCCTGTGGATTGGAACAGTCTAAAAAAGAAAAGCTTGTATTTCTGGCTAAGGCCGGCGAGTATCTTCATCTGGCTAGCCTGCTGCACGACGATGTGATGGATCAGGGCTGCCTACGCAGGAATCTTCCTTGCGCCCATCGAATCTGGGGAAATCGACGCGCTATTCTGGCAGGAGATTTCCTGTTAAGTCAAGGATTAAAAGCTCTGATTGCTATTCATCATTCACCTATTCTATCCCTGTTTCAAAAAACAATGTCTGCCATGACTTTGGGACAGATGAAAGAAGAAAACATCCAGTGGACATCTTCGATCAAAAACTACTTACAAGTTTGCAGATATAAAACCGCTGCTTTATTTTCCACTTTGTGCCACAGTGCTGGTTGCTTAACAGATGAATATCCCGCAACCTTACACAACTTACACCACTTTGGGCATTTTTTAGGAATGGCCTTCCAAATTATGGATGATTGTTGGGATGTATCTCCCCCAAAAGATTGGGGTAAAAAACCTTTTCAGGATTTTTATGATCAGAAAATAACATTTCCTACTTTAATGGCTTGGCAACGTAGTTCTTCTGCTGATCAAATCGCGTTAGAACATCTGTTCAAAGCCCCCTGCGCCAACGGGCAAGAAGCTCTGATGCAGATTTTAAAAAAGTACAACGCCATTCATGATAGTTTAGAAAGCGCAAAACGTTATGGGCAAAAAGCTTTTTCCTGCCTGACATCTCTTTCACCTAGTAAAGCAGTTGGAAACTTGAAAGAAATCACCCGCCTTCTGTTGCAATACGATTATTAAGCGCTTTCAATATATCTTTTCCTGCCCTATTCTTCTAGAATCTTTCATCTTAAGTTCAAAGAAGACCCTATTTATCTTTGATCACCCTTTCAGGCCTCAAAGTTCTTTTCTTCGAAATGAGATGACTTTTTATATTTTTATTGGCCCCATGGCTTTGTGGCAATTCTAATAAAGTTTTTTCTGAACCATTTTTAAACGGGGACTTCAATTGATCCAAGGGAATAGGTTTTTTTTCACAACTTATTTTATAATTCAAAATATTATAAATATTAGATTTTATTAATTCTTGAGTCATTTTTTCTTTTCCTTCTTCCGAAGCTAAGAAAATGTTTGCTTGAAATTTACGAAAAGAGCCATATTTTCCCCAATTTAAAATTTTTCCTATACGATTGAGGTCTTTTACTGAATAAAGATCCTGAATACTTTCTACAATCGCATCTTGTTCAAAAGCTAAATCATTTTCACAGACCCTAAAACTAATAGAGGATACGGGTGGAACAGACATCATGAAATGCTTTGCACCACTGGAACTTTCATCATTAAAAGCTTCTTTCAATAGAAACTTTATTGCGTCTATACGAGATTGAAGTTCTCTGTTTCTTTGACGTTCGTCTGTATCTTCTAATCTGAAATCTAAAATCAAAGTAGGGGCAACTTCATTTTGAACTTTATCATCAATTCGTTGAAAATTTTCTAGTAACAGATTCCACACTTTATGCTGATGAGGTTCCATTCCCTTATCCCAGTATGTAACAGTAAATTCTGTACTGTTTTTTTCTTCCTTTTTTGTATTAGATTTTTTAGTTCCATTGGCAGAAGCAGATAAAGCAACGAATAAAATTAAAAAAACACTGATTGGTCTTAACATGGTCATCATGAATTCAAACATGTCCCAACGTTAGCAAAAAAAATATTTTGTGCCAACGTCTTCATTTTTTTACAATACGTTAAATCGCGCAGGAAACTGCAATGCGTCACCTCATTTCCTTTACATTTATAAAAATTTTCTTTATAATTTTTTTTCAATGTTCTTTTAAGGGCAGGAAAATGAAAAAAATTTTATGGATTTTCAGCTTTATATCTACACAACACTCTTTTGCAACAACACCACTTTATTGGAAAATGGCATTTTTTGAAAATGAGTCAAGAACTGAGAGTTCTTCTGATAGTGGACGTATTACACAGAAAAGCAAAGAAGTACAACCACTATTAGAAAAAGGATTTTACAATTTATTCCATGAAGTCAAAAACAAATATATTAAATTCAACGAAAAAGAAATGGACATACTTGAAGCTATGATTAATAAGGTAGGATTGTTTGCTGAGGAAGCTCGTTCCAAAAACCCTACACAGCCTTACGAAGAAACAAACACGGAAGAAGAAGGCTGTTCTTATAGAACCTCTTGTTATACGCTTTCCCCTAATCCAGAAATAAAAACCTACAGATTAACCGCTAAATACGGAACACAATTTACTCTTGTAACCTGGGTGAGTAGAAAAAAGCTTGCTGATACACTGCCTCTTGCACTCAACGATGAAGAAGAATTTTCAGAAGAAAGTAGATCTACCGAATCTCATTTATCTAGCTTTTCCCACACACAGGAACTAGAAATCTTGTAACCCTTCTACAGATCTGTTAGCATAAAATGATGCTAGGGCAAAAATACTAACGGATTTTGAAAATAAAAACTGCTATCTTTTCTTCTATTTTTTTATGTGGTTTCTGTTTTTCAGATTGTCATTCTATCGTTATTAACAAAATTAAAGGCTGCAAAGAAAAAAAAGTTTTGCTGACTTTTGATGATGGTCCTAGCTCTAAGGTCACACCTCAGATCCTGAAAATTCTGGAAAAGCATGGTATTAAGGCCATCTTTTTCGTGCTGGGTCAGCGCATCACAAAAGCAACAGACCTTCTTTTAAAGAATATGGTACAAAAAGGCCACTTATTGGCGAACCATTCTTTTGATCATAAGTCTATGACAAAAATCTGCAAAGCACAGCAACTAGGCATTTTAATAAAAACCAACCAGGCTATTTCCCCTTATCAAAAAGAAATTGTATGGTTTCGGCCTCCTTACGGCAGCTATAACGCTGAAACTATTTCCAGTACTAAACAATTAGGAATGATGATCATGATGTGGAGCATCGATACTTTTGATTGGAAACGTCCTTCTTTTAAGACAGTGTGGGGTAGAATTCAGCCCAACTTACAACCAGGCTCTATTATCCTATTTCACGATATTCATAAAAATACAGCCGATAGTTTAGAAAAAGTTATTTGTGCGATTAAAGCTGAAGGTTTTGATTTTATTAATCCTCAAGAGGCTGCGTCTTTGGTGTGTCTGCCTACAGAAACACCTCCTGCAAAAATAGACGAAAATCCTTAAGAAGGTGCCTTTGCTTTAGAAGCTTCCAAAGCTTGGGCCAGGCCCACCAGGGCATTTTTCAAAGTTTCTGGAAGGTTAGAAAGTTCAGGATGGCGCTTTAAAAATTCGTCTTGCGAAGTCACTATCTCTTCCGAAACCACAACAGGAACAAATTTTTCTGAATGCTGAATATTGTCTTGACGATACACAATGCGAGCAATGGTGTTCGACCCCAGGTACTGATTGACTCTTTGCAAAATAGAATAAGTCCAGGAAGAAGATTTTAGCATCATGCTGGGGTGTATTTTCACATACAAAATACTTTGCTTATCTTGAGGGATAATTTTTTCAGCCAACGTATAACGCCCAATTTCTTGCCCCACCACCAAGGGCCACTCCCTTAAAAGATTGCTGTACATAAATTCTTTTGTTTTAAAGACGGCATCTAAACTGTCTTGACACACTTGAGCCAAAGATAACCATTTTAAGTTACGATTATTTTTTGAACTGAAACGCTTTTGCTGCACCAAAGAATTTGATTAAGGGCATCGAATAACTAGTCTAACAAAATCTTGCACCTTCGGCGAAGAGGTTCAAATAAAAATTAATAAAAAAACATATGACATTTTTATTTAAAATTTTATCTTTTTGTTTTATGTTTCCATTTATGGCTAATTCTGCACAAGAACGGATCAAAATACCTTCCACATACAGCACTTATGATGTTTTGGGCATAAAAAAAGATTCAACTCTTCTAGAATCTTTTATCGTAGAAATCTTAAACATAACAAATCCCCAGGATCGCTGGAATAAATTTTTATTTTTGATAGATAACAATCTCCAGATTATGAAAAATATCAAAAATTATAAAATAAAAATTAAATCAGGTGATTTAAGTGATGATTGGATTAAAATAATTTCTAAATAATTTTCACAAGAGATTTATTGAATCCTTCAAAACCCTACCCAGACGCAAGAAGCCCTTTTAAATATTAGGCCTTTTCAGGGATTTAACCAATATTTAGAAGCCGCCCAGAAAAACCTTACAGATTTTCAGAAAAATACGAGTTCTTTCAAAGAAAACTACGGAAAACATCTACCACAAGAAATAATACTCCTTCAAGCAAAAGATCTTAACAATAGCTCTTGGTACTTTGATGCAGAAATCTTAGATGTTTTAGTAAATGGCTCTGAGAAACAATTTTTAAAAATTCCCGTTATGCCTGACGGAGCCTGCGTCTATCACGCTCTGGGTATTGATCCTGATGAAACATTTTTTCAAAGCCTCATAAAAAATATTTTAAAAACTGAAGACTTAAGTGTACGCTAGAGAACGCTTTTATCTTTAATCAACAACGATCGTGAAAATCTGCCAGGTGTAGATTTACAATCCTATAAAAAATCTGTTAAAAATAACTTTGAAGAGAATTTAGACTCCAAAAAGAAATTTACCCAAGAATTTGTGCAGGAAATAGCAAAATCTCTGGAAAATGCTCGTAATGTAGATGCAAAAATGCAATATACATTAAATATGGCTGACAATCATCTTAAAAATGCCTTAGAACAAACCTTAAGTAAGAATATCGAAACATTTTAAACTCCACAAAGAATCTGATAAACTCCAGATAAATTTTCAACACGAAGATTCTTTTAAAATAGTTCTGTATCAAAAGCACTGGTGTCCGATATTTAATACACACACCAATATCCCTTTAAGGTACCTTGAAAAAGAAACCCTGGATCAATTAAGGAAATTCAAGGACAATACCGCCCTTCCCGAAGACAGTCCTATTGAATAGGCTGCCCTAATATCAAAAGCTACGCAAAAGCGATTGGGGATATTAACTTGTCCCTAATCTGCTAACCATTCTAAAGGCATGCTGCAAACTGCTGCCATCGTTAAACACGGCTCTTCCAAAGGGTTCTAATTGCCCTTTGGCATTATAAAAAGGTGGAAGATAGGGCGGCAACACTCTGTGTGCGGATGAATCTTTATTCCACTGAAACAGCATCCACGGAGCCGGACGCTGTGGTGAAAAAAATATGGGGAGTTGAAAAAGAGAAGAACCATCTTTCTGCTGCATCAAATCACAAACCTCTTGAGCCCGGAAAGAAGGAAATAAAAAAAAGCACTGCCCTTTTTCAGTCAAAGACTGCCAGCAAAAATCTACCCAAGTAGCCAAAGGGATTTGAAGTACATGGGCCTGACGTTTGTAAGAATTAGGAGATTCCTTAGCGTTTTTAGGATCATAAAAAGGAGGATTGGTCATGACAACGTCATAGATAGGCCAAACTTGATCATAATCTGCAACACTTCCAGCCCTAAAAACCAACCTATCGGCAAAAGAGTTAATCTTTCGATTCAGACGAGCGTAGGATAAAAATGGACGGTAAGAATCTATACAATGGATCACGATCCCAGGAAACCTCCAGGCCAAACAAAGACTTGCCCCTGCTACGCCGCAACCCACATCTAATACGAGACCTGAAGGTCTTTCAGACACCGATGCTGCCAACAAAGCACAAGGCATACTGGCCTTGTATCCCTGCCCAGCTTGAACAATTTTTACCTTGCAGTCTAATAAACCATCGCAAGACACTGTTTGGAAAGAAAGCATAAAAACTCTGCCACAATTGCGACTTAAAAAAGACGTGGGTATTATTGGATTCGAACCAACGACCCCTGCCGTGTGAAGGCAGTGCTCTCCCACTGAGCTAAACACCCAAGAATTTCATTTTAAAAGATTTTTTTATCTTTGACAATAATTTTCGTAGAGCTATTATAAAGAGATCAAGAGAAGATAATCACCAACGCTTCTTCTACCGATTTGAAACCGCACTCCAAGAATTTTCGGCTGCATTTTTTATCCAGGAATACGGTTGACCTTCAGAAAACAATAGGATTGAACCTTATTAAGAAAAGAATCTACTGTTACTTTTTTAATCTCTTCTTCTTATACAATAAATATCTGGGAAATAAGATACTGCAAATCGTCGTTTAAGAGTTTTTTTTTGTTTGCCATAGTAAAACCGTTATATAGCATGATTCCAAATTTTTGATCTAAATTTTGATCCTTATAAGCAACATCGGGAGTTTCTTTTTTTTCGCTTAAAATTTGGCGAACAACAATTCCAAAACCTCTGCTCAATTGAATTCTGTTAACAAGTAATTGATTTTTTATCAAAATTCATCTTTTCCAATTTTTAAAATATACATTTTGCACTCGGAGCTCTGAAGCCTACAACTCTGAGGCAGAAGGAAAGTTCTTGTTTTCTTGATTTTTAAACAAAGAAAGTTCACAATAAAGGATTGCGCAAGCTTAACTCTGGTTTTTAGATTATGGAGGAAAAGTGAAAGATTTAAGTGGTTTACATGCTATCAGATGGCGTTCTGTTTTTATGTGGCTGTTACCTATTTTGTTCTTTGCCTATCAATTTACGTTTCGTCTGTGGTTAGGGCTGGTTAAAACAGATGTCATGAAGCAATTTTCCATTGATGCAACAGGGTTCGGATTGCTGTCTTCTATTTACTATTACGGATACGCGGGTATGCAAATTCCTGTCGGGCTGTTGATTGCACGTAAAGGCCCCGGCTTCGCACTTTTAGCGATGGCTTGGTTGTGCGGTATTGGGGGGCTAATTTTTTCTTATACCAACAATTACACCCTGGCGTTATTGGGACGATTTTTCATTGGTACCGGATCTGCTGTAGGGTTTTTAGCCACATGTGCTGTCATTTCTTTATTTTTCCCAAAAAAAGACTACGCCCGCATGGTCGGATTAAGTTTTGCACTAGGTTTTTGCGGAGCCATATTTGGAGGCGGTCCTTTAAGTTCTTTGATAACCAAGTATTCGGGTCAAACCGTAGGCGTGGCCCTTTCTTTCGGCGCCTGCCTTATTGGAACTTTTGGATACATTTTCTTAAGAAAACCTCCTCGTCAAACTGAAGACCAACCAAATACACTGAATACAAATTCTTCTACTACGTCCGTTCAATTAAAATCTGAAGATTTCTGGAAACTGCTTTCTTGTAAATGGATTTGGATGATCGGAGCTGTGAATTTGTTGCTGGTAGGTGTTATGGAAGGGTTAGTAGATGCCTGGGGGCCAGACTTTTTGGTACAAGCCTATCATTACTCTAACTCTGAAGCCGCTTATTTAGTAAGCTATATTTTCTTTGGATTGATAATGGGGGGGCCATTACTAACTTCTTTTTCAAAAAAATTCAATACCTACACTTTAATCGGTCTTTGTGGTCTGGGAATTTTTTTGTTTTTAACTGCTGTTTTGACCGGAATTATCACAAATACACTTCTTTTATCCGCACTTTTTTTAATCATTGGAGTTATGTGCTGTTATCAGGCCCTTATTTTTGCTTCTATTCCTCAATGGGTCTCTGCAAGATATTTAGGAGTCGCTACAGCTTTCTTAAACTGCTTGAATATGGCCGGGGGATTATTTTTTCACACGCTGATTGGGCTGACCACCGACTTTTTTTGGGCCGGAGAACTTTCAGCCACAGGGGCAAAGGTATATGACCTTACAGCTTATCGTTACGGTCTGGGCTTAATTCCTTTAAGCGCCCTTGTAGGCACAGTGATCATCTTTTTTGTGGGGTATCGTTTAAAAAAAATGACATTACCTCTAATTTCGGAAAATCGTTAACAGTCTGATATATTTGAAAATTGAACAAACTAAATTTTCAGACTAAAAGTTGCTGCATTTTCTAATCTAAAATAGTAGATCTGTGATGCCATCAACACACACAATGCTCTTTAATTTTCGTGCTTTGCACACCCTTGTGATAAAGAAATCTTAGGGTACACAAAATACGGTTTACAACACCTCAGAGTAATGAAGAAGAGTTCTAGAAAAAAGGACTCTTCCTATTCGAAAAAGCTTTCCTTCTTTAGATTTTTCTGAAAAAAGAGCTCTAACCTTGGGGTTTCCAAAGCTTTTTTTTTACTTTAATATATGATTGATAAGTGTGGTAAGGGTACGAATGTTAGGCATAAAAATTAAGAAATTTTCTTTTTTATCAGACAAAATTGGGATTGATTTGGGAACGGCAAACACAATTTTGTGTTGTGGGGGGAAGGTCGTCTTGAATGAACCCTCGGTAGTAGCTGTTTACCAGGATTCTCGTAAGGTTTTTGCGGTGGGCGAGGAAGCCAAATCTATGTTAGGCCGAACCCCTCCGGGAATTGAAGTTTTTAGACCTCTGCGAGATGGCGTCATTGCCGATTTTGATATTTCTGAACTGATGTTAAAATCTTTTATCGGAAAAGTACGCAGCCGGTTGAGCTTTATGAGTCGAACTTTTAACCTCTTTCATCCTGATATTGCCGTTTGTGTCCCCGGAGGTGCAACAGCTGTAGAGCGCCGAGCCATCCACGATGCTGCCCTCAGTACAGGGGCTCGCCGAGTCTTATTAATCGAAGAAGCTATGGCAGCTGCTATTGGATCTGGCCTTCCGGTCATGGCCCCTGTCGGGTCGATGGTCGTAGATATCGGAGGTGGCACCACCGAAGTTGCAGTCGTTTCTTTAGGAGGCGTGGTACTGTCAACCTCTGTAAGGTACGGGGGCAACAAGTTGGATGAAGCAATTGTTTATTTCTTTCGACGCGCTAAAAATCTTTCCATAGGCGAAAATACAGCGGAAAAGTTAAAATGTGCTTTAGGAACAGCGTACATCAAAAAAGGTGACGAGAATGAATCTATTAAAGTTAAAGGACGCGATATTACTTTGGGGATCCCAAAAGAAATTGAAGTTACCAAAGCAGAAATTGCTGAAAGCTTAGAAGAACCCATTATGATGATGCTAGGAGCTGTTCAAGCCACATTGGAAAAAACTCCTCCCGAGCTAGCAGCTGATATCGCAGAACATGGAATCGTTTTAACCGGAGGAGGAGCTCTTTTGGATGGCCTCAGTGAAAGAATCAATCTTATAACGGGACTAAAAGTGCGCGTAGCAGATGATCCTTTGTTGTGTGTGGCCAGGGGAACGGGACAAGCTCTGGATCTTTCAGGGCAAATACGTTCTTACGCGTCTCTTTAACAGATATTAGGCGTGGAAATGGATGCCCGCTTTTCTTGGTTACAATCATCAGGCGTTAGAAAACTTCTTGAAGCTTTTGCAGGAAAAGCAGAGATTCGGTTCGTAGGAGGAGCAGTGCGAGACTCTTTCTTAAGCAAAGTACCCGTGGACTTTGATCTTGCAACTCCTTTATTACCGGAAAAAGTAGCTCATTGTTTACAGAATGCTGGTATTACGTGCATTCCTACTGGATTAAAGCATGGCACGGTAACAGCTGTCTTGAATAAGGTTCATTACGAGATTACCACCTTGCGTCAAGATCGTAAGACGGATGGCCGCTGGGCAGATGTAGATTACGTCCCCTGTTGGCACCAAGATGCATGCCGCAGAGATTTTACCATTGGCGCGCTGTACATCGATCGTTGGGGGCAGATTTATGATTTTTTCAACGGAGTCCAGGATTTAAACCAAGGTGTTATCCGCTTTATCGGATGTCCGGAAAAAAGAGTCCTAGAAGATTTTCTACGCATTTTGCGTTTTTTTAGGATGTACGCTTATCATGGCCGCCCCCCTTTAGACGCTAGAGGTCTGGAAGTCTGTTGCGCTTTGAAAGACAATTTAGCCTCTTTATCCAAAGAGCGCATCACAAAAGAATTCTTACGTTTGTTGGATGCGCCAGATCCTTGGCCTGTTTTACAACAAATGCAGAAAAATAACTTTTTATCTCTGATTCTAGGCAGTGATTTTCAAGTTTCCAATTGGACTTTACAGACTTTAGAAAAAGAACTTGGACAACGCGCCTCGGTGTGGGTACGCTTATGCCACCTGGGACAAAGCCACCTCCAGGGCTTAAAGCTATCGAACGCTGAGAAAAAAATGTGCTCTATCCTCAATACCCCTCTACGCCCGCATTGGCCCGATATCTTAGAAAGTTTGTATGCTTTTGGGGTTAAAGTCACCAAGGATCGCCTCTGGATGTGGTTGGATATTCCCCTTATGCAAGAACATTTTGTTAAAATTGACCGTTGGACGCCTCGCCCCTTTCCATTAACCGGAAATGATTTACTGCAAAAAGGGTACAGTGGAACCGAAGTCGGCCGTCTTTTAAAAGAGACTTATCAATGGTGGTTGCAACAAAATACGTCACCTGATCGCACGGCTTGCCTACAGTACATCGATAAAGTATTCTCTTCCCCTACGCAACCTAATCTATCAATATAGTTTCATAAAAAGCTAAAATTCTTCCAGTCTTTTGCCTTCATCAAAGATACCCTGCACAGAACCAAAATCTTTTAGTGTATTTCTGCATACTCTTCGTTTTTCATGCTGTAAGGACATGAATTTAGTTTTGCAGTCTCAGATTAATATAAATGAAGAAAAGATAAATAATTTGAATGTTCAAACGAAATGCATCTTAATATAAAAATCTAAAGTTATTGCATTTTTCTTCATGACTTGTTTTCCCCTTCCTAGAATTTTTATGCATGGTCTTCAAAAAAGCTTTGTTATAAAAAGTATCTTTTTTCTTTGCCTGACTTCTGTATGTTCAGATCATTGTTTGGCTGTACAAAAATCTGACAAAACCCCTCGTGTTATCGGCATGTTTTGGACCACGGGGTATGAAGATTTACTGGAAGAGATGAACGAGAAAGAAACACAAACTCTTCTGGCCTCCCCTCAACTGCCGTCCGTGGACATTGGTGGGGAAAAATTTGGATCCAAAAGGACTTTCCAAGCTATTAGAAAATTTTTAGAACAAAAAAAGAATACGTCTGACATTATTTCGTTTACCATCGATCACCTTACGTATTGGTCTAATAAAAAACAATTTGACCAGCTTTGTGCGGATTACCCTGAACGTTTTCGTCTGTCATTTTTCAAAGACTTCCTTCAAAGCCCAGAAATTCAAAAACATTCCAAGATACTGCCGTTTTTAAATACTGCGCTTCGTCTGATGCCGGTAGTGGCCTCAGATCTTTTTCGCTTACTGGCCCCTTGCGCTCCTGAAGCCCTTAACGTTGATCCTGCCATCACGAAGAATCCTTGGTCTTGGATTTATATAGACGTTGATCAGATGATAAACGCTCAAGAAACTGGTGAGAATAGTGCCCTAGACAAGCTAATCAGCCAGTCTAACCATAAATCCACGCAACTGTTTCTAAACGGTTCTAAGAAAAAAATTATTAATAACGAGCCCCTTCGCATAGACGTCAAAGCAAACCCTGTGAAATTAAAAAAATTTCAAAATCACATCCTTTCCGTAAGTCCCCCTTTAAACAATTTTTCCAATTCTTTGTCTTATTTCGATAATCTTGTAGAAATGGTCAAAAGTACGCCTACTGTTGAAAAGTATACAAATTTATATAACATACAGCAACGACAAAAAATTTATGACCCCATTAACGTTATTCTGACCACAGGCAGAGGGTTACTTGCAAAGCTTCGAACAATTTTGCCCACTGAGCATGTAAAATTCCCAAAAAGCCCTCTAGCTCTAGAGTGGACATGTGGAGCGTCTGTACGCAGAGAGCGTCTTGAAAAAGAGACTCTTACCCGCGTCTATATGGACAAAAATCCCCATTTTATCGATAACTATCTGGAATCTGCTGGAGTTATGAATGATCTTTTAAAATTTTCAAAAGTTCAAAAATGGCTTTCTTGGCAAAACAGCTATGGAAAAGGCTTGGCTTACACCGATAATCTAAAAAAATTGATAGGTATCGCTTTTGAAAGGCTCATCCAAATTAATCCATTTCCCACCGAAAATTTTGAGAAGTGTTCCAAAAAAACTTTAGACCGGGATAAAAAAATTAGGGAAAAACGATACGTCCCCCATACAGCCATTTCTGCTATGTTGACTTGGGGTAATAGATTAACCACAGCGTATCCAGATCATCTGCTGTTACACAAATATAGAAAAATCAATAAAGTCTTCAAATTTCGGCCTGAATATAATTTATATTTTTCTAAATAGTATTCATTTCTTATAAGTTTACAGATTCTTTTGATTTCAGCGTCTAAAGTATTCAAAAAAATCCTGTAATCTTTCCATGATTTCATTTAAGTACACAAAGACATCTTGCATTCCCACCAAACCCAGCCTTCAGAAAATATTATTGATGTTCTGGGGTGTATTATCCCAGCAGCTGGAAGCGCTGAATCTTCCCAGACCTGAACAAACAAAGCATCGTCCTTTTTTTGTAAACTTGTTCTGGACAACAGGGCTGGAAGGGGCAATGCCTGAAATTCACTCTTTTTCCCCTACGCCAGAAGCCTTAAAAGATATGCCTCCCGTAGAATTAGGAGGAAGCTCTATTGGCTCTAAAAAGACTTTTGATGGCATAAGAGAATTTCTTCAAGCTGTTCAGAAAAAAAATCCCCATATAAAGCTTATCTTTACCGTCGATAACCTCACGTACTGGGCCAATAAACAAGGATTTGAGTCTCTTAAAGAACAATTTCCAGATCATTTCCGTGTATCACGCTTAGAAGAGCTGGCCCAAAATTTAGAAAAAGAAACTCCTGTATCTTCTAAACTTCTAAAGGATTTTTCGACTACCTTTGGGCCGGCATTGGGTTCGGATTGTTTTCGTATGATGGCTCTTTTTCAGCCCCAGTGGTTGGGTTTTGAAAAATATCATTCGTATTCTGCAGCTTATTTTGATATCGATAATTTTTTTGATGGGATTGAACAAAGTCACAAGAAAAGAAAAAATTCTTTGGAAATTATTCTGAATCAAAAACCTTTAAAAAAGTATCCGTTATTTGGTATAAAAATGCCTTACCCAGAGACAAATGCCTTCAGGGTAGATGCCTCTGACCCAAGTTTTCTTAACAATTTTAGAAGACGCATCGAAAAAAGAGCGTCGTCTCTGGGAATAAAGCAATATTACCCTGATTACTATAACCGTCTCCTTCAAATTTTATTAAGGAATACGCCAGTCTCAAATTATTTGAAGGACTCTGAAAAAAAGGTCCGCCAAGTTCTTGCTAACCCACAGCATATTTATGTGCTTTTCAATTTTTTATTAGACATAAGATCTTTAATAAAATTTGTTCCATCACCTCCACCTAAACGTGCTTTTGAATGGGGCTTAGGAGTAAGAATGAATCGCATTACGTCAAAAATACAAAAAGACCCCTTGGCCAAGACTTTCAAGCGCCAGAATCCTTCTTTCATAGAAAATTTTCTAGAAACCTGTTCTATTGGCACAGATCTTTTAAAATTAGCCCCCTTAGGGAAATGGTTTGCATGGCAGGAAAAATATTTTCCTGGAAACACCATCGAGCTTAAAAAAAAGAGCTTAAAAGACCTCACAGACTGCGCTTTCAAACGTCTGGCAGATATTTATCCTTTTTCAAAAATAAACTCTAGCAAAAAAGGGGTTTATGGAAAAATTTGCACCCACATCGTGGAAAAGTTAAAAAAAGCCTACCCCCAAGATCTGCGCGTTAGTACCTACGAGCATGCTCAAAACTTTTCTTCAAAGACCTCACATATCAAAAAGCTGTCATCACCCGATGATTAAAAAAGAATCTTGACAAACGAGTATTTTACAGTTCTTATAAGAAATCAGTCTTTTAAGTTCGATCGAATGCTCTCTATCAAAAGAAGTAATACTCTCATTTTAGGTTCCGCTGAGTCCCTGAAAAAAAATATTTTTTCAAAAAGCCTATTAAATCTAGCCATAGCTCTACTGCCTTCTGCAGCTATGGCCCTGACCTTACCCAAAACCCCTTGCGTTTTGAATTTGTTTTGGGCCACTGGGTACGAAGGCATTCTTGAAGCAGAAAAAATCAGCCCTAAGGCTATTTCAGCACCTTCAGTAGAAATCGGAGGGCCAACTATTGGATCTAAAAAAACATTTGATACCATCGAAAAATTTTTGAAAGAATGTCAAAAACAACAGTCCCCCACGACCATTTTATTTGCCTTAGATAAGCCCACATACTGGGCCAATAAAGAACATTTTGATCGATTATCTTCCTTATATCCCAACAGTTTTCGTCCTTTCTTTCTAAACGAATTCGTCAATCATCCTGAAGTTCAAAAATGCCCTAAAATTTTACCTTTTTTAAATAAATCTTTTAATTTTATGCCGGTTATTGGATCGGACATTTTTCGATTACTTGCCCCCTTTTTCCCTGAAGCTTTAAAACTTGATCAGAAATTGACCAGCCATCCATGGTCTTGGATGTATACCGATATTGATAATTTTGTAGATGGAATAGAACAAGATGGTTTAGGAAAAAAAAGTTCTTTAAACGTGGTCCTTAAACAATCTCCTCATTCTGCAGATCTTTTTGCCACAAAAGTGCCTTTCTTGAATAATAGTGTACTTCGTTTAGAGATGAAACCTGCCTTTCAAGAATCAAACCAATTCAAAGAATATATCACGCAGTTAAAGCATCCTTTAGATAAGCAGCCGATGGGTTTTCCTTATTTTGATCATTTAATGGAGATTCTTAAAGGCAATCATTCTGTAGAAAGCTACCTCAGTACTGCAATGACACAACAAAGAAAGGAAATGCACAATCCCAGACTGCTACAATCCATAACGGGCAGACATTTGTTAAAGAAATTAATGCAAAAATGCAAAGCTAAAATACTCCACTCCTCTTGTCCACACTGCGCTCTTTCATGGACAGGAGGAATCTATTTCTTTCCACAACACCTTGTCAAAGATTCTTTCGTCAAAAAATGCATTAATAATAATAAAAATTTCATGAAAAATTATATTGAATCTATAGGTATTATGAACGATTTATTAAAATTTTCAAAAGCTCAACAATGGCTTTTATGGCAGCAAAACTATCTGCAACAAGGACTTCCTTCTGTTTCCAATCTTAAGAAACTGATCGACACAGCTTTTGAAAGACTTATGAAAATTAACCCTTTTGAAAAAATAACTTTTAAAGGACTTTCAAGAAAATATATTCGCCCGGACAGACCATTTTCCAGATCTAAGGGAAGAGAATGCGATACCGTGATCTCTGCAATGCAAACCCTAGGGAAAAAATTAACCCAATCTTACCCTGATTACGCTTTAATGCACGAATATAAAAAGAAAAACAAAGTCTTCAAGTTAATACCTTAAGGATGTTTTTTTTCACGAAAGGGCGTATAGTAATCAAAAAAGTTCTGACATTTACTATGTTTTCCTTTTATGACAAAAAGATGAATTTCGTTTCCACCAAACAGAGCCTTCAAAAAGTATTTCTTATGACTCTTGGAATACTTTCGCCTCAGATCAGTGCTCTTAAAATACCAAGCGCTGAACAAACAAAGCATCGTCCTTTTTTTGTAAACTTGTTCTGGACAACAGGGCTGGAAGGGGCAATGCCTGAAATTCACTCTTTTTCCCCTACCCCAGAAGCCTTAAAAGATATCCCTGCGGTAGAGTTGGGCGGGGGGTCTATTGGTTCTAAAAAGACCTTTGAAGGTATAACAGAGTTCCTGCAAGCTGCCCAAAAGAAAAATCCCCAGGTAAAACTTATTTTTACCGTCGACAAACTGACTTACTGGGCTAATAAACAAGGATTTGATGCAGTTAAAGAACAATTTCCAGATCATTTCCGGGTGTCATTTTTAGAAGATTTTTCAGAATTGATCAAAAATAAATATCCTGCTTCTTACACACTCATAAAAGAATATGGCACAAAATTTCGACCCAACATGAGTTCCAATTGCTTTCGCATGCTCTCTTCTTGCACGCCTGAATGGTTGGAAACCAACAGTTCTAATTATATTTCTACCTATTTTGATGTAGACAACTTTGTGGATGGGATCCAAAATAGTTATGCAGGAAAGAAAAATTCTTTAGAACTGATGCTTAATAGCAAACTTTCAAAGAATCAACACATATCTACTATTAAGCTACTTGATAAAATCCCTTACGTAGATACCAACGCTTTAAAATTTAATATCTCTTCTACAAAAGTGACCCAAAAAATCAAGCCTCTTATAGAAAAAGTATCCTTGTTCTTAAATAAATGCTATAGAAAAAAAGTATCTCTTGATTATTGCAATTATTTATTACAATTTATATTAGGAAAATCTTTTAATAATAAATACTTCTCAAAAAACAATCAAAATATTCGCAAAATTATTGCTGACTCTTTTAATACAACAATGATTCCCCATTACCTGGCATCTGCAAACAAAGCTCACGAAACAAAGATTATTGAATCTCCTCCTCCTGTCCGGGCTTTCGAATGGGGAATCGGAACTCTCACTTCAGGGATTGCCTTAAAAATGCGCCAGGATCCTATGATCACAAGTTTTAAGAAAAAGCACCCTTCTTTTACGAAAAATTTTTTAGAAACTTGTTCTGTCGCTACAGATTTACTGCGCCTAGCCCCCTTAGGGAAATGGTTTGCATGGCAGGAAAAATATTTTCCTGGAAACACCATCGAGCTTAAAAAAAAGAACTTAACAGAACTCACAGACTGCGCTTTCACACGTCTGGCAGAGATTTATCCTTTTGCCAAAATACACTCTAGAAAAAAAGGGATTTATGGAAAAATTTGCAACCATATCGTGGAAAAATTAAAAAAAGCCTACCCCCAAGATCTGCGCGTTAGCACCTACGAGCATACTCAAAACTTTTCTTCAAAGACCTCACATATCAAAAAGCTGTCATCACCCGATGATTAAAAAAGAATCTTGACAAACGAGCATTTTACAGTTCTTATAAGAAATCAGTCTTTTAAGTTCGATCGAATGCTCTCTATCAAAAGAAGTAATACTCTCATTTTAGGTTCCACTAAGTCCCTGAAAAAACGTATGTCTTCAAAAAGCCTATTAAATCTAGCCATAGCTCTACTGCCTTCTGCAGCTATGGCCCTGACCTTACCCAAAACCCCTTGCGTTTTAAATTTATTTTGGGCTACGGGTTATCAAGATTTATTAGAGGATATGGGTGATGCCGTTAGTGCTAAAATACCTTCATCTGTTAAGATGCCTGAAGTGGATATTGGAGGGCAGGATTTTGGATCAAAAAGAACTTTTGACGCCGTCAAAGAATTTTTAAAGAAATGTCAGGAACAAAAATCCCCGACTACTATCTTGTTTTCCATAGACAAGCCTACGTACTGGGCCAACAAAGAGCAGTTTGATGCCTTAGCTGCTGAATATCCCCAGAACTTTCGCCCTTTTTTTTTAGATGATTTTATCAAACACCCTGAAGTACAAGAGCATTCCAAAGTCCTACCTTTCTTTAATAAAACGTTTCGTCTTATGCCTGTCACCGGTGCTAACCTGTTTCGCTTGCTGGCCCCTTGTTTCCCAAAAGCTTTAAAACTTGAACCGCAATTTACCTCTAATCCGTGGTCTTGGATGTACATCGACATTGATAACTTTATTGATGGCATGGACCAAGATCACAAAAAAAAAGGCAGCTCCTTAAAAGCAATACTTCGCCACTCTTCTTCTAAAAAAAGCCTTATAACGGTGGGTTTTCCTGGATTAGATAATAATGCATTGCGGATAGAAGTTAAAAAAAATCCTGAAAAATTAGAGAAATACAAGGAATACATTACCGAACTAAAGCCTCCTTTAAACAAACAACCTAAGGGATTTCCTTATTATGATGCCCTGAGTGAAATTATTAAAGGACGACGATCGACAAACCTCTACCTTGATAAAAATAGTATTAAAAGCAGAATATCCTTTTCTAACCCTTCAACCTCTTCTCCTTCTATTTCTGGTAGATTCCTTCTAAAAAAATTGATCCAAATTTTACCCAGCACGAAGATTACATGCCCTAATCCGCTTCCTGCTGTCGAATGGCTGGGGGGTATCTATTTAACCCGAGAAGATCTTTCCAAAGAGGCCTTTGTAAATAGGTACACCAACGGTGCCAAAAGTAAACAAAAGTTCTTAAACAAATACATGGAATCTTTAACCATCATCAACGACTTACTGAAATTTGCTAAAGTGGACAAATGGCTTTTATGGCAAAAAAGTTATTTGCAAAAAGAACTTCCCTCCATTAATTATCTGAAAGAGTTGACAAATGTAGCCTTGCAACGGCTGATTGAAATTAATCCTTTTTCAAAAAATCAATTTAAGGAACTTTCTAAAAAAGATATCAACCCAAACAGAATTTTTTCTAGAATAAAAGGACGCCAGCCTGATACCGCTGTTTCAGGAATACTAGCTTTGGCCAAAAAATTAAGCAAAGCTTACCCCGATCATCCACTGGTGGCTGAATATCGCAAGAAAAATAAGGCTTGTCGGTTCTTAAAGCAAGACCCAAAATAAAAACAGTATCTGCAAATCAGCCTTGGAAAGAGAGTTTTTGATACCTTTTCAAACTTCTCTCTTTCTGGCACTGTAAAGAAAGTACTTTTCATCATTTTGGAAAAAACTCTGGAAAAAAACCTGGAAAAACTGTCCCACTTCATCACGGTTGCTCTGCCAGTGCCCTTAAACCAGACCTTTACCTATACCAGTCCCAGACCTCTTTCCAAGGGACAGATTGTTAAGGTACCTTTTGGTCCAAGAACTTTATGGGGCATTGTATGGCAAACAGACGTCTCTTTTTACAAAGGTGCAAAACCGGTTATAAGGATTCATCCTAGCCTCTTGCTTGATCAATCATTCTTGAGGTTTTTAGAAAAAATGGCCCAATATACCCTCACCCCCTTGGGGGCGCTAATAAAAATGGTTTTACCAGAACCCGAAATTTTAGAGTGGCCCTGGGGGCACTACATTTTAAAATCAGACAAGAATGTCTCGTCCGAACCTCTGCCTTTTCCATCCTGGGTAGAATGTTTAGGCAAACGCAAAGCTTTTACGGCATTTAAAAAAGAAAATTTAACTCACATCAATTCTCCTATTGAGGTCCCCCCCCCTCTGGAAAAAAAATCTCTGATTTTAGAAGATTTCCAAAAACGTGCTTTTGAACAATTTCTACCCCAAGCGATTACTTTATTACAGGGCATGACAGGATCAGGAAAAACAGAAATTAGCTTGGAGTTTTGCAAAACAATTTGGCAACACAATAAACAGGTCTTGATTTTGCTGCCGGAAATCGCCCTCTGCCAACAATGGTTGGCCCGTTTTGAAACTTATTTTCAAGGGCATGTTTGTGTATGGCACTCGGGCCTTTCCCAGGCACAAAGAACCCTGATGTTTTCCCGCATCCTACACGGACAGGAAAGCCTTATTATCGGGGCGCGCTCTGCCCTTGCTTTGCCCTTTCTCAGACTGGGGCTGATTATTGTAGATGAAGAGCACGATCCTTCCTACAAACAAAATGATCCCCCTTTGTACCATGCCCGGGATATGGCCGTCTTACGCGCCTCTTACGCTGAAATCCCTTGTTTATTGCTTTCTGCCACTCCTAGCCTGGAAACTTTATGGAATGTACAAGAAAAGCGCTATCAACACATCGAAATTCAGCAACGTTACCAAGGAGCTCAGCTGCCCGATATTCACCTGATTGACCTTAAAAAGGAACCTCTTATCAAAGGCCAATGGGTCACGAACCCCTTAAGAAAAGTCCTGGAAGACACGCTTGAAAAAGGGCAACAAAGCCTGTTGTTTGTCAATCGTCGAGGCTATGGCAGTCTTCTATTGTGTTGGAAATGCAATTTTCGTGGCTCTTGCCCCAACTGCAGCGTTTGGTTAACGGTCCATCACACACCGTGTGAAAAACTTATCTGTCATTATTGTGGTTTTTCAGCGCCTCTGCCCAAAACATGTCCGGACTGCGGACAAGACAAGCCCCTGATGATCATGGGGGCAGGAGTTGAGAAGATTCAGCAAGAAGTGACCTCTTTTTTACCTCAGGCTCGCCTGGAAATTTTCAGTACCGATACTCTTGAAAATGAAGACACCTTAAAAGCAAGCTTGAATAGAGTCAAAAACCATGAAGTTGACATTTTAATTGGAACTCAATTGCTGGCCAAAGGGCACCATTTCCCCCTTTTGTCTTGCATAGGCATCATTGAAGCAGACTTTGCCCTCAGTCAATTAGACATTCGGGCAGCCGAACGCTTGTATCAAGTGTTGTGGCAAGTTACCGGACGTGCAGGACGGGAACTGATCAAAGGTCAAGCTTTTTTACAAACAGCGCTGGCGTCGCATCCTTTATTTCAATCATTGAAAAATCACCAGATCTCGGCGTTTATTCAGGAAGAAATGCAACAGCGCAAGCTACATCACTTCCCCCCTTATGGACGCCTGGCTTCGATCATTCTTTCTGGCCGACCCCAAGAAGCAGTCCATGCTTTTGCGCTGCAGCTTCAACGTCATCTTCCTTCTTTACCCCAGGGTGTAGAAGTTTTAGGTCCTGCCCCTGCCCCTTTGAATCCTCTTCGCCGACGCTTCAGATGGCGTTTCTTAATAACATCCCCCCGTTACTACCCCATTCAAGAGTGGATTTCAAAATGGATAGAAACTATCAAAAAACCCTCTAATATTCAATGTTCTATCGATATTGATCCCTATTTCTTCTTTTAAAAAATAAAAAAACTTAACTTTTGTCTAAAAGTTTTTATTATTTTATTATAAATTTAATTAAAAAATCATTAAATGAAGAAAATTTTAAAAATAATAACAATTTATTATTGTGCTACTTTACAGGCTGCACCCCAAAAGGCGTCTGCTTTCGATTTAAATAAGTCAGATATTATTTCTATTTCAATTAGTTCTATTTCAGCTGACATAAATTCAAATGACGATAAGGAAGACATTAATGATTTACTCAATGCATTCAAACAATCATCAAATAATATCATATATGATTGTGAAATTTCAGAAGATGAAAAAGAAGCATACGAAGAGCCTTATTTAACCAAATATAAATCCATAGATATAAAAAAATCTAGTGATAGTGATAACGAAGAATATAATGATTCAAATATTACAGAAGAAAATGTATTGAATCCAATTCGAAAACTTCGAGATCAAATACTAAATAATTCTAGGAATAAAAGACAAGAAGAAATTTTTAATAAACTACGCTTTCCTGACGCCACGCAAGATTGATAATAAACCTAAAGCCCCGCGTAAAAAGAACACACCTTAGCGCAGGACAAATGAGCAGTAAACCCTGTAAAACAAAATAACTTTTCAAGCGATGCTTCACAAGATTCTTGCTTTCAAAATGGATCAAAACCATCAAAAAACCCTCTAATATTCAATGCTCTGTTGATGTTGATCCCTATTCTTTTTTTAGTGTATCATCCTTCTTTTCCTTATTTTTTAAATAATCAGCAATATAACGAAATCTTTTATTTACAATGTAAGTAAAAAATGTTAAAAATATGTTTTTAAATTTATTTTTTTTTAAAAAATAAAAAGAGTCAATTTTTTTTTAATATTAAGTTGTATGTTCGCCAAATTGCAGGCTGTCGAGCCTGAAGCTCCCGCAGTCGCACAACAAGCAGCTGCTGTACAACAATGGCAAAGCGTGTTTGGTACGCACTACCCAATAATTGAAGAGATAAAATCTATATCTTTCAGAGACAGCGCTTCATTGCTCACTACTGTGAATACCATTGTCTGTGACAAGCTGACACACCTACCCAAATACCTGGGAAGAAACAGTACGTAAAAGTGGGCTTCTTGCAAGAGATGTGCTAGATCTGGCGGTTTTTTACTTTAATGATGATAGGCATTATGAATTGATAAGGCCCCTCCGTTCAAAGCCCTCGGTACCAGACCGTACTGTAAGCAGTGCTATGCTTGATAAAGTCTGCACTATTGTTGAGAATGCAAGAAAGGACTTATCCCTATGGGATACACCAAATTGGCCTAGTCTGACAAGAATAGAAGAGAATATTTTTTACTATTCTCACACCCTCGGTGCCTCGCAGCATGCTGATTTCAAAAACTTCTTAACAAACAAGCAACCAAGAGGGTGGGATCTAGACACAACCTGGCCTAAATCGTGGAAATTGGAAGAGTTAAACGCATATTATAGAAAAGTTGTTCAAAAAGTTCCTTATGTGTTAGCTTTGATAGGAGAATGTTATACACACAAAAACGACACATCCCAATTAAACGAACGCATCAAAAGTATTTATGATGCGTTCCAGGACAAATTAAACCAAGATAGCACAAAAATGTTACGACAATTCGCAGGTCGAATGCAGTACGAAACTACAAAGGGCAAGATACCAATATCAAAACTAATTTCCAAAAAAGCTCTTTTTGAAACTTTTAAGGATGTCAAAGAAGGTGTAGACTCTCACTTCACAGAGCTAAAGGAACTCTTGAAAAACAACCTCATGTCCATCAAAGAAATGGTTCCCACAAGTGCGGATTTTATCGAGGACATAAAAGAAAAGATAGCCTCTATAGATCCTGCAAAGAAAGGCAGAGCTTTGCGCTTAGACAACAATTCTTTTGATTCTTTTGATAACATGTTAAAGGTAGACAAAGACACAGTAGTCAATGAGTGGTTTGATGAAAAAAGTTTTAACAGCGGCACAATAGTGGCCCTAATAGAATATATGAAGTCTAACGAAACCTTGAATTTTTCAATAGAAAAAAGAGGGATTTTCCGCCATAAGGAGGATGGAACTTGGGAATTGCGAGTCATGCAACAAGACAAGACAGGCTTGCTGGTCCCAAAGCTTTATAAGTTTACACCTGAAGAACAAGGTTTTATCGTCCGCGATCTTCTTGAAAGGAATGTGTTAACACCTCTAAGAAATGTTGGTTTGATTACAGACCACATAGAAGAAGAAAAAAAAGTAAGAAGAAGGATCGGTAGAAAATATCATCTCTGCTGCAAAAAATGAGTACTCTGAATACAAAAAAAACCGCAAACAAGCTTTGAAAAAAGCCCTTGCAGAAAAGAAAGATCAACAAAAAGACTAAGAATAACCTTGCTTTAAAGAACAGCCCGTTTAAGGCTGTTCTTTAGGCTCACGAAAGCGATTGACACATACTCCTTACTTATTCATTTGACAATAAAAAATATTGTTTGTAATATATTTTTAAATGTTTTAATCATATTTTTCTAAAAATGTTTTTATTTTTTTACGTTTTGTTAATTTTTTTTACCAGTCCAGTGCTTCAAGCAGGAAAACCTGGAAATCAAAGCAATTCTTCAGAAGGCTCAATAGAATTTTTAAGTGAGCAAGAACAACAGGAACCTCTTTCCGAAGGTGCAAAATTAATTTTTGAAATGACTGAGCTCAATATTTCTGAACCCCCGAAGTCGTTTAGCATGGAGGGATTTCCAATAAATTTTATTCCACTCCCAAGCTTCCCTGCAATCATAGGAACGTCCGAAGGCTGGAATTTTAAAAATGGCTCACCCCTATTTCCTTGTTCATTTGATACCATAAAAATAGATCCAGATCACGAAAATATCTTTTTCCCCACAATGCAGGCTCCTCTCTTTCCTTCCAAAATTGAAACAATCCACCTTCCTGGAAAGAGAAAAAAAATAAAAAAAAATGCAAAAGAAAACTCTAATCTGGCAAATGAAGCAAAAACATCTAAAAACTTCAAAAAAGATCTTGAAAAAAATACATAAGCCTCTATAAGTAACTGTTTAAATAACGCATGGTAAAGCTTTTAAGGAAAGTTTTGTCTTAAAAGCTTTTCCTTTTCCTAATCTTCAATGTAGTGATGCAACAGTGGGGGAGGTATTCTTTCTGGAATGAAGAACGTGCTCTAATTGTAAACTCTAAATTATTATAAAAAATTAACAAAATGATTGCAATTGACAATAAAAAATGTTTCTTATATGATGCTTATGTGCTTTTTATAGGTTATTTACATGAAAAAAATTTTTCTATTTTTAGCTTTTTTCACTGTCCCTGTCCTTCAGGCAGGAAAAAAAGGAGCTCACAATGTTTCTTCTGGAGATGAAAAAGAAAAAGAGCTGATTTTCCAAATAACTGAGCTTGATATTAATGATACTCCAAGAATTCAAATACTTTCCTTTCCTACGGGTATTGCCTCCTACATCCCTAAAGCTATTACGTCTCTACCTGAGATCCGTTTGAATCAAACACTCATAACTGAAGAAAGCTTCAAGGCTTACGAATGTAAATTGTTTAAGGATGGTTTCGAAGTTATCCAACCCATAAAGGATAAAGAAAAAAGCTCATCCTTAACAAGACAGCTTCCTGAAAAGAGAAAAAAAATAATAAAAGATGAAGAAAAATCTGAAACGCAAAGAAAAAGAATAGCCAGGGGTCCAAAGAATAAAGAATAATTTTAGCGTATTTTTTTTGGAATAAATTTTTAAAATAAAACACTATAAAGTATCCAATACTTTTTTCTTGGATATTTCTTATTTTAAAATATGTAGTCGTATTTTTATTATAGACTGATAAACTATCTTTTATTCCCCTTCCAAAGCTTCCTGCTTTTCCAAAAGCGTTAACCATTGCTCTTCTGCTTTTTCCATTTGATCGCACAGGCTTTGAATATGAAGACCGATAGAAGTTATCTCTTCAAGGCGCCCTTCTTGTCCTGCCAACTGCACCAGCTGGTCTTCCAGCTGTTCTTTTTCTTTTTGCCAGCCTTCAATCTGCCCTGGCAAGACTTCCAGTAAACGGACCTCGTGATAAGGCATCTTAGCCCGGCGCACGGGAATACGAATAAGTTCTTCTGATTTTTTGGAAATAGATTTAGTGTTTTGATGTTTTTGGAATGAAAGACTGGTTTTACCTGTAAATTCCAAATAATCAGAAAAACTGCCAGAGAACTCTCTCACCTTTCCATCTGCTTCAAAAACTAATAAACAAGATACGACATCATCCAAAAAATCTCGGTCATGACTGACAATCAGCAAAGTTCCTGGATAATCCAATAAAAAGTTTTTCAAAAAGTCCAAAGTTTCCATATCTAAATCATTGGTAGGTTCATCCAGCACCAGTAACGAAGGACTTTGAGCCAAAATCTTGGCTAACCTCAAACGATTGCGCTCACCCCCGGAAAGCAATCCAACTTCTTGATGGACTTGATCCACTGTAAACAAAAATTCTTTCAGATACGCCACCACATGCCGGGCCTTGCCCTGAACATCCAAGTAATCTCCTTGGGGGCACATAAATTTTTTAACGGATTGACTAAGCTCTTCTAGCGGTTGATTCTGGCGGAAAAAAGCCCATTCTAGGTTAGCAGACTTGCGGATGGCCCCCGTCGTAGGTTCGGTTTGCTGCATTAAAAGGCTCAGCAATGTGCTTTTACCACATCCATTAGGGCCAATGATACCTAAACGGTCCCCTTTTAAAATGCGAAAGTTCACTTCCTTAAATAAGATTTGGCCCGAAGGTAGTGTGCAGGAAAGATCCCAAGCTTCCAAAATTTGACGCGTGGCAGAAGTATCTTTTTGTCCTTCAAGACTTGGCGTCCGGCTTTGACGAATAAATTGCGCACGTTGATCCCGCAGATCTTTCAATCTTCTAAGCCGTCCTTCATTCCTAGAGCGTCTGGCCGTAATGCCCCGGGCCAACCACCTGAGTTCGGCCGCCATCTTAACGTTGAATTTACGCTCTAATCGCTGTTGCTGTTCTAAAAATTCTTCTTGCCACTGTTCAAAACCTTTATATCCGTGAGGGCAAGGATAGATAACTCCTCCTTCTAACCACAGCGTTTTTTGAGTTGTATTTTTTAAAAAGGAACGATCGTGAGCAACGATTACAAAGGTTTTATCCGAGTTTTGAATAAAATCTTCCAGCCACTCGATGGCCGTAATATCCAAATGGTTGGTGGGCTCATCTAAGAAAAAAATGTCTGCCTCTTGGGTAAGGGTCTGAACAATCAATACCCGGCGCATTTCCCCCCCCGGAAAGGACTTCCAAAGGCTTTTCGCCTGCAACCTGCAACACTTTCATCATGTCTTGAATCTGGTAATCTTGCATATCTCTAGGTTTACTGCCCAACAAAAAATCTTCTGCTGTCTGTTTTGGAATATGGGATAGCATCTGAGCCAAATAAGTCACGCTGGCTCCAGGCTGAAGAAAAATTTCCCCCTCTTCTAAATCTGCTTTACCCGCTAAAATCTTTAAAAGCGTTGACTTGCCGCAACCGTTGCGACCGATCAGGCACACTTTATCCCCTTTGTACAGATGAAAACCTGCATTGTCTAAAATGATCTTTTTATTTAGGGTTAAATATCCCCCAGAAAGACTAAGAAGTGCCGCTGCTTTTGCCACGTAAAAAATTTTTAGAGTACTTATAAAAGAATACACCATTTTTTCTTCTGCGTCATGAACAAGAAAATTAAAAAACTATTGACAAGAATATTTTTTGTATTATAATTTGAATAATAATTTGTTACTTATTTTATTGTAAAGCAAATATTTTTTTATTTTTTATTGTTAATTCCCGGTTTGGCTTTAGCAAGTCCCGACAAGGATGGTTCTTCAGAAAAAAAAGAATCCCCTACTTCCCAAAACGCTGCCTTTTCTGTTCAAAATTTAGAAGAAAATATTCAGAATTTTTATAATGATATAAATATTTTATCACCGACAGAGATGGAACAAGCTGAAACAATTTTAAGACAAGCACAGGAAAAGGTACAAATTCAAAAAGCTAAGGCGTTTTGGATCAAGATGATAGAAGATACCATCACTGCCGTTAAAAAGTATGAAGGGCCTAATGGATCCAACGCGAGTACAATTTCTAAAAATAGACCTCAATTGCTGCAATTATGTGAACAACATCATAAGCTTCACGCAAATTACTGTGAAAAAGAAGGAGTCTCTATAAAAAAAGCTCCTGCAGAGTGGAGTACTGAAAGCAAATTGCAAGATGCACTTTGGTTCTACGCAGGTCGTCAGGATCCCCAAATGGGCCAAAAGAATGCTGAAGAAATACTCACTTATGGAAAGCATTTCGGTGCGATAGAAAAAAGAGAATCAAACATTCACATTTCTAAAAAACGTCCATTTGGATGGATGGGAATGCAAAGTATGGCTTCCAACTGTAAACAGTGGTCCGATTACGATAATCAGACGTCTTTGGAAAATAACAAAGCTTGGGATCTTATTCTGGATACTACTCTGATAGGCAAGAATCATAATGATAAAATAAAAGATCTGTTTTCAACTTGGTTTAATGAAAATAAAGAAACAGTTTCTATGAAACTGCCTATGGCTTTAAAAGCTTTAGAAATCATCACTTGTCCTGAAATTCTAGAAGGGGGACCAAATTATATCACTGTTAAAGGGTATGGAATCTCTCTATTAGAAGATGCTTTCAAAAAGACTCTGTCAGAAGATGATAAAGAAAACTCTATCAATAACCTTTATAAAGAAGCCGAAATTTTGTATCGTTTTGTTGAATATGCCCAAAATCCAGAAAGCGCTTTAGCAGAATTTTTTACAAGATTAGAAAACGATATCAGATATCATTTTAAAAATTTACCATCAACAAATCCCACTGTCACCGAACTACTAGAAAAAATCCATCCTTTAAAACATCGTTTACTTACTGTAAAGGAAGGACATAACACGCTCTATAGAAATCGTTATTGCACTCTATCAGAAGAAGAAGCTTCAGAGTGGGCTGTAGAACCTTCTGCTGATTTTCCGCTTTCAGAACGAGTCAGGCAAAAAATCGCAGAGTATATTCAGGTCAAGAGAATACCCAGTATCGACTTCCTAGACTTGAATTGGAATATTGAATATACCCACGGTAATGGCAGAAATCAGAGAACAGAAGAACACATCTTTACCGAGGACGAGAAAAGATTTATCAAAAAATATACAGGGGAAGATAGAGTGTATGCTTATCTCCGCACAATAAATCTTATTTCTTCTGAAGAGGAGAAAAAAGAAGAAACCCACAATTCAGAAGACCCTGAAATCGAAGCTTTGGGACAATCGAAGAAAAAAATTAAGGAAGATTGATTGTCTGACTTTTAAACTAGCATAGCAAAATCAAGAGCAACCTTCTGCGGTTGCTCTTTTTTTATCAGAGGGCATTGCCAGTGACTTGCTACGGCAACCTACATAAAAAGATTTTCTTTTTCCCTCATAAATCTGGTCCTTATCCATTTTTAAAGCTAGACTAAAAGTCTCTTACCACGATAGTCTTATCTGTTGAAGTTCGGAAAATTTAGATTCCTTATTTTTAGTTTTTGTGCCAACCTGTTGGACCAAAAAATACTTTGGGCTAAAGAATATATTTCTGTTCCAAAATTTTTAGATTCTGCAGGACGCCCTTCAAACCAACCTTTGGTCGTAGAGGCCCGAACAGTTTTTTTTGATCAAGAAAAACACTTGATGTTGGCTAAAGGAGTCAGTATTTGGCAAGAAGGACGGCAACTACGCTGTGATCAACTGTATTATAATCAAGCAAAAGAAGAACTTTTGGCCCAGGGACATGTAGAAATCATTGATCAAGCAGGAAACCGTCTGTCTTGCCACCAAGCACGCCTGGTCGGGGGGCTAAAAGAAGGCATCATGTCTCAGGTTCGTGCCCTTACAGCGGAACAAGAACGCATGACAGCTGGTTCCGTTACAAAAGATCAAAACACGCAAACTTTTTTGTCGGCTTCTTACACTCCTTGCCTCTTTTGCCCTGATGCTTTAATTCAAGAACCTACTTGGTCGCTGCATGGGAAAGAAATTATCCATGATAATGAAAGCAAGATCGTTGAATTTAAAAACGTACATATGAAATTCTTAGGTGTTCCTGTAGCTTATGTACCGTATTTTTATTTTCCCACCCAACGTCAAAGTGGTTTTTTAGCCCCCATTATCAGCCAAACTAAAGAGCTGGGTGCCTATTGGGGCCAGCCCTATTACTGGGCCATTTCCCCCAACCAAGACCTCACCACTGCTTTGTTTGGCATGGCAGAAGGCGGAGGCATGCTACACTCGGTTTATCGATTGCAAACTTCTAAGGGACCAATCCGAATCGAAGGTGCCCTAAACGGCGCTAAAACCTTATATATAGAGCCTTCTCCACACCTCTCCTTTACTCAACCCCAAAAAATTGGTCCCGTCCGAGGATTTGGATCTGTAGAATGTGATTTACACATTAATCCCTATTGGCGCTTTAAAATGCACGAAGTCGCAGCTTCGGACCCCACATTTCTAAGCACACGCCCTTTTTTTGGTCAAACAAGTGTCTTTCCATACTTAGAATCTGAAACCAAAATTGAAGGCTTTTTTCCCAAACAAGGCCAGTATTTTCGTTGCTCAGGACTACGTTACCAAAATCTTAGTCCAGAAGACGAAACACAAGGATCCTGCTTTTTGTATCCAGAATTGCTGTATCAATACTCGTCTCCTGCTTTTTGGAATCAACTATGCAAAACAGAAGCCCAGCTAGGGACCCTTTCTTTATACAGACCCT
This sequence comes from Alphaproteobacteria bacterium 40-19, assembly GCA_001898075.1. Lineage (GTDB taxonomy): Bacteria > Pseudomonadota > Alphaproteobacteria > Holosporales > Holosporaceae > 40-19. The sequence goes on from MKSD01000001.1 coordinate 451,762, forward strand.
ATGGTGGGCCCAGCATGCAACGGCTGTGTATGAATCTGAAATGGCAGGGATCTTTTGAAAACACCTGGGGGCAGCAGTGGAATGCCTTTTTATTTACCAATGGAGCTTTTTATTATTCCCAACTTAAACCTTATACTTCTTTATCCTTGCCAGATGATCAAGGTTTTTTAACTCCAGATGAAGTTTCACTACTTGATAGACCCAAAGCCCACATGGACCGCTCTAGGGGACGCATTTTCCCTCAGGCCGGAGTAGAAGGCGCCTGGCCCTTTTTTCTAAGCAACCTGATGCTTTCACCCAGAGTTCAGCTTTTAACATCCCCTTGTGGACTGAATTCACTGTATATTCCCAATCAAGACAGCCAGGTGATTGAATTTAATGATGTCAACATCTTATGGCCTAATCGCTTTATGGGATGGGACCGCGTTGATGACGGCACACGTCTAAATTACGTCTTAGAAACAGAATATCGCATCCCTGGGTCGGATCTAGGAATCCAAATCCTAGGTGGACAAAGTTACGCTTTTTCCCGTCCCTCTAAAGATCTAGCACCGGTGGGGGTTCGCAAAGGTTTTTCAGATACCGTGGGTCGTGTTCAGCTAAATTTGGGAGAGCTTTCAAACCTCATCTACCGTTGGCGGTATCAATTTCCCACCGGCAAGTCTTCACTGCAAGAAGTTGGAGGAACTGTCGGATGCTCATTTTTTCGCTTGGCTACCACATATATTTTCCTGCGCCCAGACCAAGGGAAAGTAGCCGATTCCAACCAATTGTTTTGGCAAGCATCTTGTATGTTTAAAAAATATTGGACTCTGAAAGCTTTTGTGACCCAAGACTTCCTTGGTAAAAGCTGGAAAAATAAAATCTTAGACAAAGGTTTAGGAGTAGAGTATCAAGATGACTGCTTTTCTGCGGGCCTCGTTGTCCAACATGCTTTTTTCAAGATGAGAGACCTGGTTCCCGGTTTCAGCGTTAATTTTTATGTTTCCTTTAAAAATCTTGGCACAGGTATACGTTACCAACCTCAGCGTTTTCCCAGAAATATGCCTAATTTTTAAAACAAAGCTTAGACGATTTGAACACAATTACTGTATACAACCTCCTGCCTAAAAATATTTTCTCTGATTCATTAAAAACTCAGCCACTAGCATGGATAATAGAAAATATGATTTTTTATAAATACCAAATAATTTACATTGACAAAAATAGTAAAAAATGACAGAATTTTAATTTTAAGGGAAAATTCATGTATAAAAAAGTTATCTATATTCTATTCTTGACTTCTCTGTTGAACAACGTTTATGCCAGAACAAAAGAGCCTTTAAAAACATTAAAAATATCCTCCCATAAAGAACCCACGGCAATACTTTTGAACCTGGATCCTAATCTGGTTAAAGGAGACAAAAATCTTGTTGAGATGGTAGAAAACAATACCTACCTTCAACATATCGAAAAGTTGCCCGATCTAGAAAAATTTTTCCCTAAATTTCCAGACCTTGCCAAGAAAACTGTGCTTTTAGATATGGCCAGTCACATTGCCAAGGAAACTGTTCAGGTAGATAACCAAAAGAAAGATGCTCTCGTCTTTTTCTTAGAAAAGTTCTTAACTCATTTTTCAAACAAAATGACTGAAAAAAGTGTTTGGAGAAATACAATTCTAGATACTCTGGCACCTTATGCTGAAGACCCCAAAGTTCTTGGAATACTTAAGGCTGTGTATAATGACGTATCCAAAGACTTATCTGAAAAAGAAAAAGAAGATTTACTGAATCACCTGACTGGAAAGTTCAACAATACAGAGATTGCTTGTCTCTTTAAAACAGCATCCTCTTTAAAAAGTGAAGAAAAAATACCTCCTCAGAAAAAATCTAAAACAATGAACAGAGATCTTAAATAAATTGTGCCGCACGATCATTTTTTTAAGACATGTCACATTATAATATTCTTTTAAACTGGGTTTATTATGTCAAAATTATGTATATCAATTCTTTTTTTCAGCTTTCTTACCTCTAATAGTGAAGTTTGGGGTGGCAAGAAACTTCCTAAAGACAACAAAAAATCGTCTAAAAACATACCAGAAAACTTAGAAGAAAGCGCCGGGGCAGAACTTCGACGGTTAGAAGCCTTAGAAGTACCCAGACAACATGCCCGAGGAGCGATAAGAGAAATTCTTTCAATTAATTTTAGTAAAGACACTGAAAACCTTTTGGAAGAGTATCCTGCAGTTTGGGAGATGATGACGAGGTCAAAATACTATGAAGCTGTTAATACTGAAAAGTTTGACGAGTTAAAAAAACTTTTTCCCCTCTTCCCCGCAACAGATCAAAGAACGGTAAGAGAATGCATTTGGAATAATATTGTGAATAACAAGGGTACTGATGAAGCAAAAATTCTGCAGGCATTTATAGACAAATACGATAATGATCAAAAAAAAGCTTTGCTTGAAGAGCTCAGATCAGCCGGGGTAGATATAGATCAAAAAAAATCTCCACCAAAAAATAAAAAAATACACAAAGAAGACAAGTAACAGAACAAGCTTTTTAGGGCCCTTGATTTTTTTATGTTATTCGTTTAAAAAAATGACTTAAGAGCCCTCACGTCAAAGGGCTTTACACAAAGAAGTTTGACCAAAACTCAAAGTCTGAAAAATAGCTTAAAGAAATATTGGACATCTGTCACAAAAAACGCACGAATTAAGTGATAAAAAAACACCTCTTGAAAATAAATTTATTACGTTTTACATTAAAAACCAATGAATTCAATAAATGTTATGAAACAACAGTTATCAGATTTAAAAAATGTCGGAAAAGCCACATTGCAAGACCTGCACGTGCTGGGCATTACCCGTGTTCAGCAACTGAGGCAACAAAACCCCGATTATTTGTACCAAAAATTACAAAAGGTCACAGGAAGCAAGCAGGATCCCTGTGTATGGGATGTTTTTGCCGCCATTATCCATCAAGCTCAAACCGGCCAAGCCTTGCCCTGGTGGCATTTCAGCAAACTGCGCAAAAACTTGAAATCTGGCGACCGTACTATGCTTCCCGATCTTTTAAAAGAGTGTACCGGACCACAACCATAAAACAACTCAAGGCCAAAAAATACAACGGCATCGGCAGCAAGGACCCATTATGCAACACCCCCATCAAAAACGTGAAGACGGATATCAAGCAGTAATAAAAAAATCCAAATAAACTGGACGCTGCGCCAATAGCATATTGATAATCCATCAAGGATAACGCCAAGGCGTTACTAATAATCATAGACATTCCAAAGGAACAGATGATCTGACTGCAAAGAATAACTGAAATCATTATAAAGGACGGTAGACCTAAGGCAGAATGAAATAAAGTGATGAGGCTGAAACAACCTGTTGCACCCCCAGCAACCCACAATCCACAACTCATAATCTTTTTAGAAGAACAAGAGCTCTGTAAATAACGGGACAACAAACCTCCCATCATAGAGGCCGCCGCAATCAGCATAAAGCTCAGACCATATCTTTGGGCCGACACCCCCAATACGTTGATCAAACAAAATGACCCTTCTGCAAAATAACTAAAAGCAATGCCGTTGCAGCCTGCTATAATCAAACCATAACCTAGGACATTTTTATCTGAAATCAAACGTGCCGTTAGCTGTGAAAGTGAAACAGAATGACGATCAGCTTTAGGGTGGGTTTCTGGTAATTGAGACACCACCAAACTTAATACGCCTAAGGCAAATAAAATAAGAAATAAAAAAATGTTTACCCAACCCAAGTGCGTGGCAATCACGCCTCCACACACCGGTCCCAGAGCTGGAAAAAGTGCTAAAGAAGCACCAATGGCAGAATAAACCCGACCCAACTCAGGTCCATGAAAGGCATCCCGGCAAATGGCTTGCCCTAAAACACTGCCGATACTGCCTCCAAATGCTTGGATCAACCGGCTGATCATCAAAACTTCAATAGACTTAGAAAAATAACACCCAAGACATCCCAAACTGAAAATCACTAACCCCAGCACTACACAGGGCTTGCGCCCAAAAATGTCCGAGATCTTCCCCCAAAAAAGTGTCCCCAGCGCAAATCCAAACAAATAAATAGAAAGCGTGTGTTCCACCAAGGTCTCGGAGCTCTGTAACGCGTGGGCGATGGCGGGTAAAGAAGGGGAATACACTGTTTCAGATAGCATAGGAAGTCCTACAATCAACACAATCAGCCAAATCGCTGGTAATAAAACACTGGGCATAGAATAATTAAAGAAGTATGAGTTTTTTCATCTTACATTGGAAATATTCCTGTGGGTAGATTTAAAGCATCCCAATAATAAAAAATATGACGCTGTAAATTTTCTACTATTTCAAGCTAAAATACTCTTTGCCGTTTTACCATGCAAAAATATGATTTATATCTATCAAGATCAAGGTGTCAGTCAAGAATCTTTCACTCAGATCACTTTAATATTGAAAGAAGTTTTACCAGAAACTACGCTAGAACCCTTGAACGCTGTAGAGGTCTGTCAAGGACTTTGGGCTAAAGATGCGGACCTTCTGATTATCCCCGGAGGGGCCGATGTTCCATATACCCGTAAACTCAACGGGCTGGGCAATCAACAAATAAAGGATTACGTATCCCATGGAGGCGCATTCTTAGGGATTTGTGCCGGAGCGTACTATGCCTGCGCAGAAGTGATCTTTGACAAAGGAGGCCCTTTAGAGGTAATCGGAACCCGCCAGTTGGCATTTTTTCCAGGAAAAGCTATGGGCCCAATTTTAGCCCCTTACGATTATAAGACGCAAAGGGGAAGCCGCGCCGCCAGCCTTAGAACCGTTTTTCCAAATGTTCCTACCCTGGCCACTTATTACAATGGAGGACCTTTTTTTCAAGATGCCCAGCAGTATCCCGGTACCCGAGTTCTAGCTAGATATAACGACAATCACTTACCCGCAGTACTGGAAATCCACTTTGGAAAAGGAACCGTCGTGCTGTCAGGCGTCCATCCCGAGCACGACCCCTTTACTTTAGACCCCCAGGACCCTTATTTGCAAAAAATCCTACCTACTTTAAAGCAGTCTGATACTGATCGAAAAGATTTTTTTAGACAGTTATTGCAAATTTTAGGGATCAAATATTACCACTCTTCACATCACTAAAAAAAATCTTTAACATAAAAAGGCAATTTCTATAATTAATATCCTATGAGAATTTTAAATTTCTTATTATGTACCGCTTTCAGTTTAGGGTCTGGCACTGCTTTTGCAGGGTGGAGAGCTTATTTTACCTTATTCACAAAAGAAGAAGGCAATCCTATTTCTGTTTCTTTTCAAACTAAAAGCACCGATAGCTTCCAAGACATCGCTGCTAAAGCTCTGGAAAATTTAGCCCCCAAAATGGTCGTTTCGGAAGATCAGACCCAAATCATTCGCAGAATTTCAGAAGCAATGACACATTATTGCACATCAGGTTCTTTACAAGCCGAAGAACGCACTTCAGATGACGGATCTCTTTGCTTCAGAACGAAAACCCAGGATTTGGAAGTCAATGGGATTTTTCAAAACACTGTCACAGAACGTAAGATCATCTTTCAAGTAAAAGATGAGGAAGGACAATCGGATATAGTTGCCTTTACATCAGCGTGTTTGTTCAACGAAGAATAAAATTTTTTTCTAAAGCACTCTTATTAGTAAATAATTTGTTTTTTTTATTTAAAATTAAAAAATAAAATTATTAAGATATTGATATATGAAAATTTTAAAAATATTTATAAGTTGGAGTGCTTTTTACTGCCTTCCTTCTTTTGCGGACCTAAGCCAGTGGGTTAAATTCATCAAAAAAGAAGGCGATAAGTATAACGTTACCTATAAAGATACCACCGAATTGAATAACACCGAAAAAAATGAGAGAAAGAAATCTTTCAGCCAGGATGGAGTGGAGTATTTTGAAGATATTTTAGGATTAAACTGGGAGGATCTCAGACCTCATTACAATTCTCATTTTGCCGATGCCCATGGCGCTCTGTTAGAGCCTATAAAAAATAATACGTATCCCGATTTCCCTCTGACAACGGGCAAAAAAGCCCTGCATACTGCTTTTGAAGTTCCGGTTGGTCGCAACGTAGACGACTTCATAAAAGATTGGATACTGAGCAAGATCTCATCCGTCGCAGCGCCCGAATGAAAGAGAAATGAAAATCAATATAATGTCAAGCTCAGTAGAGCAGAACCGTGGTACAAATGCAAAAAAGAGAAGAGCGCCTTCAAATATCCCAACGGAAAATTAGTTCATAATTCAGAGGACCTTATAAATAAGTTGAATGCTAACAATTTTGTAATGCCGAATAACGCAGATGTAGACCACAATGTCAGTTGTGATAAGATGGTCAAGACGCAGAATCTCGTTATCACTGCCAATGATGAGAATCAGGTAACAAGTATCTACCCCACTAATTAATATAAGCTTCTAACCTCCGATACCCCGCCCTTCTTTTCCACCACAAAATGATGGTTGGGGGAAAAATCTTCCAGGGGCTCGGGCACTGTAATCCACACAAAAGTCTTCAGGGATTCCAGCAAATCATACAGTTGGCGACGATGCGGGCCATCCAAGTGCGCCATCACATCATCCAAAAGCAAAAAATGGAACTCACTTTCATGAATACTTTTGGATGCTTGCGCCCAGGCCATGGTCAAAGAAAGAAGAAGGCTTTTTTGCTCTCCGGTAGAACAGTAAGGCAATTCCCAGCCGTTAGGATGGCTCACCACAAAAGACGTTATATGGGGGCCCATATTGGTCCGCCTCCCCGCAAAGTCCTGCATCCGCTGCTGCGCCCAACGCTCTTGTAACACATGTTTGGCCTGCTCTTGACCCATGATGATTTCAAAATCTCCTACCATGTCTAATGACGGGCAAGGAAATAATCCACCCAAGGTCTTCAACTTTTCTTCCAACAAAGAAAGACTCTGTTGACGATAGGCAAAAATATGCACGGCTTTTTCCGCCATCAAGGCTTCCACAGTCTGATGCCAAGGATGGTTCGGTTTTTCGCACAACAAAATCCGTTCTTGCAATAACTTACTGTATTCTTGCAATAGCATCCCATAGGAAGGAAAAAAAGTAAAAACAAGACGATCAAAGTACGTTCGACGATAGCTCTTTTGGTGCCATGCGTGATGCAAAGAAGGTGTCAGCCAGTTCATACTGACCCACTGCGACAATGCCAACTGGCTTTTAAGGCGTACCTCATTACAATAAACCACGCGCTTTCCGGCCTCTAGACGTGTTATAAAGTCCAAAGGACCTGTTGGGCCCGAAAAACAAAGTTGCAGCTGCCAGGTATCACCCTCATGATCACCTCCTTGGCGTCCTACTGAAGCTAAAGAAGCACTTCGAAGTCCCTTACCAGGAGCAAAAAAAGATAAAGCTTCCAAAATATTGGTTTTACCAGACCCATTGGCCCCCGTGATTAAATTTAAACGTCCATTAAAGGAAATGATTTGTCTGTCGTAAGACCTAAAATCCTTTAAAGTTAACGTATGCAATGATTTAACCTGTTTTGCCTTTTACATTACGTTCCACTGGAGCTTTTTTTTCTTCCGCCTTCTTTTCCCCAAGTTTTTTTTCCCCGACTACTTTTTCTACAGAGCAGGTCTTTTTCTGATCCAAAACCAATTCAATACGGCGATTTTTATCCTCTTCCTTAGAAATTGGATGATGCTCGCCAAAACCTGCCGCAACCAACCTAACAGCAGGAATCCCTTCCTGAACTAAAAAGTTAACCACCGCCAGCGCTCGGGCACTAGAAAGTTCTAGATTATTGGTAAAACGCCCCCCTGATTTCAGAGGAAAGTTATCTGTATGTCCATCCACCCTTAAAACCCAGTCTACGTCCTTAGGAATGGTTTTCATGACTTCCTTCAAAGCTCTGGCAAAAACTTTAAGCTCTTGTTTGCCTTTGACCCCAATATCTACAGAACCCAAACCAAACAAGACTTCTGATTGAAAGACAAAACGATCTCCTTCCAACCGGACATCTTCTCTTTTCCCCAAAGCATTCCTTAGCTTACCTAAAAACTCGGAACGATAGGTCCACATTTCCTTCAATTTTTCTGCCATTAATACTTGTAATTGCTGGCTCAGATTTTTAATCTGAATGTCTTTGTTTTGAATCTGATTTTTCAACTCAGTTTCATTTTTTAACAGCTTTTGAGCACTTCGTCTAAAATCGTCAGCGACCTGTTTTTGCCCTTCCATCTGCTGTGCAAGAAAACGATGCAAATCAATCAAACGGGCCAACTCTTGCTGCGTCAATCCCTGTACTTCTGTCAACTTTTTATGCAAAGTTTCGGTTTCTTTTTTAGAGCGCTGCAAATCTTCTTTCCATTTTCGCTCTTGTTCCTCTAGCAAAGATTGAGCCCTAAATAAAGAGTTCTCTTTCTGCCCAATAAGGTCTTGAAGATAAAAATTTGAAATGGCAAAGATCATAAAGACAAATAAAATCACCATCAGCAGGGCTGACAGCATATCCACAAACCCAGGCCAGAAAGAAGACTCTTGATCTTGAGAAAAAGACATCTGAACAAATACCGGAAGTACAGCGTCATGCTAACACGAATACTTTGCGCTGAAAAGATGCTGAAAATAGCCCCTGGACAAACATCCCAGACACTTTTTCAACCTTTCATTAAAAAATCTAGGCCGGAATTTTTTTACAATAATAAAAACGCTCGATCAAAGTTTTAACCTGAGTATCCCGATGCTTTCCTGACGGAGCCCCCATTACCACCACAACGACGGGCGTTTTACGCCGGCACGTCAAAGTAGCCAAGCTAAAACCTGCCGGGCATGTAAACCCTGTTTTTCCCATACATAAGCCTTTCACCCGGCCAATCAGCCGATTGGTCGCGCACAGCTTACGCCCTTGGTAATGAAACTCTTTGCGACACAAAAAATGACTATACTGCGGAAAACGAACCCACAAGGCTCTGATCAACTTTCCCATGTCTTTTGCTGTAGTATATTGGGCTGGATGATGCCAGCCCGTAGGGTTTTGAAAAACTGTTCTGCAAAGCCCCAGAGCCCTTGCTTTCTGGTTCATCCTGCGGACAAATCCAGGCACACTGCCTGCTAAATTTTCTGCCACGACTGTGGTTACATCATTACAAGACTTAGTCGCCACAGCCAAAATACAATCTTTGACACAAATTTTCTGACCTGCCCGAAGTCCTAATTTACTAGGAGGATGTTGGCTGGCTCTATTTGATACAAAAAAACGTGTGTTCATTTTGACTTTTCTTTTTTCAAGGGACTCAAACAAAAGATACAAAGTCATCATTTTGGTCAAAGAGGCCGGATAAATGATGGCTTCTTCGTTCTTACCCGCAAAGCGCTTTCCGGTATGCCCGTCCAAAACAACGTAAGCCAATTTGGCAGCGCTTGCGATAGGTGCAAAAAAGCACACTAATAATAAAATCAGACTCGGTAACACTTAGAAATTTCAAGGTAAAAATAAATACCCCTTCAGTATGACTTTTAAGCATCTTTTTTTCAACTTTTTTGGATGAAGATTAAAAGGATGATCTTGTGAGGTTGGGATCAACGTCCTTCATTTTTGCAACCTAACCTATTCTTGATATAATGAAAAAATATTTATCTGTAAAAAGTCTCTATGCCCCTTTCACTTCAAAAATCTTCTTTTTTCCTTCTGTTTTCAGTAGGAAGCCTAGGTGTTTTGGCTTGGTCTCCCTTCAACCTGTGGCCAGTGTTGGCTTTTTCTTTAGGATTTTTGATAGAACGCTTATTCAATAGCTCCAGCCTTAAAGAATGCGCATTTCTAGCCTGGATCTGGACCTGGGGCTTGAATGTCAGCACTCTTTATTGGGTGGGTAACAGCCTTTTTATCCAACCCTGGCGTTTTGGGTGGTTATGGCCTTTTTGCACTTTTGGACTGACCGGAGTACTAGCCCTTTATGGCGCTCTGCTGGGAATATTGGTTTTTTACGGAAGGCGCTTTTTTTGGAAGAACTCTTGGCTAGGGTATGGACTGGGGTTTACCGTCATCTACAGCGTTTTGGAATGGTTAAAAGGGCATCTTTTCACAGGCCTTCCCTGGAACCTGACTGCCTATATTTGGAGCGCTTATTTACCTTTGGCTCAAGGCGCGGCTTTTGTGGGCAGCTATGCCTGGAGCTTGGTAACCATTTTATTTTTGACCATCCCAGGTGTCCTGTTTTTAAGAAACAAAAAAAAAGCGGATATTTTTTGGGGCATGGGCTTGCAAGTGGGATTATTTGCTGCAGGTTGGTTTTTGGGACAAGATCGCTTTTGGCCCCAAGAAACAAATTATCAGCCAGGAGTCGTTTTAAGGCTAGTGCAACCTTCTATTCCCCAAGAAGACAAACACGATCCCCAGTTATTACAGCAAAACTGGGATCTTTTAAATCAATTATCAGCTCGTCCTTGCACTTTGCCCCACCCCGTCACACATATTTTATGGCCCGAAGGGGGTATTTGTTGGACCCTTTCTAAAGATTCCTTAAGCAAACTTCCACAAACTCTGCAAACCACATCGGATCCCATTCCTGTCCTAACGGGGGCTGGGTACCTCAGCCCTGAAGGTGATGTGTTCAACAGCATGGTGTGGCTAAAAGGAGGTCAGCGTTTCTTTTTTTACCACAAACACCATCTTCTTCCCTTTGGGGAGTACATTCCCTTAAGGCGTTTATTGGATCGTTTTCTGCCTGCTTGGACATTACAAAAAATTACTGCCGGAACTCGGGACTATTCTTTTGGAATGCCAAGGCCTGTGTGTCAGTTGGAAGGACTGCCCCCTTTTCGCATGTCTATCTGTTATGAAGGCATTTTTCCTTTACGAGAATCTAAAAAAGCTTCTGAAGCGGAATGGATTTTTAACGCCACCAATGATGCCTGGTTTGGCAACTCTATTGGCCCCTATCAACACTTAGCTAATGTCCAATTCCGGGCTATTGAAGAAGGAATTCCTTTGGTACGTGTGGCCAATAACGGCATTTCCGCTATTTTTGATGGTTACGGGCGATGCTTAGCTTCTTTGACGTTAAATGAAAGAGGCACTTTGGATACACTTCTGCCAAAACCCGCTAAAAAACGTCCTTATCCGTCTTCTAATCTGATTTTTTATCTATGGGTATGGCTTTTTGCACTCAGTGTTCCTTGGCCCCCAAAAAAGACCCTCCACGACATGCTGCCTGGCGATTCTTAATCGAGTGTTCTATAATTTTAAAAAAGTTCTTTTTTATGAATAATCTAAAGTTTTCAAGAAGCTTTATTTTGAGCATTAATATGTTTTTTTTTGCAAGACAGTCTTAAAAAAATAATACAATGAAAATATTTAATTTACTACTAACTTTTTATTTTTTTATTATTAATGTCATTATTTCTGACTGTATCGGAGCATCAAAAAATTCTCTTGATCCACAAGAAGTCGCTGAATTTAACATATATTTAAAAGAATTAACCAACATTACAGAACTCACTCCTCACGCAGAAGCACACTTTTTTGACTCTGGGAAAAAACAACCTTTGTCTCCTCCCAGTAAAAAGCAAGGCGAACATTACGTCATCCATTTCACTAAAGCTCAAGCAGTTTCCCCAATGACACGTTGCCCAATCCCCTACACAGTCTTTAAAAATTCTTGGAAAGAGCTTAAAGATTATGTGAAAAATCATGCTCAAGAAATCACAGAAAAAAAATCTAAAAATGGTGTCAGAGCCTTTACCGTCATTTTTGACACTCCCTTGCAAATTTCCCACATAAAAAAAATTTGCTTTCGAAGAAAAGGATGTCAACAAAGGCTAGAAAAAATATCAAAACTAAATCCTTTTTTTCTTAATGAAAGAAACCACTTAACAACCGAGGAATTAAATAAATGGTGCATCTTTTCAAAAATTCTAGAAAAATGTGTGATTTACAAAACAACAGATATTTGTTCATCCCAAGCAAAATTTATCATTCAGGGAGGTAAAATAAAAACAGCTTATCCAGTATTATTGAATCAAAACAATGCAAAAAATATGCAGCCTTAGAAAGTATTTACTTTTCAAAACAAAAACCTCATAATTTTGACGAATATTAAAAAATAATTCATACAATGAGTTTCAAATTTTTAACATTTTTTTTACTTCCATTTTTACCTATGAACGTTGACGGCAATTTCTTGAAAATACCTGCAGGAGTCTTTTCTTTGTTTTATCATGGTAAAAAAGATGGACAGGAATTTTTTTTCAACTCCGAAGTCTTAGAAACTAAAGAAAGTGATACAAAAGAAGATATATTTCCTAATCTATGGGCCCAGGTAGTTGATAAACTACAAACAGAAAGTATCGTCTTAGAATATGAAGATTTCTTCAAGAGCTGCACAAAAGTGCTGGTGGAGTTTTCTTTAAACTCAGAACAAACAGAAAAAGAGACCTTAACTCTCCATGAGATGAGCGCCTTGTTTAAATACAATCCAAATGAAGACTCTAAATCTTTTAGCATTGAACAACCTGACATTACAGGAAATCGTGCTTGGCTGAAATTTTATACTTATTGTGACGAAGAGGATGATCATTGATTTATATCTTCCCCCCACTCACCTTTTAAAACCTCTGAGAGGTCAACAAAGAAATAAACTAAAAATTTATCTATTATAAGACAAAGGACTCTTTAAGCCACCAACTCTAACGCAGCCGGCTCTTGAAAAGAATCCAGATGCTCCATCAAAAACAAGCCGCTGTCTAAAACCTCTTGCACCAGCTGCTGTATAATTTCCTGACAAGACTCTTCTTTTTTAATCATCCCCACGCTTTGGCCCGCCATTAAAGAACCCCTTTCAATATCTCCGTCTTGAACAGCCCGACGCAAAGAACCCGCCCAGAAATGCTCAATACATAAACCAGCCTCTTTCACTTCCAGGATTCCTGCATCTAATTTTGCTAGTATCTCTTTTTGGAAGGCAATAAACTCTTCAGTCGCCTTATTGAAAAGAGCCCGAACAGGAATAACAGGCAGCCTTGGATCTAATTGCGGCGTCAAGATTGCATCTCGGGCAGAGGCCCGGATAAAAGCCTGTTTAAAGGCGGGATGGGCCTGAGACTCATAAGAACAAACAAAACGAGACCCCAACTGGCAGCCACAGGCTCCCAGTAAAAGATACGATAAGATGCCCTGCCCCGTTGAAACTCCTCCAGCCACAAAAACAGGAACTTCTTTTGACAAATGAGGCAAGATTTCCTGAGCTAACACCTGAGTGCTGACCGGCCCTACATGACCTCCCGCTTCATTCCCTTCAATAATTAAGCCTTTGGACCCCAAACGAATCAAACGTCGCCCTACAGTAACAGTAGGTGCAAAGGCCATAGGAATGATCCCATGATCATTTAAAAAACGAAATACTTTTTCAGAAGGAATTCCTGCCCCCAAAATCACATGACTGACCTGACAGCGAGCACAAACCTCTAATAATTCCTGAAATTGGCTGTGCATCAAAATCACATTAACCCCAAAAGAACGAGAGGTCTTTTCTTTCGTTTTGTAAATTTCTTGCTCTAATTCTTCTACAGACAAAGCTCCCGCAGCTAATACCCCAAAACCACCTGCATTACAAACTCCTGCCACCAAGCTGTGATCTGAAACCCAAGTCATAGCACCGCACATAATACTGAACTCAGACCCTAAAAAATCACGTCCTCGTTGCGTTAAACGACGCCAATAAGGAAAAAAAGGATGCGAATCAAATAGCTTCATCATGACAAATCACCGGGTGTAAAGTATTTAAAATCATAGACAACTTGTGTTCTTCTGTAATCAAGCTGACTGTTTGATCGGAATAAAACATATGCTCTAAAGATAATGTAGAAATCAAAGGAAGATACTTTTTCGAAAACTCTTCAAAACACATCCCCACTAACGTAATCATAACCTGTTCTGTAACTGAAGTAGGCGAACTCATCAAAGGTTGCACTAATTTGGTTAAATAAGTATCTGTAAAAAAACGAAATACGCCCTCTTTAAAACTCCAACTAAGAACAGGAACCGTGCTGAGTTCCAAAATTTTTAAAACTTTTTGGGCAGCTTCCTCTGAAACACGCGGCAATTCCCAAGAAAGCACTTTTTTCTGGGCAATACCTTTCAAAGTCTGAGGAAGATTTTTCGTTTTTCTACCTACCCAAGTCCCTTCGTCGGCAGGTTGAAACGTACTTAAAACCTGCACAGGAACTTGATAGTGAGAAGCCCACTTTAAGGCATGAAAATTTAAAACTTCTGCCCCGTGTTTGCTAAATGTCAACATGTCATCATAAGAAAGGTGTTGAAATTTTTTGGAATTCGGAACATAAGAAGGATCTGCACTGTAAACCCCACTTACATCCGTAAAGATCTGACATACTTCGGCTTGCACAGTAGCTGCCAAAGCAACCGCTGTCGTATCAGAGCCACCGCGACCCAAAGTGGTAATACGTCCGTGACTGGTTATACCCTGGAAACCAGAGATGATGGGGATCACCCCCTCGCGCAAGTTTTGGTACAACGGTAAGGGATTAATGGAAAGAATATCGGCATATCCATGCTGGGAATTAGTGACAATAGGCAACTGCCATCCCAACCAAGATTGGGCCGGACACCCCAGCTCTCGCAACGCCAGCGCTACTAGTCCCGAGGTAACTTGCTCTCCGGAAGAAACAACCACATCGTATTCGCAGTCTCCACAGTTGGCCGGCAATAATTCTCGGACCCATCCCACCAACTGATCAGTAACCCCTGCCATCGCAGAAACGACCACAATATTTTGCTTTCCCTGATCTGCGTCCTCTTTAATCAGACGCGCCACCAAACGGATACACTCTAAGTTAGCTACGGAAGTGCCTCCGAATTTTTTAACAATTAAATGATTGAAGTGTTTCTGCATTGACTCCACGTTTTCGTATGATATATGTTTTTCAGCAACGACTACTGTACAAGATAAAGATTAATCAATAGCATGAGGGTTCATATTTTTTATCTTCCAGATCCCAAAAAAAGAAAGTGCCGCCGTAAGGGCCAGATAAAAACCGGGTACCAATAAGCTAAAAGATTGTCCAGCATATATTTGTGTTTTTTGCATCGCAAAAGTCGCAACATAAGGAGCCGTTCCCCCTAACACCGTCATAGTAAAATTATGTGCCAAGGCAATACCAAGACAACGCACCTTAGGTGGAAAAAGGCGTACCAGTGCTGCAGGCATAGCACCAAAATAAAATCCTAACATCGACGCCAAAAGAATTTGACAAACAGCAGCCATCCACCAATTTCCAGAAGACAGCCCAGAAAAGCAAGGGACTGCAAATAAGATCATGCATGCTAAACCACGCAGCATTACTTTCTTAGTTCCCCAAACATCGCTCATATGCCCCCCCAAAAGCATCGCCAAACCCAAGGTTCCTGTTCCCATAACACTGATCCAATTGGCAGAAAAATAGCTGAAACCGATAAAATTTTGAAGATAGTTGACCACAAAAAGACAAATAATAAAAAAACCTACTGCAATAATGGAATCGATGTAAAACACATTATTTAGGGAAAGTTTGTAGTTCTGAAACAAGGTGCTCCATAAAACTTTAGTGGCCTGGGGTTTAGAAGCTTCTTTTTTAAAATCTTCAGGATCATCCAGCTTTTTACGCATATAGGCTCCCACAAAGCTTCCCAAAACGCTGATTAAAAAAGGAATACGCCAAGCAAAAGCGTACATCTCTTTTTCTGTGAAAATGCTGCCCAAAATGACACAAATTCCTACCCCCATCATAGACCCCAAAGCACAACTTAAAGCAGCCCAACTGCCCCAAAACCCTTTACGGCCTGCAGGAGCATGTTCAACAATAAAGACAATAGAACCCGTAAACTCTCCGCCCATAGAAAGACCTTGAAACAGCCGCAAAACCGTCAACATCACCGGAGCCATCCAGCCTATCACCTCATAAGTCGGCAAAGTCCCAATCAGCGCCGTAGGAATAGCCATGCAGTAAATAGACCAACTTAGGGCTTGTTTTCGTCCTATTTTATCCCCTAAGTATCCAAATAATGCCCCACCTAAAGGCCTCATTACAAAGCCCGCAAAAAAAACGCCATAAGTCTTCAATAGAGAAATAAACGGATCACTGCTAGGAAAAAAAAGTGCGCTGATCATCACAGAGCAATATCCATAAAGCATAAAATCGTACCACTCTAAGGCGTTGCCGATCATAGAGGAAAAAAGAACTTTTCCAAAGTGATTTTTTTGTTTTGCTAAAGTGCTCGTCATGCTTTCTGTTTTCAACATTTCAGAATTATTTAATTTTTTCCCTACTATTTTATAGAGAAATGAAAAAAAAATCAACAGCAAGTAAGAAAAGTCATTTGAATTCATTTTCTTCATAAAAATATAGAATTTAAACATTGTTTACTGATTTTTTGGAAAAAATAATTTAATTTTTTAATAAGAAAATCACAGAAGTAAGACACATGCCAGCTTAAACCTCTACCATTCCAAGAATTCTAACGGTTTGTCACAATAAGACGAAGAGTTGCAGGAGATAGAAAAAAAAGTTACAATGTGGATAACAATTTTTGATCTAATTTGTTGATGCCTTATCATCTTTCCCCAGAAAAACGCCTGCGTCGGGATGAACGTGTTCGTCTTCGTAATAAGTCTCGTATGAGCCGAGTACGTAGCTTTATAAAAAAAGCGCGACTTTCTTTGGCCGGAGATTTTTCTGTACAGGATAATATTGAATCTGTACGTCTTGCCCAAAGCGAATTGGCCAAAGGTGCTGCTAAGGGAGTTATGCATAAAAAAACAGCGTCCCGAAAGATTGCCCGCCTTATGAAAAAGTTGGCCCAAAAGACTCCTCAAGGTTCTGGCACTTCCGTTTAAAATGTTTCCTTCACAGGGTATAAGCCAGTTGGATCTGCCGCAATACGAAGTTGTTGGATTTGAGGGATGGGGAGACATTCTTGCCTCTTACTTTGGGTGGGCAGCGTATAAAGATTGGCTAAGCCAATTGCAGTTGGCTTCCTTCAAGGAAGGAACTTTATGTCTTTCAGCTCCATGTTCTTTTGTAAAAGATTGGATTGAAAAGCATTATTTAGAAGCCGTTTGTGTTCTGTTTCAAAAACATTTTCCTTTGTGCCAAAAAGTCACTTTAACTGTCCACGATCAACCTCTTCCTTCTCCTGAATCTGTGGGGAGTATTGCCCCTATCCCTTCTGTTCCAAGTGCCCCGTACATCGCAGACGATGCAAGTGACCTGGATATTCAAGGGTTTGTTCTAGATGACAATTTGACCTTTGAGAATTTTGTGGTAGGAAAGCCCAATGAATTTGCTTATGCAGCTGCCCGGCGAGTCGCAGATTGCGAACAAGCTATTTATAATCCTTTGTTTCTGTATGGCCCTGTAGGACACGGAAAAACCCACCTCATGCACAGTATCGCCCACCACATGCTGAAAGCTTCGGGCTATCGCAAAAAGATTTTATATCTTTCGGCGGAAAAATTTATGTACTATTTTATTCGCTCATTGCGTTATAAAAACATCATGGCTTTCAAAGATTATTTTCGTTCTGTAGATGTGTTAATGATCGATGATGTCCAATTCATCAGTGGCAAGGAATCAACTCAGGAAGAGTTTTTCCATACTTTTAATGCTTTAGTTGATCAAAAAAGACAAGTTGTTATTTCTGCGGATAAGTCCCCTCATGATTTGGAATTACAAGAACGAATGAAATCCCGGCTGGGTTGGGGCCTAGTCGCAGATCTACATCCTACTACTTTTGAGCTAAGACTAGGTATTTTAGAGTCTAAGTCACATTCTTTAAAAGTAGAAGTTAATCGAGAAATTTTAGAATTTTTAGCCCAACGCATCTCCTCCAACGTCCGT
Organism: Alphaproteobacteria bacterium 40-19; assembly: GCA_001898075.1. Classification (GTDB taxonomy): domain Bacteria; phylum Pseudomonadota; class Alphaproteobacteria; order Holosporales; family Holosporaceae; genus 40-19. Next base: position 469,649 of record MKSD01000001.1, read on the forward strand.
GAATTAGAAGGGGCATTGGTACGAGTGGTCGCTCATGGAACCCTGATGGGGACTTCTTTAACGTTGCCTTTAGTTCAAAATATTTTAAAGGACCTACTACGATCTTGTGATAAAGAAGTCACCATCGAAATTATTCAAAAAAAAGTTTCCGATTATTATCATTTAAAGTTGGCAGATCTTATCTCTGCGAAGCGATTGCGCTCTATCGTGCGCCCTAGACAAGTGGCTATGTTCCTGTCCAAGCAACTGACTACAGCCTCTTTGCCTTCTATTGGACGTTCCTTTGGAGGCAGAGATCATACAACGGTGATACACAGTATAGAAACCATTGAAAATCTAATGACCCGTGATTCTTCTTTACAAGAAGATTTAAATTTTTTACGCAGGAACTTGGAAGCCTGATGAAAAGTATTTTAAAGGACTGTAAGAAATGAGTATTTTTTCTCAGCACATAGATGAAAAAAACATCCCCCAACCTTCTGGGCAAAAACAAACTGTTTCTGGCCAGGGAATGAAAGTCGTTCTAGAAAAAAGTGCTCTTTTAGGGATAACAGCACGGCAACAAGGCCTTGTAAATCGACGAAGCCCCGTTCCCATTTTGTCTCATTTACTCCTTTCCGCCCAAGAACAAACCTTGAAAGTCAGCGGAACAAATTTAGAAATGAGCCTAACCGAAGAAATTGATTTATCTATTGAAAGACCAGGAAAAGTCGCCGTATCTGCCAATTTATTATACGATATTGTTCGAAAACTGTGGGATGGCTCGTTGATTACCTTAGAGGTAGAAGAGCCATTTTTAAGAGTTCAAAGCGGAAGCAGTGAATTTCGTCTTTCTACGCTTTCAGCCCAAGAGTTTCCTGAAATCGTACCTCAAGCCTTGCCGTATCACTTAAAGATGTTGCCCGCAGAGCTATCCCAACTTATCGAAGCAACCAAGTTTTGCATTGCTGGGGAAGATATGCACTACACTCTTTCAGGGATTTGTTTTCGTTTTTACGAAGAAAAATTTGCTTCTCAAAAAGCAGTGGTAAAATGTCATGTAGTGGCTACAGATGCTCATCGTTTGGCGCTAGGTCATTTAGATGCATCTCTTCTGCCTTTGGACGTAACCAAAACCGCCGGAAGTATTGTCGTAGGCCGTAAAGCCATTCAGGAAATCAGCAAAATTCTGGAAAGTTTACCTGCAGATGAATCCATTGATTTTGGATTTTCTGGACAGCAAATTTCTTTGGAAGGTCGGGCATCTTGGGGCAATGGTCGTTTTCAGTTTTTCTCTCGGTTACTGGAAGGACGTTTTCCAGATTACATGCAAGCGATTCCTTCAGTCACCCAGTATCGCGTTGCTTTGGACCCTAAAAAACTGGCTCAGAGTATCGAAAGAGTGGGAATCGTCAACGATGAACGCAGAAGATTGGTTAAATTTCAATTTCAATCAAACTCTTTAACGCTCTCAGCCCAGAGCGCTCAAGGATTTGCCACCGAAGCTTTAGATGTTCATTATCAATATCCTGAATTAGATTTAAATTTCAATTCTAAGTACATCATGGATATCTGCCATCATATTCGAGGCTCAGAAATGGTTATGCAAGTCAAAGATGCCGTTTCTCCGGTACTCTTCCAAGACACCCAAGATTTGAATACTTTTTATGTCTTGATGCCCGTTGTATCTTGACCTGAAAGCTGAGGTGAGTCGTGGCAATACTGTTAGTCAAAACAATGGTTTTTTGCTGACGTTTATACTTATATTTTTTACAAGAATTTTTTCTGGAATTGGTAACAAAAAAAATACTCAACATGAAAAGGTCCCATAAATAATGATGCTTCATCATAAAGCAGTTAAAGATGTAGCGGTGCAGCTGATCAATGTTTCAAAATCTTTTCCACAGGTCTACGCACCCGTTCTGGATCGGATCACTTTTTCAGTCAGACACGGAGAATTTTGCGTCATCATTGGACCCAATGGTTCAGGAAAATCCACACTTTTAAAAATCATCAGTCAGCAGTTACAGCCATCCCAAGGACGGGTCTTTTTACCTCAGTCTGCCTGTCAGGTGGTGCAAGACGTAGAAAAGGGTTTGATCCCTAGCATGACGCTTTTGGAAAACGTGGTTTTAAGTCGGTTAAAAGCTTTAAAGCCGTGTTTAAAATTTTATGATCGTTATCGCTCAGAAGTTGTGCAAGATGTTCAAAAACTCAATATGAAATTGGAAAAATTTATAGATCAACCTCTGATAGGGCTATCAGGAGGGCAAAAACAGATGATTTCCACTTTTATGGCCCTCAATTCAGGAAAAGAGTTGGTTTTATTAGATGAGCATACTTCAGCTCTGGATCCTGTCATGCAAAAAATGGTGATGGATTACACCGTTAAATGTATTTTAGAAAATAATATGACCGCCATCATGATCACTCATAAATTGGAAGATGCTCTTTTGTACGGGAATCGTCTTGTCATGCTGCAGGAAGGGCGTATTGTTTTAGATGTCAAAGGGGACCAGAAACAGGCCTTAACCCTTGATCAATTAATTACATTGTTTCACAGCTATCAGGCCGATGAGGAAACCTAGAAATGACCCTTGACTTCTTTTTATCTGGCGTTTTACAAGGACTGGTTTTGGCTTTTGTTGCTTACGGAATGATGATTCCTTTTCGTTTGTTACGCTTTTCTGATTTAACAGCAGAAGGCGCCTACCCTTTATCAGGAGCTGTATGCGCTACTTTAATATCTTGGAAATGGCCTTGGGCAGGAGCCATCTCTTTGAGTATTCTGGCTTCAGGAATACTCAGCGTTTCAACGGCTTTTTTGTACCTAAAATTTCGCATTGAAACACTTCTGGCAGGAATTATTCTTTCCATCATGTCCTATAGCGTGAGTTTGCGAATCATGGGCAAACCTAATATTCCTTTATTTGCCCAAACGTCTCTTTTTTACGAAGACCTTTTAGTTAACATCGCGTTACTGTTAGGTTTATTATTGCTGTGCATAGTACCCTTTTATTTTTTCTTAAAAACAGACTTCGGGTTAAGCTTTCGGGCCGTAGGGCTGAACGCTGTATTTGCGGCCAGGCAATCTTTACCCGTAGCCCGGTATATATACCTGGGTTTTTTTCTTTCTGGTTGTTTTTTGGGTCTGGCAGGATCTTTAATGGTACAGCTTCAACACTATATGGATATTAGTATGGGTACGGGCATTGTCATTCACGGCTTAGCAAGCCTGATGATCGGGGAAAGTTTGGTCAGCCAGAAAACGCTTAAGGGACAATTTTTAGCGCCGCTTTTGGGTAGTTTTGTTTACCAACAAATCCAAGGAATGGCCTTGATGGCAGGGCTGGCAGCTTCTGATTTAAAATTTTTCACAGGAGCATTAGTCCTTTGTGTTATCTCTTGGCAGTATAAAAAAATTAAATAATAATCTCTAAGATTTCTAAATGATTGTTTTTAAAGGCATCTCAACATTTTATATAGCAAGTTGATGTTTGTACAAAAAAGTAAAATTTTTAACTTCTCCCCTCTGTTCGCTATATAAGACTAATAGACATCTTGGGATGCTTCTTCTGCCATCATAAGCTTTAAAGTAGATCTTGATTATCCCTTTTTTATTTTTTATACTGAAAAAGCTCTTTGAGCTATGACGATAAATACTATGCATAATAAGTGTTTCGGACCCGGGGGCAGAGCCCGGCACCTCCACCTGAAGATGGAATAACTTTTTTCAGGTGGGGGTGATTTAGGATTGACGTGCATTGAACTGTATAGCTTTCGTTCGAGATGGTACCGGCGTTATTGGGCCAAAAACATAGATGCGAACATTAAAAACGCATATGCTTTCTTGAAGAATTCTGTCCGCCCTGCGAACAGATTCACACCTCTTGCTATGGCAGCTTAACGCGCCCTAGTATTTAGGTTCTAGAAAACAGCGGTTTGGGGGGCACCGGGCAACAGAAAGCCCCCCAGGTAGTCTAGAAGAAGAGGAAAAATGAAATATAATCAATGGGTAGAAGAAGGAAAAATTGGGGTAGTACGTAATGCCCTGAAATCTATTATTGGCGAAGAGTCGTCTGATTCTTTGTGTCTTTACATCACCTTTCGTACCCAAGATCGTGATGTGCAAATTTTACCATTTCTTAAGGCTCAATATCCTCAAGAAATGACTATTTCTCTTAGTTCAGACGAATTCTGGAATTTAACTGTTACAGAAGATCACTTTTCTGTAGAATTGAGTTTTGATACACAACGCCAGAGAATCAAAGTTCCTTTTCGATCTCTTGTGAACTTTATTGACCCTATCGCTGAATTTGCCTTACAATTTGAAAAGTTAGAAGAGGAGTTACCCCAAAATGAAAATGTTATTTTCATCAACAAATTTCGCTCTCCCAGCGAAGGATAAACTTTTCTTTAAGGCAGAGGCTGCATTCTGTTGAAACAGCCTATATCTTGCCTTGAGATAAAAAGGGAAAAAGGCGAGCTTTAAATTAAGTATGCAGAATGTAATTGGTCTTTTTGATAGTGGCAGTGGTGGATTATCTGTTCTGAAAGCTTTACGCACTGCACTTCCTGAAATAGATTTTGTGTACTTTGCAGATTTGTTACGGTGTCCCTATGGCCAACGCAGCCAAGAGGAAATTCGCTCTATCTCCTTTGAAAATCTATCTTTTTTGAAATCAATGTGCTCTACAGTTGTTATAGCATGCCATACCAGTTCTTCTGTATTAGGCCCTTCTTTTCTTTGGCAAGATCTTTGTGTCATCACCATGCTAGAAGCCACCCTAGCACTGTTAAAAGAACATGCCCACACACCTCTGGCTTTTATGGCAACGCCTACCACTATCACTCAGTTGTTTCATTCTGAAAATTGGAACTTAAAGCAACACCACCCAAATCTTCAACCCCTAAGTTGCCCTAATTTAGCTAAAGAAATTGAAGATAGTATTCATTTAGAAAATACTGCTCCTTGTTATGCCCAAGCCCTTTTGTCAAAGGGGGTGCAAGGAGTGGTTTATGGCTGTACTCACTATCCTTTTTCAGAACCTTTTTTAAGCAAAAATCTTCCTTCCTCGTTTCGTTACCTTGATCCCGCAGATTATATTGCCCAACAGGTTAAAACTTTACAACCGCCTATTCCCTGGGGTACTGGAAAAGTCACGTTCTACCTGAACCAAGCATCTGAAACATTTGTTCAAAATGTACGCCAGTTTTTAAAGATTCAGGAACCTCAAATTATCTACAAAAACAACTAACATGAAAACCTTTCAAAGAGAAACATTAAAGTTTCTGTAATTTTTTTTGATAACTTGATTCAAACTCTCCCCTCGACGGAATCTCTTCTTCCTCATCACTATCTTCTTTTAAATTCGATCTTAAAGCACCGTGTACTACAATCACGTATTCGCCCATCGGTTTGGTGACCTGTTGACGGAGCTCGGACAACAAACCTCTTTGGCTTTGTTCAAACTTTTTGGTCAGCTCTCGTAACACGCAAGCTGGCCGATCTCCCAAAGCTTCTTGTAAAATTTCTAAAATTTTCTGGACACGATAAGGGCTTTCGAAAAAAATCAGCGATCCCTTTAGAGCCTTTAAAGTGTCCAACAATTTTATAGCTGACCCTTTACGACGGGGCAAAAAGCCTTGAAAAAAGAAAGGTCCAGGGCCAAAACCAGCTAAAACCAGTCCCATCACTCCAGCACAAGGGCCGGGCAAAAAATGCACAGGGACATCGTTTTGATGACAAAGGCTGATCAAAAAAGGGCCGGCATCGCAAATGCCCGGAGTCCCCCGATCGCTGACCAATGCCAGACGCATTCCACTTTTTAATTTATCAAGAATAACATTGGAAATACGTTGTTCATTATGTTCATGGTAAGAAAAACAAGGCTTTTCAATATGATAATACTTTAAAAGCTTTAAGGTTTCCCGAGTATCTTCACATAAAATAGCATCTACACAAGCTAACGTCTGCAGTGCCCTTAAAGAAAGATCCTCTCGGTGTCCAATAGGTGTACAAACCACAAACAATCCACTGAGTTCCTTCATCTGAGACTGCCAAACGAGCTCGGGAATTTGCATCATACTCCTTTAATTTTTTGTTTCTTTGGACTGCAATTCGTCAAGTCTATCACGTAACTTAAGTTTTTCAAAAACAAAATAACCAATACGAAAACTCAATAGCGTAACATCAGCCCACTTCTGTACTTCCTTCAACGATTGCTGCAGCGCTTCTTTTTTCTCTGGACGACTTGCCATTCCCAACTGATTTTCAAGCACTCGGGCCGCCATGCAAAAACGATACGCAAGATTCCAAATCTGATTCATATCATTGTTGGTCAGGGGGAAACGCTTAAAAAGAATATCAGGGCACTGAATAGGAGGCATTAATTCTGCCGGCATCCGCGTTAAAGAAGTTGCTGTTTCTTGTGTTGCGTATATATTTTTTTCTTGTAATCCATACAAAAAAATGCTTGCTAAAACAAAAAATCTAACCCAGCACACAGCCCTATTCCTTATCAAACATCAAATAAGTTATATCCCCTAAAGGCTTAATATGCTTTAAAAAACTTTCTAATAAGCCTAGACGTTCCTCTTGTAAAGGACTGCCATCAATACGCACATCATCTAAAAAACTATGGACCAAAAAGGAAAGATGTTCTAACATACGCATATCTTGTTCACCAAAAGACTCGGAAAGCTGCCAGCTTTCATCCGCCAACGCCATGCACACAGATTGTTCTGTTGTATACTCCAAAACTTCTGGTTTTGGTAAAGGTCGGCCTTTGGCTCCATAAGTGTTCAACAAATTATAAGCCCGACGACAAGCCAACAAGAACACTTTTCCTGGGCTGGTTCCCAAAAAATCTTTTAAAAATAACGCTCGTTGACGAATCAAACACAACGAATCTTGTAACTTTTTCGTTACTGAAGCTTTTGCACAATTTAAAGGAATACCCTCTTCTTCCAAAACAAACAACAAACGTTGCGCGCAAAACTCTAGGAGTTGATCCATAAAATTTTCTTGGGGATATTCTAAAAACTTCTGCGCTCGATAATTTTCAAAACTTTCTTTAAACAGATTAGGCAATAACAAGGGTAAGTTGTGATGTAAAATCAGGCGTACCAAGCCAGAAGCAGAGCGTCGCAAAGCCATAGGATCCTTAGACCCCGTGGGACTTTTCCCCAGTGCAAAAAAACCAACTAAAGTATCTATACGGTCTAAAATACCCAGCAAGCCCCCCAAAAGACTCTGAGTACCCAATAAACTGTCTTTGCCGCAAGGCCAGTATTGTTCTTGAATAGCGCAGGCCACACTTTGATCAATCCCTTGCTTTAAGGCACAGTGCTTACCCATCACTCCTTGAAGGTCGGGAAACTCTGCTACTGCCTGAGTCGCTAGATCTGCCTTAGACAAACACGCAGCAGAAACTAAGGCTTCTTGTCGCCTTTCCAGGGACGGCGCCAACAATTGCAACCTTACTACTTTATCATGCATAGACCCCAATCCCTGAAAAAAACCTCTCTTTTTCAGATTCTCATTGTATTGTCCAAGAGGGGTCTGATTATCTTGATTCCAAAAAAATAATGCATCCCACAGGCGGGCTTGCACTACTCTTTCATGCCCCCTGATGACTTCATCACTGGGCTTCATACCATCCAGAACCACCACAAAAGCACAGCTTAATCGTCCCGTAGAACGATCTTTAAGGGGAAAACAGCGTTGATGTTTTTTTAAAGTGTTTAATAAAAATTCTTCCGGGATCTCTAAAAAATGTTCAGAAAAGCGCCCCAAAGCAACAACAGGCCCTTGAACCAAGCCGCTGACTTCACCCAAAAGCCCCTCTGGATTTAAATCATTTTCAAAGCAGTCATACCCATTTTCCTTACTGATTTTCTGCAAATCTTGAAGCAATTTTTCCATTCGTTCTTCAGGACAGGCCCAGACATCATGATCTTTCAAGACTTCTTTATATTGTTCTGCACTTGGTAACATGACTTCTGGTTCATGTAAAAGCCCTACGGATGAAAATGGATTGCCCCAAGTACAAGAACTTGTCTCAAAGTCAAATTCCGGCATCTTAAAAATTAAGAATTTTGCTCCGTAAAGACACAAAACATGACGGATAGGACGAATCCAAGAAATGTTAGCCTGAGGCCAAGCCATTTCTTTAGGCCAAGAAATTGTCTTAAACACTAAACTGCACAATCCCTTTAAACGTTCTTCAGTAGGCAAGGTGCTGCGAGATCGACGAAAGTACCAGAAAACGCCTTGCCCCACTTCTTTTTGTAAGCACTCTTGGAGTTGAACGTTCCACTTTGCACAAAATTTTTCTAAAACTTCCTGCGAACTCCCCACCCTGGGACCTTTCACCTCTTCGTAAGCATCCTGCATATCTGAAACACCGTGCAACACTAAGGATAATCGCCGCGGTGACACAAAGACCTCACAGTCCACGTAATCTAAAGCAAATTCTTTGCACAGTCCAGAAACTTTGGCTTGCAAACTTTCCCGCGCATAAACCTGCATTTTAGCTGGAATTTCTTCGCCATAAAGCTCTAACAGAAAGGAAGGAAGCGCCATCAAAAAACTTTTTTTTTAGTCTATCGCAAGTCTATCGCAATTGAAACAAACTCCGCAAGACTTCCCCTTCCCCATCCTCAGATGATTCAGGTAAAGAAAGTAAGATAATTTCCAAAAAAAAGTTCATTAACAGTCCTCCTAAGACTTCTTCACTTAAGGACTTAACATGAAAAATACGAAAGCCATTCTGAAGCTTGACTAATTTCTGGCACGTTTGATGCAATATTTGTTCAGAAAGATGAGAAAGTTCATACACCGGAGGTAAGAATGCATACCGTTCCCAAAATTTCTGAGAAGTGACATCTGTTAAACGATTTTTTTCTGTAAAAGTAGTCATAAAAAACTTACCTCCTTTCACAAAAGAAGAGCTAGATGTTTTATGAGGGAAAAAGAAACCTGCTTTACTGCCCAAGCACTGCTTCCAGACACTTTGGTACCAAGAGCCAATAGATACAAAACTTTTTTTAAAAGTCCAAATAAGATTCTGAGCAAAAGGATATTGCATGCGAATGGTTTCCAATAAAGCCGCCCCTTCCAAAGGGATACGCAATTTTCGAGAAGAAAATTGATCCCAAGTCAGTAGTGCTCCTTGATAAAAAAGATGGCTTTGAAACCCAATAATTTTAGCAACGGTTAAACTAAAACTAGAAAAACATAAAAACCCCCAGCGCGGACAAAAAGGGCCGGTTGGAATCTGAAATTGTTGAATAAAGGCTTTAAAGTCTGAAGGAACCTCTTCAGAGTGGGTCCATAAAAAAATATGCTTTTCAATGCAAGACACCTTGGCAAAAGTCCAGGATTCAATAGCTCTGGCCAAAACTGTTAATGTAAAAGAAGCATTGGCCCTGGAAGCAATAATCATAATGCCAGTGGCGTGAAGATCACAAGCCCCCATCATTTCCCAGAAAAGCTCGGCATCTGGGTGACATAAAAAAAAGACCACAGGAAAAGAATGGTGGCGCTTCCCTAAAAAAGTCTGCACATATTCCACTAAAACTTTAACTCCTGCCAGTTCCTCTTCGCTGCCCACGATCAGTAAAGTTTGAAACTGACCAAATTGACGTATCGTTTCTTCTTCTCCCTCCCACTTCAAGGGTTGATGTAAAAATGGGCAACTGCCTTTTAAATTTTTTTGCAGAAAAGAAGCAGCAGCCTTTCCTATTCTGGCATAATTTTTAAGAAAGAGGTCCCAATCTAAAATCTTGGCTTCTAGCATCTGCTTTATATCTTGCCGGAATAATGGATGGTTCCTCATCAATAGACAACGTTAAAAAAAAGGTAGTCCTTGAGATTTCATTCGGTCCAAAAAGCGCTGTTCTGCTTCTTCCTTTTCGTTTTGTCCTACTTCTGGTTCTCTTAAAGGAATATTATTTTTTTGCCGTTGCAAGACATCTTGATGAACAGGTTTATCCGAAGGAAGTTCTTGAAATTCCGGAGGCACTTCCAAAGCAGATAAAGGATGTACTATAAAAGGATCGGCTCCTGTCTTTTCTAATCCAATATCTTTTTTAAACGTACTGCACCCCACCTGTCCCACTCCGAAAACGCAACAGACTAAGCAGGTGATGTATTTTTTGATTTTTTTAAATAATTCCATTGATAGTGGTCTCGCAACATCATGAGAAAACCTATACTAATCAGGATATCAGCAACATTAAATACAGGAAAGTGCCACTTTCCCCAATGCAGAAAAAGAAAATCAAAAACACTACCATAAAAGAATCGATCTAGGGTATTTCCAATAGCCCCAGAAAGAATTGTGATTAACCCTATTTTTTGAGAAAATCGTTTGCTTTTAAAGTAAAGATTTATAAAAAACAAACAAATCAGGATATTAAGAGTAATCATCATTTCTTTCTTCCAAGGCAAAGGCCCCGCAAGGAATCCCCAACTGACTCCAGAATTCCACGCTTTGACTAAGTGAAAGAAAGGAAAAATTTTCAAAAAATGTTCCACTTTTAATAATTTTTGCACATACCATTTACTGAGTTGGTCACAAAATACCAAAAAAGTAACGCTCAAAATCAGAGCTCTTCCTTTCATTTGATTTAACCTATTGATGTTTTAAAATCATACCAAAAGAGCCTTAACGGCCCTCAACTTCTAGCATCGATTTTGAAAATGGGATATTTAGCCCCCAAAACCAACTTTGTGTTCTTTCCCCTGGAACATAATTCCAGAGGAAAAAGCATATTTCATTACTCTGATCCCACGGCAACATTCATGGCAGAAGACGTATAGCTACGCCTGACTAACCCCAACCCATTGGTTTTTGCCAAAGAACTTCTCTTTTGAGCATAGTTAGGCGCCACCATAGGATAGTCCACAGGTAATCCCCAACGTTCTTTGTATTGTTCAGGTGTTAAACCATACGCTGTCCTTAAGTGACGCTTCAGCATTTTTAAGCGTTTACCGTCCTCAAGACAAATTAAATATTCTGGAGTCACAGATTTCGCTACATCAACGGCAGGTTGTAAAGCAGGCATCGGATGAACTCGGCTATTGAGCTGAGACAAGACAGAAAAAACCTGTTGAATCAAGGGGCCTATATTTGAAGCTTCTACTGTGTTTCGCGACAAATAGGCCGCTACAATTCTTCCAAGAGCAAGCATGACAGGTTCAGAATGTTGAACTGGTTCCTTTCGGATTGTCATTTTTTTCCTTTATTACATTATTTCTTCTTTAATTCATACACGATATTTCCACTAAATGCAACAAAGCTTTTTCTTTAATTTGAAAAAAATCAAGTTTTTTTATTTGTAATACATTTGCATTGTTTTATGTTAATAAAAAAAATTAAAATGTAAAAATGGGTAAAAATACAACAAAATACAACGAAATTAAAGTAAAAACAAAAAATAGAACTCCTGATAAAAAATAACATTCTTCTGTTTTTAAACAAAGACAATGATAAGTTTGTTCCGGTTATCCTTTACCCTTAAACGATGGACAGAAAATAGCGGTTAAAGTAAGATACGAGGAGAAAGTTTTGGATTTTATCAGTATGTCAGGGTTATTTGTTTCCAAAGATCCATCTCCTCAAAAAAAAGATGTTCGCCGTTGGGTTAAGTTGTTGGGATTAGGAGATGATTCGTGGGTTAGTTTTTTTGGGTGGGCTCTTTTTATCTTATTATTTCGTACCGCTTTTTTTTGTCCTTACAAGATCCCTTCTGGATCAATGATTCCTACGTTGCTGGTGGGGGACCATATTATTGTGTCCAGGTACCCTTATGGGTTATGCCGCTTTAGCTTTTTAGGCAGTCAATATATTAACTATTTTTCGGGCCGAATTTTCCAAAGGGCTCTACCCAAACGCGGAGATGTTGTTGTGTTTACCGCACCTGACAAAATCGACTTAGATTACGTCAAACGTTGTGTCGGGTTGCCAGGAGATAAAATACAGATGATTGGCGGGTACCTTCATATCAATGGTAAAAAACTTAATATTCAAAAGGTCCAGGAAAACTATAGGGATCACGACGGTTATGGAGAAATTAAAGGAGACCTCTATGAAGAAGAAATTCCCGTAGCATCGGTAGAAAAAAATGACACTATAGTTGAAAAAGGTGAAATCAAAAAACATCTTGTTATGAAACAAAAAGCTTTTGGAGATCACGACGTAGACAACACCCCTGTACACGAGGTTCCCAAAGATTGTTTCTTTTTTATGGGGGATAACCGAGATGGCTCTTCTGATGGTCGAGAGTTTGGTTCTGTCCATAAAGACTTTTTGCTAGGCCCTGCGGAAGTTATTTTTTGGTCTGTCAATGAACATATTCATCTATGGAAACCTTGGACCTGGTTCACTCTGATCCAAAACACGCGTTGGGAACGTTTGCCTAAAAAAATCCAATAGACCTACTTTCAAAACAACCTCATTGACTGCAAAAAATCTGACCTCCTAAGAGGGTTTGAATCCCTCTTAGGAATAAAGTGTTGTCTTTTCAATCGTAATCAGTAGGCACGACATGCGATGTTCAAAACTTGATTTTTTACTGATCTCTCTTAAAAAGACAGGCGATATTTATAAACCAGACATTGACGCACCGAAACCTGTTACTTTTTGCTTGCCATCCCTAAAAACTCTCTACCCACGACTCCCTTGATACCCATCCAATAGTTCTATAAAAACTTATCTTTGTAGGTCAAGAAAATGTTGCCATTCTTTTGGTTGATGACGGCGGAATAAGCCCACCATACGTCCTTTTTCTAGCATCAATACTTGATCACAATGAAGCAAAGCCGCCAAGCGGTGAGCCACCATCACCACTGTGCAACCCTTTTGGACCTCTTTCAGAATACTCTTAATGATATAATCTTCAGTCTGATGGTCCAAAGCAGATGTCATTTCGTCCAATACTAAGACTTCCGGTTCTTTATAAAGGGCCCGAGCAATCGAAAGACGTTGACGCTCTCCGCCTGACAAGCAGATTCCTTTTTCACCAATCCATGTATTTTCTTTCATAGGTAACTTTTCTACCACAGTAACCAGATCACATCGTTGCATCACATCCCAAAATAACACTGGATTAAAAGCTTTATGCATGCACACGTTGGTCTTAATGGTCTGATCCAAAAGAAAAAGACTCTGGGGAACATAGCCAATTTTTTGATGCCACTGCACGCAATAAGCAGGAAATTGATCATCAATGCGTACCATTGATGGAGCAACAGGTAACAAACCTAAGAAAATATCCACGAAAGTTGATTTGCCTGCCCCCGTTTTCCCCATCACCCCCAAAGAAGTTCCTTTTTCCAGGGATAGAGATATGTCCTTTAATACCGCTTCCAAAGATGTAGGATAAGAAAACGAAAGATGATTGACCTCTATTTTGCGACAAAATTGAAAGTCTTTCAGATCCAACAAGGGATGAGTATTCAAGGCCCGTTGATATTCAGAAAAAATCTGCTCTACAAAGGGAACTGCTGCCTTGAAAAGCGTCAATTGGTTTAAAAAACGACTGGAACTGGGGATTAACCGAAACCCCGCGTACACATACCCCCCCAGCAACCCCACCATCTGATCTAAAGGTACCCTCCAAAAATACAACAGACATACCATTAAAACGAACTGACTGATAAAAACGAATTCTGCCCCAATACGAATACCATTACTTAGAATCAACCGATGTGCCTGAGCCGAAAACTTTCTTTCCCCCATCATTTGGCATTCTTTAAGGTAAGCATCTTTTTGTCGCCACAAAATAATATCTTTGAATGCCTGGAAGAACTCGGATATTTTATGAGCATACTGCAAAGAACTATCCTGAAGTCGATCACCCAAGAGGTGAAAATAAGGCATTATTTTGATCAAAGCCAAAGAAATAATCCCCGCAGAAATCAAATTTAAAAATGCGATTTGAGGCTCCACCATAAATAAAACACTGCCCAAACACACCAAAATCAAAGCTTCTGACCCCATGATGGCCAAGGCCGTCACCCCCTGGGAAAATGCTTTTTCAACACTGTAGGTCAAAATCTCGGTACTAAAGGCCGTTTTTTCACAAAAAATATCTATATAACTGCGCCCAGCATAACGAGCCAACAAACGCTGTTGAAACTGAGAGCACGTTTTTTGAATGCACCAACTTTGGTACCAAGTTTCCCAAAGAGCTACCGCGTTTTTCAAAAAGAACACCCCTGCTAAGGATCCCGCCCAAAATAAAAAGCCCCCTTGAAAATGCAACCCTAAAATTTCATAGGAATGCTTTGCTGGAAACAGTAAAATTTGGGCAAAAATCATCAAGACACCGGCAGCTAAAATTTCCATTGCCGAGGCCCCCAGCGCCAAAGCAAACATGACCACTATGGACTTCTTTTCCCCAGTCGTCAGCAAGCATCTCAGCTGATTCAAGGTTTTTTTCATGACAATAAAGAATTCCTATAGGTCTGGTGCCAGGCCAAGTACATTAATATTGTCCATAAAGTAGCCCCACATTTAGCCTCACCTTTTTGATGACGATCCCATATCTGATGAACGCTTTGCGCATTTAAACCTGAATCTTCTAATACCTTAGGGTCCAACAGATCCCAAGCCCAGGATTTTAAAGAACCTTTCAACAGTTGATGAATGGGAACGGCAAACCCTTTTTTAGATCCTTTTAAAAGAGCCTGCGGCACTTTTTGATACAAAAGCTGACGGGCTACCCATTTGGTTTGTCCTGCCCGAACTTTAAAACACTCCGGTAGGCCAAAAGAACATTCCTGCACACGACGGTCTAAAAAAGGCCCTCTGACTTCTAAGCCTACCGCCATGCTGGCCCGATCAACCTTCGTTAAAATATCCCCTGGTAAATAAGTTAACAAATCCAATAATTGAACTTTTGAAACAAACTTCCCCGCAAAGCTCTGCTGGAAAATATCTTGAAAAGGATCTTCATAAGGCACCTCACAAGACAGCAAAGGCATCTTACTCCCTAGACCGGCTTCGTACTCTAAAGAACACAGAGCCTGATACATCTGCCCCAAGTCTTTCTGGGCCAAGACAAAAAAACCTTTTTGAAAGAAATGCGTTTGAAAAAAAGGAAACTTTCTTAGCAGATCGCACATCCCCTTTCGTAATACAGAAGGAATCCAACGAACCCAAGGCCATACACTTTGCAACACCTTATAACGCGTATACCCTGCCAGGATTTCGTCTCCACCATCGCCACCCAGGCAAACTTTCAGCCCTTGTTGTGCAGCCAACTGACAGACCGCCAAGGTGGGAATCTGGGATGAATCAGCAAAAGGCTCATCCCAAACGGTACTTAATTGCTGGGTCAGAGTTAAAATCTCCCCGTCGCCCAAATATTTTTCATGATGACGCGTGCCCAAGTATTGGGCAATTTTTGCAGCTCCTGGGGCCTCATTCAAAGAAGAATCATAAAAACCAATGGAAAAAGTACTCACAGGGCCTTTGCCTTGTTCTTGTAACAATTCCTGAGCCAAAGCCGTCACCAAGCTGCTGTCAATACCTGAAGACAGGAATACACCTACCGGAACATCCGCCACCAAGCGCTCTTGAACACTTTGTCGCAACACTCTGCCAAAATCTTCAACAGCATCTTGTGGGGTTAAAGAGGAGTTCACCGGTGTCTCTTGCCACACTTTACGCAGGTCCCAATAGCTTTTCTTATCAATTTCCCGCCCTTTCTGAACCACCAACAGCTGTCCTGGCAATATTTTAGAAAAATCCTTGAAAATACAAACATCATCAGGAACATAAGAAAAACGAAAGAAAGCGCTCAGAGCCTTAGAGCAAATCTCTGGCTTAAATGCGGGATGGGGCCTTAAGGCTTTAAGCTCGGAGGTAAAAAAGAAGATCCCGTTGTGCCATCCATAATACAGCGGCTTTTCCCCAATATGGTCCCGGGCGCAATACAAAGTATGTTCTTGCCGATCCCACAGCACAAAAGCAAACATACCCAGAACCCGCTGACAGGCTTCATAAGCCCCCCACTTTTCACAAGCTTCTAATAAAACTTCTGTATCGCAGGTACTTTTTAAGGGTGGTAAAAAAGGAATGAGTTCGGTCGTATTATAGACCTCTCCGTTAAAAACGATGACAAAACGGCCCGAAGCAGACACCATAGGTTGATGGCCTGCTATTGAAAGATCTCGAATAGAAAGACGCTGATGAACCAAAACCAAGGACTGTGAAGCATCTATCCACACCCCTTGATCATCAGGACCCCGGTGAACCAAGGTCCTTCCCATCTTTTGCCCCAAATCCAAAAGGTCCTGGCCAGCGCTACAGCGACGGGACGGGTCCCAAAATCCTACAATCCCACACACAAACAAAGCCCCTAGCGGCTTAAAATTTCCGTAATAGACGATTTTTTAGCTTTTACCACCACGCCAGGAGCAATTTCTATCTGCACATCTTCTTGCCCTTCCGTAATACGATCAATCGACCCTTCAAAGCCCGACACCAACACCCGGTCCCCTCTTTTAAGGGCTTCTACGGCTTTTTTATGCTCTTTCATACGCACTTGTTGAGGGCGTAACACCAGAAAATATAACACACCAAAAACCCCTACCAAGGGCAAAAACTGCACCAACTGGGACAAAATTGGATTATCTAACATAATTTCTTCTCCTTACTTTAAATACAATTTTGGATCAACGGGCTTGCGGTTATGCCGCATTTGAAGCTTAAAAGAAGAACCCTGGGACACCCCAAGGCACTCTCCTGCCCGCACCTTTTGCTTCGTTTTTACTTTTAACTCGTCTACCGCAAAATAGACAGTTAAAAAGCCATGATCGTGGGCAACGACCACGAAACTATTTTGTTTGCCAGACAGTACTTCTGACGTGCCTGCATGCAAAACTTCTCCGTCCGCACAAGCCATGACTGCAGAGCCCTTTTCCACGTCAAAATACGCAAAGCCTTGCTTTTTTTCACTATGATTCATAGCTCCTTTTACTGGCGAACAAAACTGAATTCTATCGATTTCTTTTTTAGGTTTAGAAGACGCTTTTTTAGAAGATTCTTTTACGGACTTCCCCTCTTCTTTCGCAACTTCTTTTTTGCTTTCACGAGTCTTTTTTTCAGGCTCGTCAATTTCCTCTAGCAACCGAGGATCTACTTTTTCTTGCTTTCCAAAGGGCGCACATACTTCATCCCCAATATTTTTTGGGGCAGCATGCACCGTGTCTTTTTTGGTATCCAAGACAGAGTGATCCACTGGAGGCAAGTCTTCCCACTGGCTATCCTGCATCAAAACAGGTGCACCACCTTCTTTAGCCAAATCTAGCGTAGATTCCGGAATCACAGGCGCTGCTTTTCTAGGTAACAATAAAATTTGACCTTCATAGACAATGTAAGGAGCCTTCAAGTTGTTTGCCTGGATCAGAGCCTGGGGTGATACGGCGTAACGATGCGCTAAGCTGTAAATATTTTCTCCGCGATACACATAGATCTGTCCTTCTTGCAAAACGATGGGCTCAGGAGCGGGCGCACACCCTGATAAGCTTAAGAGTGCCCAAAAAACAAACTGACCACGAATGCCACGAAACCTCATCTTCATGCTCCTGTAATACAAGATAAGCCTGATAAGTACGGCTGTAAAACCCTAGGGACCAAAAAAGAGCCATCGGGTTGTTGGTAGTTTTCCATAATAGCCAACAAAGTCCTGCCTAAAGGAAGCCCCGAACCGTTCAAAGTATGCACAAAGCCAGATTGTTGATCACGATCCTTGTACTTAGTCTGCTGCCGACGTGCCTGATAGTCACCACAATTCGAACAACTGGAAATCTCGCGATACTGATTTTGTGAAGGCACCCACACCTCTAAATCATAGGTCTTACGCGCTGTCGCCCCGATATCTGCGCTGCACAACAACATCACGCGATAAGGAAGTTCTAAGGCTTGCAACAAACTTTCCACATAATGAACCATTTCTTGATGCAGGGCTTCCGATTCTTCAGGACAAGAAACCATCACCAACTCGACCTTTTTAAATTCATGCATGCGCATCATGCCCCGAGTATCTTTACCCGCTGCCCCTGCTTCTGAACGAAAACAACTGGTGCAAGCCGTCAATTTTAAAGGAAGGTCTTGCTTGGACAAAGTTTTTTCCCGGACCCAATTCACCAATGTGACTTCCCCGGTAGAAATCAAAAACCGTCCATCAGTGGTTTGGAACAGATCGCCGGCAAATTTTGGCAACTGTCCCACCCCATAGGGTGCTTCTTGACGTACCAAAACAGGTGTCGAAAACTCGGTATAACCCGCCTCCCGGTGCTGATCTAGCAGCCAGCTGGCCAGGGCTCTTTCTAATCGCGCTAGGTCTCCTTTTAAATAAACAAATCTAGCGCCACAAACTTTTGCAGCCTGTTCAAAATCCAGCAAACCTAGGTCTTGGCCTAAAACTTCATGAGGTTTGGCCTCTGCAGTTGAAACTTTTTTAGGATCACCCCAACGACGAACTTCCACGTTTTCTTCTTCGCCTTTACCAAAAGGTACTTCAGAATCTAAAACATTAGGAACACTTTCCAGCACACACTCTAGTTGATCTTTCAAGGTACGGGTCTGTTGGTCTACAGATTCCAAAGCCTGATTGAGCTCGCAAAGCTGCTGCATCAACTCTTGCCCGCTTTGTCCCTGAGTCTTCAAAATGCCTACTTCTTTATTCAGCTTATTTTTTAAAGCCTGCAGTTCTTGCTGTTTAGTCAACGCGCGACGGAAACGATTATCTATATCTAATAAATACGAAGAAAGCGGTTCTAGTCCACGCCGGCACAAAGAATGATCTAATTCTTCAGGATGTTCACGAATCCACTTGATGTCGAGCATCACTTTCCTGGGTATATTTTTGTTAATCATAACGAAAAACCCCACTCTGAACAAGCATTTTCCCAGACTCTGCTTAAAGAAATGAAAAAGGCAATCAAAAAGCAGAGCTTTAAGCGCAATCTCTGGAAAATTAATGATCTTCTTTAAAAGAGGCCTTGATTGTAAGATGCTTCATACGATCTTCTAGGTTTTCCTGTGGGGACATCTTAAATAATTTTCTAAATAAATCGTTTTCCTTTTGTAAAATGGTAACGCGATGGTTAGCTCCCTCAAGATCTCTTTTAAATCCAACAATCTGCTGCTGACTTTCTTGTAATTCTGTAGCCGCAGCAAGAGCCTTTTCTTCCAGCTTCATATTCTCTTCCAAAGCTTTTTCAAGTTCCGTTTGCTTGGAGATAATTGCTTGGAGATAAGTTGGGCTTCCAAGGAGGAGACTTTAAGTTTTAGCTCTTTAATCTTGCTGGCGATCGAGTCTCTTTATTCTTTAAACTGATTCGCTTTTTCTGTAGTACTATTTAAGACTTGCAGCACCTCTTCCAGATTTTTTTCTGATTTCCTTAACACATTTTGAAGCATTTCAACTTCTTCCTGCTTCTCTTTTATCGCTTCAGTTAATGACTGGATACTTTTCTTCTATTTCCCCCGCCCATTCTTCTTTCTTCTCAAACCCTTGGCTTCCCTTAGGCATGGCCTGCACAGAGGCACCGAAAAGGAAAAGAAAGGCTAATTTTTTAAACATTTATGGAACTCATAATGACCTTATTCCCCTATTTTAAAAAGGTTAAAAAAAACGCAACAGGGTTGAAGCTGTTGAACCAAGCAATCACCCCAGGCCCGTTCTATTGTAAAGATTCAGCACAGCTTTGCTCTTGATCTAAATCTTGATCCAAACAGGCCAACAACATCTCTTGCCAGTCTAAAGAAGCTTGAATCCGCATCAAAAAACTGCCCAAAGCAACGACGGTGCGATCAATCCATAGCAGCTCTGGGGGTAAGACCAACCCGGTTGTCACTCTGGTTGATTGACGCAGTCTTTGATGCAGAGTACCCGCCAAAGACAGGCCCTGGGAAACGGAAACATCTAAAACCCTCTTGCCAGGCGTTAAAAAAGGTTGAAACAGAAAACAAGCCCACTGATGGACAACTTCTTCTTGATCCCGC
Organism: Alphaproteobacteria bacterium 40-19; assembly: GCA_001898075.1. GTDB lineage: Bacteria > Pseudomonadota > Alphaproteobacteria > Holosporales > Holosporaceae > 40-19. Next base: position 489,655 of record MKSD01000001.1, read on the forward strand.
GTTAAATCGGTCAACCCCAACATTTCATAGGCTGCACGAACTTCTTGCAGATCTCCGCTGATTAATCCTTTGCATAAGCACCTGAATCCTTGAATAAACCCCACAGAAAATTGCTTCACAAGACCAAAATCCATCATATACAACTGCCCTTCTTCCCCCCAAAGGCAATTTCCCATGTGACCGTCCGCATGCAACACGCCATCAGAAAAAAAAGGACGCCACCAAGCTTGAAAAATCATCGCCCCAAAGTGATCGGGATCTGGACAGGGATCATGAAATGACTTTCCCGGGCACCACTGCATCACCAGCTTTGTTTCATCTGAAAGTTCTGGGTAATACTTGGGAATACAGATATAAGGATCATCTTTAAAGTAGGCCTCAAACCATTGCAACCAATGCCCTTCTTGCTCATACCTGAGTTCTTGATACAAGCTTTCTTTGACCTCTTGGTACAGTCCTGAAGTCTGCACACCTCCACCGGAAGCTTGATACAAAAAACACAGAACTTTTAGGCATCCCAGGTCCCAATCTAAAGCTTTGTTCATCCCAGGGTATTGTATTTTACAAGCAACCTCTTGCCCCGAGCGCAATGCGGCTTTATGAACTTGACCCAAAGACGTTACCGCAACAGGTAGGGGTTGAAAAGAAGCAAAATGGTTACTGAACCACGGGGGCAGCAGCTCTAAGCATCCCTGCTCTGATATAGAAGGTTGGGGCTTCAAAATGCGCTCCGCCCGACTGGCCAAAACTGGAGGTAACAATCCTGGAATTTGTTGCAGAATTTGAAGCACCTTAAAAAAAGGCCCCCGAAGCTGGCTAAAGCACTGTTCTAAAGCAATTCCAGCAGTATCTTCATTCCAAAGAGATTGGCGGTGCCACAGAATGCGCCAAAGAGTTTGCACCGCAAGCTGCTTTCTTTGCCAGGGGGAAAGCCACATTCCAATTCACTTTTTTTCTTATTGTAAGAAATTTTTGACCTAAGCTCAAACAAGCCGCCGTAAAGAGGATTTTTTAATAGAATTTTGTCTAAAATAACCAAAATCCTTCTGCGTAAGAGGACACACGATGTACGGCACTCTTCGTTGGGCCAGACGATGTTTAATGGTGTCATTTCTAGTCTTCTTCATTTCTTTTTTAGGGTTTTCCCTGTACTGCGGCACCCCTTACGGCCCCTTAGAAAACAAAAAAACAAAACTTTTACGATTTCATGGCCCCTTGTCTGCCCAGATTGCTTTTGAGTTTTTTACTCAATCTTCTCCCCCTACTCTTCACACCCACCAGATGGCTCAAGCCTGGAACCACCAAGACGAAGTCTTACTCACTTTTTTTCAGCAATCTCAGCAGGCAGAATTTCATAAACAAAAACAAGAGGCCTGGACTTTGCCTCTGCTGACGCACTGTCATCATTTACTGAAAGCGCTTTATTTTGCCTTAGGTTTTATGATTTTGGCCCAGGGCCTGACCGCTTGGGGCATTTACAAACAAGGTCATGCGGAACGGTCTATTGTTATTCATTTTCTAACCTTTCCTATTCTATTCAAAGCGACTGCCTGGGTCATCTGGGGTACTGGAATCGCCGTTCTGTGGAAACGCATGCAGGTAGTATCAAAAGTTTTGCAAAAAGGAGTCTTCTGGTTCTTTGCGCCGTCCAACCAAGTATTTTCTTCTTTTTACGACGTTTCTTCCCTGAATCAACAGGCTACGGGTTGGGGCTTAATGCCTTATCAAGTTCTGCATCAATGGCTAAAAGAAATATTTTTAAGTCAGTGGTGGTTTTTACAATTTAAAACTTTGGCCATCTGTTTAATCCTAGGGAGTCTTTTGTGGTGGACAGGAAAAGCCCAAGAAAGTCTGCGCCAAAGCGCTCCGTATTTATTTGCAACACCCACCAAGTGGCAAGAGGCAGGATGGCAAAAAAACTCCGTGAAGAGTAAAAAATCCTCTCATCCTTTTCCCCGTATCATCAATCTGATACGCCGGCGTGGACAAAAATTTTATGATGTCAAGCCCTAAGCCAGGAAGGATCTATTCATTTATCCCGCTCCATGACGACATGCCCCTTAACTGTGCAGAATTTTTTTAAACAAGTCAGATGTTCATAAAAAAAGCCCAAGAATGCTACGAACTTAGGCCTTTTGAAAGAAATCTCTAAAAATTAATTGTTTTCTTCAGGATAGGTATCAATTTTAAGCGTTTTTATACGATTTTCGATATTTTCTTCCACAGACATATTAAGTAATTTTCTAAACAATGCGTTTTCTTTTTCTAAAATGACAACGCGATGGTTGGCGTCTTCAAGTTCTTTTGTTTTTCTGGCCAGTTCAACGGCAAGAGCAGAAGACTCGGATTTTTTTTTGAGAAAGTTTGATTTTTAAGTCTTCCACTTGAACATTAGCAGCATCCCTTTGATCCGCCAGCGTGTCAATTTCTGTTTGCGCTGCCTTACCTAATTCGTCAAGTTCTTTTTGTTTTTGTTCTAAAATTTTAGTTGCTCTTGAATATTTCTCTACCAACTTTTCTTTCTCTTGGTTGTTTTCCTTGATCGCCTCTGAAAGCTTTTCAATCGTGGCATTGACCATATCTTCGGTCAGCTCAACGCTTTCTATTTTTTGTTCCGTGCCTGGCGGACCTTTTAAAATAGTCTGCAAAGCCTCTTGCAATTGGTGCTTAGTAGGCGCATTACTTACTTTTTCAATCTTTTCTTCTATTTCCCCCGCCCATTCTTCTTTCTTCTCAAACCCTTGTATTCCCTTGGGCATAGCCTGCACAGAGGCACTGAAAAGGAAAAGAAAGGCTAAATTTTTAAACATTAATGTAACTCATGATGATTTTATGCCCTTATTTTAAAAAAGTTTAAGAAAAATGCAAAAGGATTGAAGCTATTGCATTAAGATATTCATGTTTGCTTTTACACAAACTCAGCCAGCTTTTTGCATCTTGTTCTTCGGCGGTTTGCTAAGCTTATACGGTCTCAGATTGAAGAAGGTTTTTTAAAAAGTCATTCCCCTGTTCATCATATAAAAAATCTTTTTGTGATAATGGTAGCCGAACAGAATCACACGCCATCAAACCCATCTCTTTCAGCGCTCTTTTAATGGGAATAGGGTTGCTAGCACCAGATAAGAATTGATTGACTTTCCACCATATATCTGTATAAGAGCTATGCCCCGTAAGGCTTTGCTGTACATGCTTTAAAGACAAAGAGGGCAATAAATTGGATATCACAGAAATCAAGCCTGCAGCTCCATAAGGGGCCATCGCGGAAATCCAAGGGTCATCCCCGCAAAAAATAGCGGATTTAGGACATACAGACCTGTAATCCATCAAAAAATTCAAACTGGCTCCGCTGTCTTTAATGCCTGCAAAATAAGGATGCATCGCCAAAGCCTGCACAGCTTGTACAGACAAAGGCACGGCACTGCGGAAAGGATTGTTGTACAAAAAACAAGGCTTTTGTACCCGGTCCATCAGCGTTTTGAACCAAGTAATCTGCCCTTCTATCCCTGGCTTTGTATACACTGGACAAGTCAGCAAATAGCTATGAACAGGATAAGATCGCGTAAATTCTACCCACTCTAAAGACTGTTGCAAAAAAACACCCGGTACCGTCACCATCAAAGGAATGGAAAGCTTCAAGGCGCAAACAAACTTCAAAATTTCTTGACGTTCACCACAAGACAAAGAAATTCCTTCCCCTGTACTGCCAAATAACACCACACCCAAACCTACTTCTTCCTGGCGCCTTAAAAGTTTTTCTAGATCTTGAAAACACACAGTGCCCTGCTGGGAAAAAGGCGTAACAAGAGCTGTCCAAAGTGAAGGGCTGAAAGAAGAACCAGGCATGGTGTCAATTGGCCGGACGACATACTTGTATTATCCTGCCACAAATTTTCCTTTCCCTCAAGGTCAAGAGATTGTTCGTTTCTAAAAGCTATCGATTTAAAGAAATAAAATATGTCCCTTCTACACCTCCATTTATTCCAAGTCATCGGAATATATTGATTAGACAGCTTTACTGGGCGCTTTATTGATTATTTTTTATCACTTACTCTCTTTTTATTCAAAATTGTTTCCTTTTGTTATTTTTTTTCTCGTTTTTTATTTCAGGCTAAAAATTCTAACTTGATCCTAAGAATTTTTCTCTCCGCTCTGAAAACAGTGAAGCGCGTCATTTTTATCCCATCAAAAATTAATATATCTGCACACCTTACAATCCAAGCTATAGCCTCACCTTCTTATGAAGGCCAGGCTATAGCACGGCTTTAAAATCTAATGAGAGATTAAAGTTTTGAGTCAAAAGCATTCATATCTGGTGACTCAGATGCAACAGTGGACACATCTTCTTCCTTAATAGGTTTGTTTTGAACTGCTACCCCTATGCCTCGCCTTAGGTTAAATCTTTCATTACGATCTTTAAATCGTTGATTTTTAGCTGCGTCATAAGCACGGTTTTTCATGTTTTGTAAAACTTCTTGAGAAGTTTTTTCAAAAACTGGCTTATTTCTGTGGCTTTTCTGCATATTATTTTGCGGACTTGTTGACTCGGAAGTTTTTGGTTCTACAGGATAATTTACCTGTTCCCCTTCTTTTACTGATTGAACTTCATTATTCACAACATCACTCTTCTGGGGGCTGATCACATCGTTTTGAACAGCTGAATTACCTTCAAAAACAGGAGGCTGTTTAGTAAAGAAATTCTGAAAACCATTTCCTATAGCCTGAGTGATATAATTCACAGAATTGTTCGGAACAAGAACGTCCTGATTCCCACTGTTTTCCAAATGAATACTATTATCTCTAGGAGCCTCTAGTACAATACTGGTATCAGGATTGGCAAAATCAGATTGCTGATTCTTCCACGGCTTTAGAGAATCTAGAGTCTTTTTCCCAGAGGCTAAAGGACGTTCTTTTACGGGAAGACGTGTTTTATGAATTATTTTGGTTTTTTGCCTTAATGAAATCAATACCGCTTTCTTTTCAGCCTGCAAACGGTAAAAACGTTTTTTCAAAGCAGATACAGCTTCTGCACCCTGTTTTGTTCTTTTTGCACTTATAATTTTATGGCTAAGAATTTTACTTTCTTGATCTATTTTTTTTATTTTTTCTAAACCCTCTAATACGTCTTTTGATTGTGGAGTTTTCAAATTTTCGTATTGCTTTTTTAACTCTTCAATCTCTTTCTTAAGCCTTTCAACCTCAGAATCCCCCCCCCGATGCATAAGCAGAGTTGTATTGTCTTCAGATTCAACAGATTTTTCATGCAGTCTATGGCTTAGTTCAGTATTTTCTTCCTTCAGTTTAGTGTTTACCACCTCCCTATCTAACGCCAAATCTGCAAAGTCCTCTGCAAGCTTTGAATTGTAGTCTCTGTCTTTTTTTAAATTTTCAATAACTTTTTGTATGCCAGTCAGTCGCTTTTTAAAATCGTCGACAGTTTTTGAAGAAAGATTTTGGCTGCTCACAGAATGAGACGAAGAAGAGTGTGCAGAAGATTTATCTAGCGACATATTGTTTAGCATATTCACAACATCTGATGCGTCATCAGAAGATTGGATATTTTTTTCTAACTTTCCTAACTCTTCTAACAGGCCTCCCACCGTTTCCATGTAGCCTGTCATCTGGTCTTCACTCATGCCGTCTTTTGAATGCAATTTTTGCTCTAATCCAGCAATTTTCTGCTGCAATTCACCTATTTTTACATTTTTCTCTAACACCTCACCTCTTTCGTCCCCCAGAGCACTATACAAGCCACTATTCTCTTTTTTTATAGCATTCATTTCTTGTTCTAGGTCGTAAATTTTTGAGCTCCGCTCCATGCTTTCTCCGGCCATATTGGCGAGTTTTTCCACTCCTTTGGATAATTCTCCTTGAAGCTTTTCTGCCTCTTTGCGAAAGGCCTCACGCTCTTGGGACAAACGGCCTATGTATTGATTAAGAGCCTGTTTGTCTGCCTCAGCTTGGGTTGTAATACTCTGAATTGTCGCAAGAGATTGCTGATAAGCCTGCTGAAACTGCTGAATCTTTTCTGCACTCTGCTGGTTTTTCTGCTTCAAACCTTCAATAACGCCGTTCAAAGACCTAACCATAGACTGATGATTTTTCGTCAATTCATTTATTTGACGAACAAGTTCAGCGTTTTTCTGATTTTTACCTTTGATTTGAGCCATCAAATCATTGAGTTCTTTTTTCAACAAGTCATTACCAGAGGCTTGCAACTGACCCTGCGACTCTAACTGTTGGATTCTAAAATTTTGTTCAAAAAGTTGTTTTTGTTTAGTCAGTTCTTTTGTTAAGCTTGCCTCTAATTGTTTTGTCAACTCTTCAACTTTTTTCTGTTTTTCTTTGTCTGAGCGGTCTTTTGACAGAATTTCTGCTTTCTGGCGATTCAATTCTGCTTGATATTTTTCTTCTAAAGCTAGTATTTGAACTTTAAAGCTTTCTTGATCTTTTTTCTGTTTCTGTTCAAATGAAATTTTTTGCGCCTCTTTATCTTTTAAGACTTCTTGTATTTTTTGTTCAGCCTCTTTCATTTTTTTCCCAGCGCTGGTTAACGACTCTTCCATCTCACGCACTTTTCCTTCTAAGTTGGAAATGTTGGTGTTAAGCTCTTTAATCGTCTCTTGATCTTTTGCATGACTTTCTTTTAGATCGTTAAGCTGGTTTTTTAAATCTATAATGCTTTTTTCAATTTTTTCTTTATCCGAACTCTGTTGTTTTAAAAGCTGTTCTTGGATATTTATCTTGTTTTTTAAATTTGTTTCTTCTTTTTCAAACTTTGCTTCTTTGGTAGCAAGTTCTTTGACTTTATCCTGCAACTCTTTTTTAAATCCAACAATCTGCTGCTTACTTTCTTGTAATTCTGAAGCCGCAGCAAGATTCTTTTCTTCCAGCTTCATATTCTCTTCCAAAGCTTTTGCAAGTTTTTCTTGTAATTGACTTTTTTCCACCAGAACTTTTTCCAGTTCCGTTTGCTTCGAAAGAAGCTGGGATTCCAGAGAGGAGACTTTAGATTTTAGCTCTCGAATCTTGTTGGCCAGCTTTGTTTTATCCTCTTGAAGCTTCTGCCCTTTCTCTACTACCTGTTCAAGTAGTTTTGTTGACTCATCTAGCTCAGCCTTCAACATCTCAACTTCCTGCTGCTTGGTTTTTGCTACTTTAGCAAGATTTTCAAGATCTGCTTCAACTTTTTCACTAACCTGATCAAAGTCAATAGATGACGTCGGACCATCTACGCCACCGTCCGGATACCCTGCAGGAACCCACAATAAAAGGCTCAATAACAACACTTTATTTTTTTTTTTCATTTTCTAAAATTTGATAGAATATAGAAAAATTATGACAGATAATCAAAAAAAAAATGTTAAAATATGCCTTTAAAGCAACCTAGTCTTCTTTCTTTTTAAGCATTTTGCTGCAAAGATTTTCCAAACGCTCTTCTAAAGACTTTTTGCCATTAATCCCTAAAACTAGCTTATACATTTCGTTTTCTTGCTTATATTCCTCGTTTTCTTTTTTTAGCTCTCGAATCTTGTTGGCCAACTTTGTTTTATCCTCTTGAAGCTTCTGCCCTTTCTCTACTACCTGTTCAAGTAGTTTTTTTGACTCATCTAGCTCAGCCTTTAACATCTCAACTTCCTGCTGCTTTGCTTTTGCTGCTTTAGTTAATTGACTCATGTTATTTTCTACTTGGCTCTCTTCTAAAATAAAAGACTCAAAGAAGGTCCTAGGATCTAATTCACCTTCCTCTAAATTTGGTTCTTCTAAAACAATAGGAACAGGTGGAGATAACTCATTTAGCTGAGTTTCTTCACTTTTCTCACTTCCTTCACTTTCAAATCTGGGGTTGGCCTGCAAGCAAAAAGGAAGCAATAAAAAAAATTTTAAAAATTTTGACATATTTGAATTTCCAAAACAACAAACAATTCCTTAATTAAAAAAAAAAAAGAGCGCCTAGTCAACATTCCCCGTTGCCTAAGCGCTTTGAGATTTTAAAAAATTTTATTAATTTAAAAGCTCATCCATATCATCTTCTGAAGAAGAGCTTAAAAAACTCTTTGCTTTCAATTTTGCATTTTTACTTGGGCTAATCTTTTCTTGAACACTTTGATCAGCCTTAAGATCTGTTGTAACTGTTGCTGCAACTGCATGCTGCTTTTGCACAAGTTCGCTCAGCTTTTTGTATTTCTCTAAGATATCGTTAAGATTTTTCTGAACTTCGCTCAATTCTTTTTTGGTTTTGTCATGATCTGCTTTCAGAGTATTGAATTTCTGATCTGCTTCTTGACTGTTCTTTTTCATCTCTTGAATTTTGAGCTCAAGATCTTTGTGCAGCTGCCCATTCTTTTCCGTCAGTTCCGCGGCCTTCTTTTCAATTTCCCCAGCTTTTTTAATGGCATTTTCTTTTTCTGCTTTTTGTTTTTCAATCTCAGAGATTTTGTCACCAATTGCTTTTTCTAAGACAGCAGCTTTTTCATTAAGGTTTTTAATTTCTTCAGCTTTTTTCCCGATCTCTGCGACATTTTCTGCCCCTTCCTTGTTGAGAATTTCTATTTCTTTCATCTTCTTCTCTACTTCTTTGTTCAGCTTGTCTTGAGAAGTCACCGCCTCTGCAAGGGTTTTAGTTTGATCTGTAATTTTTTGATCTTTTTCTTTGACTTGTTGACCTAAGACCTTAATTTTTTCCTTAGCTTCTTCAAGCTCTGCGGTTTTCCTGTCGAGTTCAATTTTAAGAACAGAAACCTCAGTTTCTTTTTCTTGAAGCTTCGCTTTCAGTTCTCGAATCTTGTTGGCCAGCTTTACTTTATCGTCTTGAAGCTTCTGCCCTTTCTCTGTGGTCTGCTCAAGTAGTTTTGTTGACTCATCTAGCTCAGCCTTCAACATCTCAACTTCCTGCTGCTTTGCTTTTGCCGCCTCTGAAAGCTTTTCAATCGTGGCATTGACCATATCTTCGGTCAGCTCTACGCTGCTGAGGTCTTTTATGTAGCTCTGTGCTTTTTGTCGATCCCCGTTGGGGCCCCCGGCAATTTTTGCAAGAGCATCTTTTAATTGGCGCTTAGTATGCGCATTGCTTACTTTTTCAATACTTTGTTCTAATTTTTCCGCAATCTCTTTATTCGCAGCAACTTTTTGGACTGAACCTAAAAAAAGCATACTCATCAATAATACAATATTTGTTTTTTTCATTTTTTTTATATGGCTATTATTTTTTATTATTATATTTTTATAAGATGAATTTATTATTAATACTTTAAAGGCGGTACCCCTCTCATACCCCCGCCCTTTTAAGAACAGCAAATTTACCCAGAAATGCACCAGGATCTTGATGAACTCTTTTTTTTCCCTTATAATGGGGCGTTGGCCGGGTGGCAGATAGGTTATGCAGAGGACTGCAAATCCTTGTAGATCGGTTCGATTCCGTTCCCGGCCTGGTTCAAAGAAGTCTTTCAAAGGAGAAAAAAATCATGAAAGTTGAAGGTAATGATCTTAGACCAGGTTTTGTCATCGAGCACGAAGGAAAATTGTGGGTGATTACAAAAACTCAACATACTCAGCCAGGGAAAGGCGGCGCTTATATGCAGGTAGAAATGAAGGGCCTGAAAGATAATGTGAAAAAAAATGAACGCTTTCGTTCCTCCGAGTCTGTAGAAAAAGTCTTTTTGGAAGAAAAAGGCGTCGATTATTTGTACCGTGATGGTGAGGAATATGTTTTTATGGATCCTGAATCTTACGAACAACTCTCTGTCAATCCTGATTGTTTTAATGCACCAGCAGCCTTCTTAGAAGAAGGGATGCGTGTCACTTTGGGCTTGTACGAAGGAACACCTATGTGGCTTAAATTACCCGCTCAAGTCGTCGTAGAAGTGGCCGAAGTAGAACCTTCCTTAAAGGGTCAAACTGTAACTTCTTCTTATAAGCCTGCTGTTATCACCAACGGCTTAAAAGTGATGGTTCCAAGCCATATAGACAATGGGATGAAAATTGTTGTGGCCACAGAAGACAGTCGTTACATCGAAAGATATAAGTCTTAAAGCGTAGTAGGCCTTGTTTTTCTGATTTAGACAGATTAGAATAAGAAAGCGTGATTTTTTAAGAACAACTTGCGTCATTGCAAGTAAACTAGAGAAGGCCTTATGTCTAAGAAGCAAAGTTTAAAGTCTGGCGGACAAAAAGAGAAATTGGAATCCAGTCTGAACAGCACCACAGAAAGTATGAATTTTTTTTCAGAGAGCGAGATGGAATCAGACTCTTTGTTTAAGAGTTTGCTGGAAGATTCGTTAAAAGATCAGAAAGCTCTGGAAGGAAAAATCGTAAAAGGAACCGTTGTTGACATCGATGATGAGTTTATTACAGTCAATGTTTCCTCAAAATCTGAAGGACGAGTTCCATTAAAAGAATTTTCTGATGAAGAGCGAGCTCATCTGAAAAAAGGCGACGAAGTTGATGTTTTCATCGAGCGGTATGAAAGCCGCAGCGGAAGCGTTATGTTAAGTCACCAGAAAGCTTTGCAAGAAGTCACCTGGACTAAGTTGATTCAAGCTTTTGAAGATAGAACCTTTGTCAAAGGACGTATTTTAGGTCAAGTGAAAGGTGGCTTAAGTGTTGATCTAGGCGGAACGATTGCTTTTTTGCCAGGTAGCCAAGTTGATATCCGTCCTTCCCGAGATGTGACAGATCTGCTTGGAACAGAACAACAGTTCTTGATTGTTAAGATTGATGAAGGCAGAGGAAATGTGGTTGTCTCTCGTCGTGCCGTATTGGAAGAAGAGCGTGCTGCAGATAAAGAGCGGTTACTGTCTGAATTAGAACAAGGTATGGTGGTCAAAGGAATCGTAAAGAATTTAGCGCCCTACGGTGCATTCATTGACTTGGGCGGCTTAGATGGGCTTTTACACGTTACAGATATCTCTTATAAACGCAAAGATCAACGCAAGGAAATTTCTGAAACCCTGCATGTGGGACAAGAAGTGACCGTTATGATCATTCGTTTTAACCGGGAAACTAAGCGTATTTCTTTGGGTATTAAACAGCTAGATAAAGATGCTTGGCAGAATATCGAAGAAGAATTCAAGGTAGGTCAAAAAGTAAAAGGGACTATCACAAACGTTACCGAATATGGAGCATTTGTGGAGCTCAGTGAAGGCGTCGAAGGACTGATCCATCTTAAAGAAATGTCTTGGAATAAACGCGATACTATTCCTAAAAATCTGCTTTCTCCTGGGCAAGTCGTCGAAGTTATGATTTTAAACATCGAGCCCGCTCGTCGTAGGATTTCTTTAGGTCTAAAGCAATGTACAGACAATATTTTTGAAAGTTTTGGTAAAAAGTACGAAGTTGGTGCTGTTGTCGACTGCGAAGTAAAGGACGTAACTGAGTTTGGTATTTTGGTTCAGTTGCCAGAAGGTGTAGAGTCTGTGATTCACAAGATGGATCTTTCTTGGACATTATCCCCTGAAGAATCCTTAACCAAATATTCTGTGGGTGATAAAATTTCTGCTAAGATTCTGAACATTTCTCATGAAAAAGAGATTGTGGGTTTAAGTATCAAGCATCTTCAATCTGATCCTTTGGAAGATAAATTTGCAGCTTTGCAAAAAGGGCAAAACATTTCTTGTAAAGTCTTGCGGATTCTGGATCATGGAGTTGAAGTCAGTTTAGGGGATGGCGTAAAATCAGTTCTTCGCCGCTCTGACCTTGCCCGAGACGTCACAGGACAAGATCCGTCACGTTTTCAGGTCGGGGAGACAATTGAAGCAAAAATCATGAGCTTAAACCGCAGAAATCACTACGTTTCTTTGTCTATTCGTGCTTTTGAGCGCGAGGAAGAAGAAAAGATTTTGGCTGAATACAGTGGAGATTCGACGAATCAAACCAGTGGACTCAGTTCTATTCTCAGTCAAGCTTTAGAGCAAAAAGCGGACAGTCAAAAATAGAGTCAACATTCTAATGATGCGGGGGCTTCGACCCCCTTTTTATTTTGCAGTCTTATTTTTGTAGTTCTTAAAACCATCCTAAAACATTTTGACCACCTCTTCTTAACACAATTGAGCAGCAATTTTATCTGAAATCTTATTTTTTATATCCGGCCGTGTTTTCATTGACCCTTTCCTAAAAATCTTGTCCTATTTATTTTTTATTGTATAATAGTGGCATCCTTTTTTTTAAAAGAACCTGTTACATTGGCAAACCCCTATCCCAACCCCAATGATATGCATCCCTTAAAAGGGGTTACAAGAACAGTTTATCTGAAAAATATCATCACCAGCCCCCAGATTATTGTGGGGGATTATACTTATTATGACGATCCCGAAGATGTCCTAAATTTTGAAAAAAATGTTTTGTATATTTTTGACTTCATCGGGGATCGCTTGATGATTGGAAAATTTTGCCAAATTGCGACGGGAGCTCGTTTTATCATGAACGGGGGTAACCATAGTCTAGATGGATTTTCGACCTATCCTTTTCAAGCCTTTCAATGGCCTATACAAACACAGACCTCTACAGGCTTTATAAAAGGAGACACCATCGTTGGAAACGATGTTTGGATTGGAAACAGTGCAACTTTTTTGCCCGGCGTCTGCGTAGGAGATGGAGCCATTATTGGTGCTAACAGCGTTGTGACAAAAAATGTGGTTCCTTACTCTATCGTCGCTGGCAGCCCTGCCCGGGAAATTCGCAAAAGATTTGATGTAGAAACAATTCATTTTCTTTTGGAACTAAAATGGTGGGATTGGGAGGTCGAAAAAATCGTACAATATTTAGATGATATCGTCCAAGCCAACCTATGTAATCTTCAAAAACTGGCCTCCTAACTTTGATCTCATACAGAAAAAATGTACTGTTTGCTGAAAAATCCGGCGCAAGAATTTAGCCCTACCTTGTTACCTCAGAGGTCTTATCGCCAAAAGTTGTTCTATAAGCCTTTGTGCAAATGACCACTAAAAATATTATTTGTATTTGACAAGAAAACTCAGTATAAAATTTTTGATTTTTCAAAATACAAAATAATCAATAATAATGTTAAAAAAAATCCTAAAATTGTCAAAAATTTTCACGTTGTTTTTTATATAAGAAATACTTGTTTTGAGATGATTTTTATTACTTTTTTCGTCCTTGAAAGCAGCCCAAAATATTAAAAACTGAGGTAAAAAAGCAGACAAACAGCCAGAGGGATCAAGCGAAATTCTTAAAGAAGTAGCACAAGGTTTAGGTCAAGCGAAAGACGATAAAAAACACCTTCCAGGAAAATGCGAGAGTTGAAAACTAAGATTTTAAAACTGCAAAAAATAGGCTCTTAAAATATTTCCTAAAAAAGGAAGGATCATTTCTAGATAGGCTCTAAGTCCTTATTACTTAAATCTATTCATTTCAATGCACATTTTACTATTTTTAATGACACTCCCTTTGTGCCTTAAGGTAGATCTGAACTCTTATGGAAGTAAAAATTGAATAGACATCTATATTCCGATAAAAATGCACCCAAAAACAGCCTCGTAAAAGCTTCCTAGAAGCTGCTTGTGCGTAGGCAGGAAGTTTCGTCAGAAAAACGACGTTAGTCTTGTGATAAGTCTATAAAATATCGGGAATAAAACAAATTTTATTTTTAAAAAAGAACAAGTGATTTAAATTGTCCTCTAAAAAAAGCATGAAAAATCACGCAAAATGTTTAGGTAAAATTTATTTTCAAGAAAATTCTAATTTTTGCAATCAATTCAAGAAATAGATGTTCCAGAATTTAAATGAATCAACTCTGTCGTCACAAAAAAGATTTGCAAATCGCGTAAAATTTACAAAATATTTGCATCAATTCAATTAAAAGGGCTTCAGTACATGATATGCCTAAAATTTTTATTTTTTTATATTCTTTCACTGAATTTCAAAAAAAATCATCCAACGCGCTTTCCTCTTGGGCTAAAGACTGGAAGCGATCTACATCCCAAGGGATTAACTTAATTCCAATATTCGTTTAAAATATTTTTATTTCCATCCTATTTTAATCCTGAAACACTTTCTTTCCCAAAAGCTTGCAGAGGAGCAAGATCGTTGGATTATGTGGGTCCCCGCTGCTCTGATTTCAGGAATCACTTTTTACGTTAGCTTAGCTTTTGAACCTTCTATTTTTATGTACCTTCTGGTACTAGGAGTTTTCTTAACAGGTACTTATGGCGTGCTTTATCATCGCCATACTCTTTCCCGTTTTTTAGGGTGGTTTTTCATATGGTCAAGTACAGGATTTTTTATCACGGTTCTGTACAGTCACCTAAAAGCAAAACCTTTACTTCAAACAGAGGTAGGACCTGTTTGGATAGAAGGGACTGTTCAAAGTTGCGAGCACAAGACCAGCTCCAAGCAACTGTATCAACGCATTATTCTGTCGAACATTACGGCTGAGGACTACAATTTTCAAAAGATTCCTTATACAGCAAGACTTTCAATTAGAACTCAATCTCCCCATTTAAACAACGGAGACCGTATTAAACTTCGCGCCAAGTTCCTTCCTTTTCAACCCGCTGCTCTTCCAGGAGGTTATGACGCTCGCCTACAAAACTTTTTTCAAGGTATCCAAACTTATGGTTTTTCCATCACATCTGTTACACTTCTGAAGGAAGGAAAAACAATTTTTTCTAAGCTGCGCAATCATATCACTCGCCAGTTTTATGAAAAACTCCCTCAACCTCTTGCTTCGGTAGCCTGCGCTTTAGTGACCGGAGACAAAGCCGGCCTTCCTGGGGAAATACAAAAAGATTTTTCTGTTTCTGGCCTGTCTCATGTTCTAGCAATTTCAGGACTGCATCTAGCCATTTTATGGAATTTGGTCTTTTTTACTTTTCGAGAACTTTTAGGCTCTATTCCCCACTTACCCCTCTATCTAAACTTACACAAAATTTCCAGTCTTTTGGCCTTAGCGGCCGGCGGCGCTTATTTACACATCTCTGGTATGGGCTACCCAGCCTTAAGATCTTTTTTTATGATGTCTTGCGGAGTTTTAGGGTCTTTTTTAGCCCGTCGCCCCCAATCTTTACGTATTTTAGCTTTGTGCGCTACTTTTTTTTTACTTTTAGAGCCAGGATGTATTTTCAGCTTAAGCTTTCAGCTGTCTTTTTTGGCCACTGCAGGGCTGATTTCTTTGCACTATAGGCAGTCTAAACATAAAACTTCTTTAGGAAAAATAAAAGAATTCATTCTAGGTTCTTCCATAGTCACTTTAGCGACGACCTTTGCGACGCTACCCTCTATTGCTTATCACTTTCACCAAATTTCCTTGCAAAGTGTGATCGCTAACTTACTGGCGGTTTCTTTAACCTCTTATTTTGTGATTCCTTTGGGGGTCATATCCTTGCTTTTTATGCACTCTCCTTTTTCAAGTTTCTTTTTCACAATATGGGGATATTCTTTAAAATCCCTCATATCTATTGCTGCCTACTGTACTAAATATATGGGATTTTTGTTTTTTCATATATTTCCCTACTCTGCTTTTTTTCTGGTTGTCCAAATAATATGTATTTTTTGGGTTTTGATTTGGCAAAAAACCTGGCGCTTAGCAGCTGTACCTATTTTTGCCCTCTCTTTTATGGCCTCTCTCCTCTTTCCTATCAAACCAGATATTTTAATCCATCCTGCCCACCCCTTGGTGGCTTGTCCAGCATATCAAGACGGGGTACTGTGGGTATCTTCGGCGCGTAGAGGGAAATTTCTAAGTAAAATGTGGGCCAACGCTTTTGACCTTCCCTTTATTTATGGGGTTGAAAAAAAGACCCCAACCGCTTCCTCTGTCCCACCTTTCCTGTTTAAAAAAAGTCCTGACCGTTTAGGTTGGAGCCTTTACGACGTACACAACACCTTACTGCCCCTAAATTATCCCCATACAGCCATGGCGTATCGTTGGTACAAGGGCCAGCTGGTCGTCTTATGGAGCGGGCAACTGGGACGCCCCTGGAGCCCAGTGCCTTATGTAGAAAAATCATAGCCAGAGTGTTTCTATAAACCCACCATTTTATAAAACCCACAAAACACAGTTTGATCCCCACACTTCCATTCTTTAAACGACTTATCAAATTTGGCTGTCTTTTTATCAATTTTTCCCATATTGGCTTATCAGAACAGAGCCCTTTACGACAATCAAGTTGCCATCTTTTTAGAATACCCTTCCTGTCAGTCAAACCCAGAAGAACACAGGCCATGCGCCCTATGTACTGCTCCTTCTGGCCACCCTCAATTTCTTCAATTAAAATTGTTTAGACAATTTAATCCCCATATAGAGCCCCTATAATAGGTGGTGTTATAGTTCTACTGAGCGTTCTTATAGGTGCGCCCCTTAAAACACGTATAAAAATAAATCTGTCTGCGTATAGTTTTTATTTTTATTTTTATTTTTTATCCATAAGGCTTCCATTTCTATAATCATTCAAAAATAGGCACAAAAAAGATGGTATATTTTATAAAAAATTCTCTCTTTGACTTGAATGTTTATATTGCCAATTCTTTAAAAATTTTTTATGATCAAGTGAAGCTCTGTTTTAGAAGCTATTGTATAAGAGGCTTTTAAATCGTTTTACTTTACCTTTTTTCACCTGTTTCACTCACACTAGAAAATAAGTTCTACTTTATTGAGGCGCTCTATGTCTTTTATGCCTGATCTTTCGACTCACTTCACCCCTCGGTCTTTTTCCGACCATCTTGCCTTGCGATTGTGTCAGATGCTGCGCTGGATGGCGGATACTTATTTTAAAAAACAGTATGGTCATCGTGCGTTGGTCATCGAAACTGTTGCCTCTATTCCCGGAATGGTCGGGGCTTTTTTTACTCATATGAGGTGCCTGCGTAAACGTATCAAAGATGACGAAAATAAAATCCAAAATCTTTTAAATGAAGCCGCCAATGAGCGTATGCACTTTCTAGTGTTTTTAGAAATAGTAAAACCTTCTTGGATGGACAAAGTAGCCATCTATTTAGGACAATTTTTCTTTGGATGTGGATTTTTCGTGCTTTATTTCTGTTCAGTTAAAACGGCCCATCGCATGATTGGTTATTTTGAAGAAGAGGCTGTCAAAAGTTACTTGACCTATCTGCAAGCTATCGAACAAAAGGAAATCGATAATGTTGCGGCCCCGGATCTGGCCCAAAGCTATTGGAAACTTCCAAGCGATGCCAAACTTTCTGATGTTATTATTGCTATCATCAAAGATGAAATAAAACACAGAGAGTATAATCATTTCTTAGCTAATCGCTGGCCCCTGAGAAAGATTTAATCTTAAAAAATCTTTATAATTAAAATTGGGTGTCACTCCTTTTCATTTCCTCAAAGTTACCCTCTTTTTTTTGGAAAGAAAGCATTGTAGGATAAGAGCGTGAGTATAGTATCTGTTTTATGCAGCTTTCCCGCTTCTGATAAAGAAGGTTTGGTTGAGTTACTAACAAAACAGGTGAGAAAAAGAGGTTTTTATGAAATCAAAGATTTGGGGAACGCTTGGCTTAAGTGTATTATTGGCGGCCTGTTCTGATGAATCTTGCAGAGATGGGCAAGTTGTTTCCACTCAACCAGAGTCTCAGTTTAACCAGCCTGGAAGTGTTGCAGATTTTCAAGCTACCAGCGGAGATCGCGTCTACTTCGATTTTGACAAGTACAATGTAAGAGCTGACCAAAAAGATAAAGTTTGTTCCATGGCTCAATGGTTAAGCAAATATCCTAACATCGACATCATGGTCGGCGGATACTGCGACGAAAGAGGCACCACGGAATACAACTTGGCTTTGGGTCAACAGCGCGCCAATTCAACAGCTAATGCTTTGAAGACTGCCGGCGTCTCTGCTGGACGCATCAAAGAAGTTTGCAGCCGCGGCAAAGAACATCCTTTGGTCGAAGGACATGATGAAAAAGCTTGGCAGGAAAATCGTGTCGGCTTGGTTGTCTTAGCTAATCCTGGATGCGCAACGACGGCTGCTCCTGCAGCACCTGCGCCTGCTTCTGATTGCAACGACGGAGCCGAATGCAGCAGCAATGCAGCATCAGACGTTCCAATGCCTGAAGAAATCCCAGCAATGTAACCTCTGTGAAGGGGGGAGGTAATGCACTTCCCTCTTTTACAGATTGTTTATTTTAGATAAATAAGTTGCAGGCTTTGTCTTTGTTCGCTAAAGTTCTGAAAAGCTCATGCTTTAATCATGCTATCTTTCGTCTTATTCCTCATTTTTACACCGCTTTTTGCTCAGCCTAAAGAAGAGCAGTCCAAGATTACAGATACTACTCAGGAATCTCATATTACAAGCAGCCCTGAAAAATCTACTATTTTAAAGCATCCTAAAAAAATCTCTCTTTTGTCTTCCTTATTATCTTCTTTATTTTCAGAAAAAGAGGATACCAAAGGCCCTATAAAAAAACATGACCCCCAATTAAAAAAAGGGTTTTCTGATTTCCAGGAAGAAAATATAAATTCCTATTTTCATGAAAATGAATATTCAGTTCCACAGTACAGTTATAGTTCAGAAATTGTCATAGAAGAAGAAATCAGTCCTGCAGAGCGCAACCAATATCTGGCCAAAGAACCCGTGGGATTTGAAAAGATACTGCAGGAAGAAATTCTAGAAAGATACAAAAACACCTTGGAATACCCTCAATACTATTCGATAACTTTTGAACCTGGAAAAGATCTCTATGAGAATTTTGTACAAAAACGTCAGGAAAAAGGACTGCCTGATACCAACCTCAATTTTTTATCTCAGCTTATAAAGGAAGTTGTTTTTAAAGAAGACAATGAATCTACAACAGAAGTTCGACATTCAGACATGTTCTTGGGTAAAGTCTTCACCAAAAAAATTTACGATGAAGAACAAGCCGTGATCCACAATTTTTCCCAAGGTATCATTCGCTTATTTTTACAAAAACTACCGATTAAAGTTCTTCCAGATCTTGTGCAGTTCCATCCTAACAAAGATTTATACACCACTTTTATGCAAGTTTGTCATCCACACGGGCATCCTGCAGAAGGCGCTATTTTAAGCCCCTTACCAGATTTTATAGAAGCAGTCAGTATTTCAGAAGAAAAAAATCAAAACAATTCTCATCATCAAAATTATTTATTGTCTTTTGATCAATTAAAAGACCCTAGTACAATAGAATTAGGGGTGTTGCATAAATTTTTTAGTCTCCATCACTTATGGCTTGATTGATTAAAAAAAAATTTTTCTAACAAAAATTTATTTTTAAATGAAAATTATTATATGGATATCTTAAAAAAATACAATATTCCTAAAGAAATCCACTACTCTATAAAAAAATTAAATGATTTGTTAAATCACATTACAAAAACCAACCTTTATTGCGGCCTAGCTTCTGGTAACAAAAACATAGACCACTTATGCATTGAAAAAGATGGCAAGTCTCTTTGCTTAGGTTACATCAGCGATCATGACGAAGAAGAAACATTCGATGGTTTGTTGGCCTGCCGAGTTCATAACCATATGACACAACTTTCGGATAAGATTGTTTTTCAAAATTGGGGGAAACAAGCACAGGTTTATCAAAAATTCCAACAATACCGCAGCCTACAAAACAATCCTTCTATTTCTTTTGCTGCTGCAGTAGACCAATTTTTATCTTCTTTAAAAGTGGAAGAGTTTTGTGAAGATAAAAGCTGTGTGGAGACGATTGAAAGAATTTCTTTTCATAACGAAGACCTTCCTGAAAATCTAAGAACAATTACTTTAGGTTCTTTGATGGTCTATCCAAAAGAGTAACCGATCCCTAGATACATTTTTCTTGGCCTTGCAACTTCGCTTGCCAGGTCTGGCCCTTGATCTAAAAGCATTTTTTTGCCATCATCAGGGGGAAGCTTTTTAAAAAAATTGACTGTGAGTATTCGCGAAAAAACTTTTTCTTTGATCAAACCAGATGCCGTTTCCAAGCAACTTTCTGGAGCTATTAATAACCGGATAGAAACTCATGGGCTTCAAATCATAGCCCAGAAAATGTTGTGGCTGGATCAGTACTGTGCCCGTATGTTTTATGCAGTCCATAAAGACCGTCCTTTCTTTGGTGAGCTGTGTGACTTTCTGTGCAGTGGTCCTGTCATTGCTCAAGTGCTAAGAGGAGAAAACGCCGTTCAAAAGTATCGCAATTTGATGGGCGCTACAAAGCCAGAGGAATGGGCAGATGGTACTTTAAGAAAAGAGTTTGGAGAAGATCTTTGTAAAAACGCCGTTCATGGATCGGATAGTTCCGAAAACGCTGCTCTTGAAATCTCTTTATTTTTCAGTGGATTTGAAGTTTTTGATTGCTAAGGAGGCACCTGATGCCTTTATCATCTAAAAAAAATCTGTCTTATTTTTTTAAGCAGCTACCTAATGGACTGTCTTTACTGCGCTTACTGTGTGGCCCGATAGTCTTTTTGACTCTGCTTAAAAAACACTATCTAACCTCCACTTTTTTATTCTGTGCAGGCATTCTGACAGATTTTATAGATGGTCACATTGCCCGTTACTTTAGGATTACCTCTAAAATGGGCAGTATTTTAGATCCGTTAGCCGATAAGGTATTTGTTTCATTAACGGCCTATGGTTTGTTTTTATTAGATGCCATTCCCTTATGGTTTTTTTTAGCTTTGATTGCTCGGGACGTCGTCGTTCTATTAGGCGCAGCGATCAGTTTTTTGCGACCGGAACAACACCCGCAGCCTCTTCCCCACGCCTGGGGAAAGTTTTCCTTGGCCTGTCAAGCCCTTTCCTTATTCTTAGGTTTCATAAATCTATTTTACCACTCAATCAGTCCTTCTTTAATGTACAGTGTTTTTGTAGCGACCTTGGTAACCATGATTTTTTCTTTAAGTATCTATACGGCCCGATTTGTGAGGTATGGATTTTATGAAAAATAAGGTCAGTCTTTTACTATTTATAGGGGGATTAGTAGGTGGATTCTTTTTTTTCTTCAGCCTTTTAGATGCCCTTGCTCCTTTTATCAGTGGTTTTATATTAGCGTACCTTTTTCGGCCTCTGGTGGAAAAATTGCATAAAATAAGTATTCCAGCAACAATTTCATCCGCTTTTCTGACAGTTCTGATGTATTGCGCTTTAATCACTCTTTTTATTCTTTTATTGCCTTACTGCAAAGACTTTATTGTCTCTTCTACCAGTAGATTGTTATTCCATAAAAAAGAACTGATTGCATTAGTCGAACCTTGGGTTAAAAAGTTTCCTTTGGCCGAAAAAAATTGGCCCGATCTTTTGAACTCTTTTGATTTTGTGTTAGACAACAGCCTTTCTTGGTTAAAAGATTGGGCTTTAAGTGCTGTATATAATTCTTGGTGGATAGCCAAACACATCATCACACTCTTTCTTGCCCCATTCATCGCCTTTTATATGATGAAAGACTGGAAAAAAATGATCCTGAATATCTGCGTCTTGGTACCTTATCGTTTTCGCACTTTATTTTATGAAGTTTTTTCCCAAATTGATACCACTCTTTCAGCTTATGTTCGGGGTCAGGCCAGCGTTTCAACCATGTTAGCTTTCTACTATGGAATCACTTTGTGGGCCCTAGGACTACACTCTGGCGCTCTGGTAGGCATGTTAACAGGCTTGTTCACATTTGTTCCCTACTTGGGAATCCTTTCAGGATTTCTGACCTCTGTTATCTTAGCGTGCCTTCAGAACCCAAAACCATCTTTCCCACTTTTAATCTCTATCTTTGGGGCAGGTCATCTGTTAGAAGGAATGTTCTTAACACCAGGTCTGATTGGACGAAAAATCGGCTTACATCCTGCCTTAATCCTTTTATCTGTGTTTATTGCAGGCAGTATAGGCGGAATAAAAGGAGTCTTCCTATCTTGCCCCCTAACAGCTATCGCCGTTGCGTGTTTTAGATGGGGAAGAAAGTACTACATTAACAGTCCCTTTTTTCTAGAAAAATCTTAAGAATGTCTGTTTTATCTGCAGAAAAAACGCTTCAAGATTGGAACTTAAGACCTTCTTCATTTCAAGGCTTTATTGGACAAGAGCAAGAAATTAAAAATCTTAAAATATTCATCACTGCGGCAAAAAAACGTCAAGACCCTTTGGACCACGTTCTGTTACATGGCCCTCCGGGGCTTGGAAAAACCACTCTTGCCCATTTGATTGCGATTGAATTAGAAAGTACTTTTAAGGCGACCAGTGCCCCCATCTTAACGAAAACCGGCGATTTGGCTGCTCTTTTAACAGGACTGTCCCCCCGAGATGTGTTGTTCATTGACGAAATTCATAGACTACCTGTGACTATTGAAGAAATGTTGTATGCGGCCATGGAAGATCGAAAAATTGACATTATGCTGGGGCAAGGACCTCATGCCAAGTCTATGCAGCTTCCCTTACCACCTTTCACCCTAATCGGGGCCACCACCCGTTGTGGCATGCTTTCAGGCCCTTTAAGGGATCGTTTTGGCATTCTTCTGCCCTTATCCTACTATCATTCCCAAGAACTGGCCCTTATCCTTTTAAGAGCATGCGAAAAGTTGGCCTTAGACATTGAACAAGAAGCCCTTTTAGAAATTGCTACGCGCTCCCGCGGCACGCCCCGCATCGCTCTTCGCTTGCTAAAGCGCGTCCGAGACTTTGCAGACGTGTCTCATTCTTTTCCTATTACTAAAAATTTGGCCCAGTACACTTTAGGTGAAATGGGAATTAGTCAAGAAGGTTTAGACCCTTTAGACCAACGTTATCTTCATGTTCTGCAAAATGTTCTAAATAGAGGCCCTGCAGGCATTGATACTCTATCTTCTTTATTAAATGAAACAAAAGAAACCTTAGAAGATGTCGTAGAACCGTACTTATTACAGCAAGGTTTTATTCAAAAAACGCCCAGGGGACGCATTGTAGTCCGAGATTTTCAGTTACAAAATAACAAAACCCTCTGATACAAAAGTTTAGATTTTTTTGTAAAATATTTGTCATCTCATCAAAAAATACGCTTTCTGTTCTTCAAAAACTTAATTTTCTTTTTTAATCTCTATTGATTTAAAATTCAAGTTTTCCTCAGAGTCTAAACTTTCTTGATCAGACTTAAGACAATAATCTAGTTTCTTTTTTTGGTAGTTTAAAATGCTTTGCTCAACCTCATCTGTTTCACCTAGAGACATTCTTTCGCGTACTTCTTCTTGCAAACTCTCAGAAAAACAAGTCAAAATAATGTAATCTGGTTGCCATTCATCGCAATAACCTCATTCTTTACATTTTGAACGAGCCTCGTTACTGATAAAAATCTATCTACGAGATAAAGTCTTGCGCAATAATTGCTTAAAAACTTCAATCTGATCTTGTACAGAGCTCTTGTAAAGACACCTCAACCACGGGTCTTGTCGCATTTTATCTTCAATTATTTTACGAGTAAACAAGTCATGTTGTTCCCCCAAACAATCCTTTGGACAAATTTCTTCAGTACGCTCTAAATAATTTTAATTTTTGATAAAAGGTTCGTAAAAAATTTAACTTGTTATGATACATCTCGTTAATGGAAGCTTCCGTATTAGAATAAAATTTTCGCACGTTATTTATTAATCTAAACGGATAAAATTCCTTTATCACTCCCATCATGATCGTTAAAGGACTCGTCCTCGCAACAATGAACTCGAAAGAAAATTCTGATTTCTGGTGAACATCAGACGAGACCTGAAAATGCTCCAAGAGGCTTACAGGACTTATATTCTTTTCATTAAACTTTATTCCTACTCTCACAGTGTATTTAAGAAGCACTTTTTCTTCATGAAGTCTTTCATGAACTAAACATCCTATTTTAAATATAAATCCAAAAAACAACGTACAAAAATATCTCCATAAATATACTCCGGATCAGAATCCTCTAATGCATCCTTTTGGATAGATTCATTGCAAAAATCCTGCATCTCTTGAAATAAGTGATGAATATTTTATTTTTTAGTATTATTCAATTTATCTTGTACTTTTTCATTAAAACGACGTTTTTCAGGCTCTTTTTGATCGCCTTTTTTCATTTCTTTTGACTTTACATAGTGCCCATCTAGGCCAGCGCTTACTAGCTTAATAAAAGCGGCAAAAAGAAATAGTGAAATATCTAAAATATTTATTTATATAATTTTATAATAAATAAATTATTATAAATAAAAAAGCTTCCACCCAGTTTCACTGTCATTAGGCCTGATAAATTCTTGCTATTCGGCAAAATTTTTGTCAATCTGAAATCAAAGTTTAAAAGCATTTATATATGTTGTCTCCTTTTAACGGCAATTTTTTAGAGTGGTTGCAATGGTTTCCAAAAGCTGATTCTCTTATTCATTGGCTGTGTTGTGCACCGCTTTCATCCCTATTTCTAGCTTGGGCAGCCGTGCTCTTGGGCCTTTTATACAGCTTTAGGATGGGGCGAAAAATTTTAAAGCTCAGTCCAGGAGATGAACGAATGGGGCAGATTGCAGGCGCTATCCAAGAAGGCTCTAGGGCTTACCTACGCTGTCAATCCAAAAATATCCTAATAATCGGAGTCTTAACCTGTGGGATTATTAGTGCCTTTTTAGGTTGGAAAACTGCCCTTAGCTTTGCCTGGGGAGCCATTTTATCAGGATTTTCAGGCTATGCCGGCATGTACGTCAGCGTCCGGGCCAATGTTCGCACTGCACAAGCAGCCAAAGAAGGTATCTTTAAAAGCTTTAAAGTAGCATTTCAGTCTGGGGCTATCACGGGCTTTTTAGTGATGTCTTTGGGACTGCTAGGCGTTTTAGGGTTGTGTTGGATTTTCAGTCCTGAAGGAACAACCCAAAGCACAGCTCTGAACCACGCTTTAATTGCCTTTGGGTTCGGTGCTTCCTTGATCTCTGTCTTTGCCCGTTTAGGGGGAGGCATCTTCACCAACGGAGCAGATGTTGGGGCGGATCTTGTCGGTAAAGTAGAACAAAATATTCCTGAAGATGACCCTCGTAACCCTGCTGTCATTGCAGATAATGTGGGGGATAATGTGGGGGATTGCGCAGGAATGAGCGGTGATTTATTCCAAACTTACGTGGTCACTGTTATCAGCACTTTTTTCATCGCTCTGTCAACTTTCCCCACCATGGATTGGTTAACGCGGTATCCCTTGCTGATCCAAGGAGTTTGTCTGATTTCTTGTTTATCGGCCACTGTCTTTGTGCGTCTGGGCAAAACACAAAATGTGATGAACGCCTTGTATAAAGGACTAGCCGGATCCATCATCCTTTCTTTTACCGGAATTACAGCTTTAACTTACTGGATGTGTGGCTTAACCAAAGAAATTAGCGCAGCCACGTCTTTTCAAGGGATGCATTTTGTCATTGCCAGCGCCATCGGGTTGGTGGTGACCGGCGCTTTGGTCTGGGTCACCGAGTTCTACACCGCCAAAGAGTATCGTCCCGTCCAAAGCTTGGCCAGCGCTTCCGTCACTGGGGCCGCCACAAACATGATTCAAGGTCTGGCTATTTCCATGGAAGCCTGTTTTTTGCCCGTGGTCATCATCAGCGTTGGCATTATTGGTGCGTACGTTAGTGCTGGATTTTTTGGCATTGGTTTAGCCGCTTCTTCTATGCTAGGGCTGACCGCCATGATCATGTCCTTGGATGCCTACGGCCCCATCACGGACAACGCGGGGGGGATTGCAGAAATGTCTGGTATGAACGAAGAAGTTCGTCAAGTAACCGACAAATTAGATTCAGTAGGCAATACTACCAAAGCCGTAACCAAGGGGTATGCAATTGGTTCGGGCGTACTGGCTACTTTTTTATTATTCATGACTTATTCCGATACCATCAGAAAAATGGTCGATTTTGAAATTGTCTTTTCTTTAGAAAGCCCTTTTGTGGTCGTTGGTTTACTTTTGGGATCAGCAGTCTGTTATTTGTTTGCTTCTATGGGTATGAAAGCTGTAGGCCGGGCTGGGGCCGCGGTAGTCTTGGAAGTCCGTCGTCAATTCCAAGAAGACCCAGGTATTTTGCAAGGAACATCTAAACCGGATTATGGTCGCACAGTGGAAATGCTGACTGTGGCTTCTTTGAAAGAAATGATTATTCCGTCTTTGTTATCCGTTTTGGGACCTTTAGGCCTGTACGCTCTGGTTTTAACAGTCTTTGATCGTTATAAAGCATTGATTACACTGGGTGGTTTCCTGATGGGACTGATTGTCACCGGAGTCTTTTTGGCCCTGTCCATGACCTCTGGGGGTGGCGCCTTTGATAATGCCAAAAAATACATTGAAGATGGTCATCACGGTGGAAAAGGATCCTTGGCTCATGCAGCCGCCGTTATCGGAGACACAGTAGGAGACCCCTATAAGGATACCGCAGGACCTGCCATTAATGCTTTGGTTAAAACCGCAACTTTAACCGTTCTGATGTTATTGTGCGTTTGAAACTTTCAGTTAACACTTAAAACAAAAAAGCTCTTCTAAGAAGAGCTTTTTTTATTTTTAGAAGATAAGCTTAACGTCCTTTTTTAAATTTTTGAATCTTTTTTTTCTTATCTATAAACGTAGACTTTTCTTGTATATCCAACTTTAGCGCTTGCATTTCTTGCGAAAGCTTTTCTAAATCATCCCCTGGAATGCCTATTTTAATTAAATCATTACGCAAAGCTTTTTCCGCTTTATTCAAAGGCATGCTATTTTTTTCAATATCTATTTCACAAATAACAATGTTAGAAAGGCTTGCAGCAATTAAACTTTTAATCAATTCCTGCTCATATTCCTGACCCAAGTTTGAATCGATCTCCCAAAATTCAGAAACGGCTTTACGCAAGCCTTCTATCGATCCATAAGAACCCCATGAAATCTTCCCATCCGCCGCTAATTTGTCTATAGTATATTTAGAATAAACGTAGTTAACAATATCATTAGGGATAGCACTCATCACATCATTATCAAAAATAAACTCTTTAAATTCTCCTGAATAAAAAAGAACTCCTGAATGTTTTTTAGAATCAGAAAAAGCTTGAACCGCCCAGTTTTCTGTATATTTCTTGAATAATGCAATCTCTTGCTCTGAAAGACCAGAAATTTTTGGAATATTTGGAAGGAATTCATTGCGCATTTTATTTAATAGATCCTCAGGGCTTTCTGATAAAACACGCCAAATTTTAGGTTTATTCATCCCCTAACTTAAGTCATTCAGTGTTATTAAAGTGACCTGTTCTTTCTGATCTAATTTTTTTATAGATAAAACAGCTGCAGACTGTAGGGCTAATACACCCGCCGCCAACCATTTTATATTTTTTATCATCATTTTTATTTAAATCAAGAAATATAATAAAAGCAAAACATTTTTTATTAAAAAAAATATGAATATCATCAATCAATCTGCTGATTTTATAATATGATGAAAATATTTAAAGATAATTTAGCTGGTATGAAAATTGATTAGATCTAAAAATAGTGTCTGAAAGTGACCTGATACATTCAAGGAGGCTGCTTTCTTTCGAACCTGACCCGGTCCCTCAAAAGAATCACCCACCTTCAGACTTTTCTAATAAAACACAGGCTCAGGATTAAATCAAGAGTTAAATCCAGAATCAGATCAAGTGATCAAGATGTCTTTTTCGTTGTTTTCTTGCTTTTTGTAGTCACGGCTGTTTTACGGACAGCTGTTTTACGAACTACTTTTTTAGCAGTGGGCTTTTTAGAAGCTTCAGTATCCGAATCAGACGTTTTTGTCCCACTCTTGGAAAATCTACGGCCTCCACCTTTGGCTTGCTTTTCCTGACTCTGCTGAATCAGGTCTAAAGCTTCTTGCAAAGAAAAGTCCACCAAGTCCTGCCCCTTCTTTTTGACCGAATAAAATTTACCTTTATACTGCACATAGGGACCAAAGCGTCCAATGCCCAGCACCACCTCTCCTTCCGGCCCCTGACCTAAATTCCAAGGCAACCCCAACAACCATAAAGCCTTTGGTAACGTGACCTCGGATCCCGGCTCTAGGGCTGCAATGCTCACTCTTTTACCATCACAAGCCACATAAGGACCAAAAGGACCATTTTTCAACTCTACCGTATTTCCTGATTCGGGATGAACGCCCAAGACGCTATCTTCCCCCCCTAAAGTCTGCAGCCCTGAAATATAATTACATTCAGGATAACTGTTACACCCCACAAAAGGGCCTGCTTTTCCCAAACGTAACCCTAAAACACCTTCGCTGCATTTAGGACATGTACGATCAGGCACATAAACCGATAAAATTTCCTCCTCTATGGCCTCTAAAACTTCTGCAATACGCAAGTCCTTAGCACTATCCACAGCCTGCTTAAACGAGCCCCAAAACTCTTGTAAGACCTGAGTCCATTCCAGCTGTCCTTCAGAGATTTGATCCAGCTCTTGTTCCATATGCGACGTAAAGTTCTGATCGACATATTGGGCAAAAAATTTCTTTAAAAAAGCCGTCACCACAAAACCTAATTCTTCTGGAATTAAACGTTTTTTTTCTTTGCGAACATAGCCTCGTTCCTGCAATACTTGCAGAATACGGGCCCAAGTTCCAGGACGTCCAATACCCAACTCTTCCAACTTTTTCACTAAAGAAGCCTCACTAAACCGCCCAGGAGGTTGGGTAAAATGTTGGTGCGGTGTCACTTCTTGTAACAAAGCTTTTTGACCTTCTTCCAACCCGGCAGGTAAAGCTGAATTTTCTTCTTTTTCCTGATCGTCGTCCTGCACTTCTTCGTAAAGTACCAAAAAACCATCAAACTTCAACACCGAACCCGAGGCCCGCAGAACGGTTTGGTCATCACTGCCTAAAAACGTCAAGCTGGTCTGTTGGTATAAGGCATTGGCCATCTGACTGGCCAGCGTGCGATCCCAAATAAGTTTATAAAGACGCCACTGGTTGGGCTCTAAAATACGTTGCAAATCTTCCAGTGACAGTGAAAGATCCGTAGGACGAATGGCCTCATGCGCTTCTTGGGAATGTTTTTGTGTCTTATAAGAACGCGCTTTAGGAACCAAATATTGATCCCCAAAACGATTTTGGATATAAGCCCGGGCTTGGGTGACAAACTCGGGTACCAAGTAAAGGCTGTCCGTACGCATATAAGTGATCAGCCCCTTGATCTCTCCGTGAATATCGATTCCTTCATACAACTTTTGGGCAATCTGCATGGTTTGAGCCGGGGAAAAGCCCAAACGGTAAGAAGCTTCTTGCTGCAATGTTGCGGTAATAAAAGGAGGAGCGGGTTGGCGTTGGACCGGTTTTTGTTCAATTTTTGAGATATGAAACTGCAGCGTTTCCAAAAAAGCCTTCCATTCCAGAGCTTGATCTTGGCCAGTAATCGCAAACTTATCCAGTTTATTCCCCTGAAACACAACCAATTGGGCTTGAACGTTTTTTTTCAAATCAGAAATCTCAAACAGCCCACGAATGGTCCAGTACTCTTGACTTTTAAATTTCAAGATCTCCTCTTCCCGTTCCACCACAATACGCAAAGCCACCGACTGAACACGCCCGGCGGAACGACTTCCTGGCAATTTTCGCCATAAAATCGGGGAAAGCGTAAATCCTACCAAGTAATCTAATCCCAACCGGGCTAGATAAGCTTGCACTAGGGATTGATCAATCTCTCGGGGATGCTTTAAAGCCTCTAGAACCGTTTCTTTGGTCACTGCATTAAAAACAACGCGCTGCACTGTGACCGAGGATTTCAAGGTTCCAGACTCTTGTAAACATTGTAAAATGTGCCAAGCGATGGCCTCTCCTTCCCGATCCAAGTCCGTGGCTAGAACCAAAACTTCTGTGTCTTTGGCAGCCTTTTTAATGGCTTCTAAAGCTTTTTGAGCTTTATCAATGACCTGCCAGGTAAAAGAAAAGTTTTCGGGATCCACAGAGCCTTGCTTGGCCGGTAAATCTCTGACATGACCTCCACTGGCCAAAACAACATAGCCCTTAAGATACTGGGAAAGGTTTTTAGCCTTGGACGGCGATTCAACAATAATAACTTTAGAGAGCGCTTTGGAGCTCATGATCAATATCTTGCGTAGTTAAAAAGAAGAGTAAAGGAATCTGAGCCCTTATAGCAAGCTATTTAGGATTTTTTTTTCGCAAAATTTTTACTTTAAAAAACGTTTTTACAAAAAGTTATCCAAAAAATTAAAATATTTAAAACAAATATTAAATAAAAAAGATATTTTTTTTATTGATTCAGATGGTTTAACTTTGGCTAGAGTAAAAAATAACTAAGACTTATGTTTAAAAATAAATCAAGTTTAATTTTATGTTTTTTAATAAAATCAACCAGCTACGCTACCCCTTGGAATGAAAAAGAACCTCCTAAAAAGCCTGGTACTTCTTTGAATTCTACCTTGGATAACAGTATCGATGAAGAAAAAGCAGATTCTAAGAATTCAATAGAAGAAGAGAAAATAACAGAAGAAGCCTGTGACAATTATCCAGACCTCCTCTATAAAAGAAGCTCTTCCCCAATGACAGAAAATATGGGCCAGGAACCCAAGAAAAAAGTCCATATTTCAGAAGAAGATTCAGAAGTTGATCTCCTGATCCAAGAAATGCAAAATTTTAATTTTTCAAATCAATTCACAATCACAGAAACATCCACGCAATTAACCCTCTCTGATGAAAAAAACTCTTGCTCTTTTCCTTTCTGGGTGGAACCTAAAAATCTTTTAGAAAAGATTGATCTATCCATCAAACATTTGAAATTGAATTCTGAAATCAAAAAAGATGCGCCAAATCCTGAAAAAGAAAATGGCAAAAAAAATTTTCCATTGATCAAGTCTGTTTTGCCAACTATTAAAAAATTAAAAAAATTAGACATTATGGGCCTTCATTCCGTTGATAGTTCAGAATTTTTGGCTTTCATAGATCTTTCCCAATTAGAAGAGCTCTTTATTTCAGGAGTCAAAATCCTCAAGCTGCCTGTTCACAAAATAAATGTTCCTAACTTAAAAAAAATCCGTCTCTCTTTTCTAGAAAATTTTCATATAGATAACTTTTGTAAACTCAATAAAGAAGGTGTAGACAAAAATTTATTCTTAAAAGGATATTCGGAAAAGAACTTTAATCTGGCAGAAAACGGAACTTTTTCTCCAAAAGCTCCCAAAAATATTTTATATCATAGTGAGGCCTTTGATCATTTCTGGGTCAAAAGTCCTACTAAACCTCAAGAAAGTCGTCCTAGCACCCTAAATGGAATGGTCCCATTTTATCAGTTGACCTTCGAAAACAGTCAACATAGTTATCGTAGGATGCTTGCACAAAAAGTTCAGCGTTCACTGCAAGAATAAAATCAGGACATAACTTCTTTTACGATCCTTGAATTTCATTTTTAATTCTGGTATTTTAAAAACATGTAGGAGCGTAGCTCAATTGGTAGAGTACTGGTCTCCAAAACCAGTGGTTGGGGGTTCGAGCCCCTCCGCTCCTGTTTCCTGCGAGTTAATCCTTTGGAATTTCATTATTTTAACATTTGCGATGTTTTTCTGCTGACCCTTCTTTTATTTTCAGCAATAGTAGGGTTCATCAGAGGATTTGTTCGGGAAACTCTGGGCCTAGCTGCTTGGGGAACCTCTTCCTGGATTGCCTTAAAAGATTTTCCTCTTCTGACCGATTTTTTTGCGAAATGGATTCATAATCCGCTTTTGTTAAAACTTTCCAGCCATTTAGCAGTTTTTTCTTTATCTTTAATCTGTTTTTTGTTCCTGACTCAGTTGCTGTGTTTGTGGATTCAAGGCAGCATCATTCAAAGTATCAATCGATCTTTAGGAATTGTATTTGGCTTGATTCGAGGCTTTATTTTAATAACGACAGGATACACAGCCGCCCTTTATTTTGTAAAATTAGAAGAACATCCCGAGGTCATCACCTCGTGTAAAAGCATTTCTTTACTGCAAAAAGTTGTGTTATCTATGGACCCTTACCTTCCAGAAAAAGTACATTCTCCTCTGTTTTTAGAAAATATAAAAAAGCTTAAAGAAAAAGAAGTGGATGCTCAAAAATTGACAGAAGAGTTGTCAGCTCCGCAACCTCAATAATATTGACTTAAGAAGCACGCCTTAAGGCGAGCGGGAATAAAAAAACACAAAATTGTACTGTTTTATAAAAACTTTACTCCCCCTCCAGAAACTAAAAGTTCTGGAGAGATAGCAATCTTAAACAGACTTCTTTTTTTCTTCGAAAGTTTTTAATAGAAGTTCTTGAATAATAGAAGGATTGGCTTTTCCTTGCGCTTTCTTCATGGTCTGTCCCACAAAATAAGTCAGCAATTTTTCTTTCCCCCCTAGGTATTGTTGCAGCTGTTGTGGCGAATCTTGCAGAACCTCATCGATCCAACCTTGAATGGTGTCAAGATCCAAAACTTGCACCAACCCTCTTTCCTGCATAATATGCAAAGGATCTTTTCCTGTATCCCACATCAACTGAAACACTTCCTTAGCCAGAGGTGAAGATAAGCTGCCTTCTTGCAAACAATGAATCAACTGTGCCAAGTTCCCAGGAGTAATTGGACAGCTCCCAATTGCTTCTTTATCAGGTAACAATGCAAAAAGGCTCCCAACAATCCAATTGGCAACCCATTTGTAACTTTGAGGTTCAGGCTTTTTTAAAGACCCGACACATTGGTCAAAAAATACACTGACCTCATAACAGTCAGATAAAATAGAAGCATCATACTCAGACAGAGCCAAATCTCTTATAAAACGATCTTTTTTCTGGGAAGGAAGTTCAGGCATTGTCTGTGCAATAGCAAGAATGTATTCTTCTGAAAGACGTAGATCAGGCATATCAGGATCTGGAAAATAACGATAATCATCACTGTTTTCCTTTAAGCGTAACCGAGCTGTCGTACCCTTCACAGGGTCAAAGGACCGTGTTTCTTGATGCACCATTTCGTCAGCTTCAATGCATTCAATTTGTCGTTGAATTTCATAGACCAAAGCTTGATTTAAAAAACGCACAGAGTTCATATTCTTCAACTCTACACGTCGCCCTGCAGGATCCCCCGGCAAAGACACTGAAATATTTGCATCCACCCGCAGTTGTCCTTTTTCCATATCTCCATCTGAAGTGTCCAAATAGCGTGCTAAGTTACGGATGCTCTTAACGTATTCTACAACCTCATCAGGAGTCTCAAAGTCAGGCTCGGAAACGATTTCCATCAACCCAACCCCGGCCCGGTTCAAGTCTACTAGACATGTACCGGTCTTTTCATCGTAAATACTTTTGCCCGCATCTTGTTCAATATGCAGACGTTGAATACGGATTTCTTTACCACTTTTTAAAACGTATTTGCCGTTTTCCACCAAAGGATAGCGATTCTGAGAGCGCTGATATCCATCAGGAAGATCTCGGTAAAAATAATGCTTTCTTTCCATCACCGAAACAGGATTAATCATCCCCCCAAGCCCAAGCCCCATCATAATCGCTTTCTTCACGCAACCTTCGTTCAAGGTGGGCAACATCCCGGGGAAACCTGCATCCACAAAAGAAACGCAACTGTTAGGCTCGGCCCCAAAAATACTACTGGGACCCGGAGAAAAAAGCTTCCGCTGAGTTTTGATCTGAAGGTGGATTTCAAGGCCCATCATGGCACGAAAAATTCTGCCTTTTGAAGAAATAAATTCTTTACTTTCCATTACTCTTTTCCTTTTTAAACAAATTTTTTCTAGAAATGAAAATGGGGATTTTTATAGCCCAATTCCTGTTCCAAAACACTTGCAAACTGAAACATTTTTTCTTCCCCAAACGCTGGAGCTAAGATCTGCATGCCCCAAGGCAACTTGCCTGCACCCAAAGGACTGGGGACAGGTACTGAAATTCCGCAGATATTCCCTATGTTGGCCGGCACCGTTAAGACATCATTAAGATACACTTCCACAGGATCCGTGGGCATCTTGTCTAAGGGGAAAGCTGTTGTAGGCGTTGTAGGCATCAACAAAACATCGACTTCTTGGAAAACGCGTTGAAAATCCTGTGATAAAATCTGACAGATGCGCTGTGCTTTTCCATAATAAGAATCGTAGTAGCCCTTAGACAAGATGTAGGTTCCCATTAAAATACGACGCTTCACTTCTGCTCCAAAGCCTTCTCCTCGCGTACGGCAGTAGCTTTCTTCCATCGTTTCAGCGTCCACTCGTAAACCATAACGCACCCCGTCATACCGCTGTAAATTAGAAGCCGCTTGAGCGCACATTAAAATATAATAACAGGGTAAGGCATAAGGAGCGTAAGGCAAAGAGACCATTTTGACCTCACATCCCGCTTTTTCAAAGACATCTCGGCTTTGATGCCAGACACTAAAAAATTCATCTCCAGCCGACTGGTTATAAAGCTCTAAGGGAATTCCCACTTTCATTCCTTTAACACTTTTTCCCAACAGCTTACAAAAATCAGTTCCCGACGCTGTTTCAACACTGGTAGAATCTCGGGCATCTCGTCCACACATATAGTTCAAAAGATAGGCTGTGTCTTCTACAGTACGTCCCAAAGGGCCTGCTTGGTCTAAGGAAGACGCTAAAGCGGTAATCCCAAAACGTGAACAACGCCCGTAGGTCGGTTTCACCCCTACAACACCACAAAAAGCAGCAGGTTGACGAATAGATCCCCCTGTATCTGTTCCTAAAGATGCCAGAGCTAAGGTGCCACTGACTGCCGCAGCACTGCCTCCTGAAGATCCTCCGGTCACACAAGAAGGATCTAAGGGGTTTCGGACAGCCCCAGTGAAGCTGGTGGTGGAAGTAGAGCCCATGCAAAATTGATCTAAATTCAGCTTTCCCAAAAAGACCGCCCCTTGATCTAACATTTTTTGCGTCACTGTCGATTCATAAGGAGGCACAAAGTTATAAAGAATTTTAGAACCAGCAGTGGTTAAAATACCCTTGGTACAAAAAGCGTCTTTGATTCCTAGGGGAATACCTTCTAAGGCCCCTGCCTGACTTCTTGCCAGACGATCGTCACTTTCTTGCGCTTGGCGCAAAGCCTGTTCATGGCAGACCGTGATATAAATATTTAAATCTTTTTTTTCATCAATTTTCTGCAAATAAGTCTGGGTCAGTTCTTTAGCAGAAAACTCTTTTTTTTTAAGGCCTTGAAGCGCTTGCACAAGGGTTAAATGAAGGAGTGAGGAAGGACTCATCTTAAATCTTCTCCTGAACGGGGTACGGTAAAAAACTGCCCACTTGTAACAGCAGCGTTTTGCAAAAGGATTGAAGGTTCAGGACAAGTCTCGGGACAGTCTTCCACCAATGGGCAGGCTACCATTGCCATATCGGGCAAGGCTTGCAAGCAAAGCTCTTCTAGCTTTTCTACCCAATGGAAGACCCTTTCCAGATCATCATGGAGCTGTTTTTCTTCTTCCTGAGTAATATACAAAGACGCGATACGAGCAACATCTTTTATATCATTAGCTTTTATCATTTACGGGGGCCTTTAAAAGGACTTGGTTCATTCTAAAAATATCTGCCCAATAATTCAAGCTGCAAACCAAAAATAGGCAGGATTAACCATCTGTTACTCTTAACAAACTGTGCAAACAATTCCCGTCTGCCTATTTTTTCAAAAAACAATATAATTTTTGCACCAATCCCCAAAAACTTGTTTTAAGGGTTTTGCGTTAACATAGGCCCAGGCTGAGATGTGATTTGATTTTTTGACATTAAAGGTAGGCTTTGGTTAAAATAACGATCCACCAATCCTTCTACTCGAGATGGGCGGGTCAACGCATTCCACTGACTTTCTAACACCACCAAATCTCGGGCAATCACACGGCCATGGGATGAGAGTACTCTGGTCTCTCGTTCCAGCTGAACAACTTTTTCCTTCACATAAAACAAGAATGCTGCGGAAAGACTAGAAACCATAAAAGAAAAAAGAATCATAATTTTTGTCATTTATTATACCTATGTTAAAAATTTTTCGTCGTTTCGAAGTCCAAAACGCAATTTGGCGCTCCGGGCTCGGGGATTTTCTTGGCACTCTTCTTGGCAAGCCATAAGGGGCTTAAGGCTGACTTCTTGCCAAAATGGCCGTGTCTGTTTAAAAAAGTGCTTTACTATCCGATCTTCCAAAGAATGAAAAGAAATCACCACTAAAGCTCCACCAGGCTGTAACACCGAAAGAGCCTGCTGCAGTCCTTGCTCTAATTCTTTGAGCTCATCGTTTACCGCTATTCTTAAGGCTTGAAAGACTCGGGTTGCAGGGTGGATCTGACCAAATTTGGTGGGCACGCAACGTTGGACCAGCTGAGCCAAATCCGTCGTCGTCTGAAAAGCACTGCGATTTTGAACGATCTGACGGGCAATTCTGCGGCTCTTACGTTCTTCCCCATAATAAAAAAAGATATCTGCCAGTTCTTTTTCCGTTTTCGTGCGCAACAGGTCTGCTGCCGTCAGCTTTTGCCCTTGATTCATACGCATATCCAAAGGACCCAGCTTTGAAAAAGAAAAACCTCGCTCGGCGGTATCCAACTGAGGGGAAGAGACCCCTAAATCCAACAAAACACCCCCCACCTTTCGGGCCCCTACCACATCTGATAGATGTGCAAAAGAATCATGAAGTAAATGCAGTTGTTTAAGGCCCAAACTTTGGCCGTATTCAATGGCTGCAGTGTCTTTGTCCAGCGCCAACACATTTAAATTTGGAAAGTGATTGAGCAGGGCACGACTGTGGCCTCCTCGGCCAAATGTGCCGTCTAAAATCCACCCATCAGAGTGCTGGGCAATTGTGGAACGTTCAAAGATCTCTAAAACTTTTTGTAATAAAACCGGACAATGTTCACCGCTTACAGTCATCTTAAGCTACCACCAATCCTTGCTTTTTTTCTTTCAATCTTTGTCGTGCAGCCTCTTGGTGTACCTTAAATTTTTCAGGATTCCACATTTGAAATGTAGGGCCTCGGCCCACAAACGCCACCGTATCTGTAATCTCAGAATGCTGGCACATCTCTTGGGAAAGTGTGATACGCCCTTCACTGTCAAAAGCCAGCGCTTGAGCGTCTGCAAACAGTGCATCAGCCCAGTCATCCCGTCCTTGGGAAAATAAATCCATCTGATCTAAATCTTGGCTGAGCTTTTCCATCCGATCCATCCCAAACCCTTCTAAAGCATCCAAGGAAAGAGAGCGAAAAGTGACAATTCCACGAAAAGACTGACTTTCCAAAACAGAACGAAAAGACGCTGGTACAGATACCCGCCCTTTTTTGTCGATCTTGTTATAAAAAGTTGAAAGAAACAGTCCCATAAACGCCTCAAGTATCCTTACAAAATCGTAAAGATATTACTAATAACATCATGGGTGAGCATGGGAGTCAATGGGAATGCATGGGTTTTTTCTCCACAAAGTTATCCACAAGCCAAAAAGCAACGAAATACTTATCTCATAAGGCTTTTGTACAAAACTATTGCGAGCGGCGAAAAACAATCCACATCTAAAAACCTCCCCAAAACATAGACTTTTGGCAAAAATGGCAACTTTGAACCATTGTTTACCCATTTCATCCCATGCAACAGGCTGTGCATTTGCTAGGCTTCTTACGATAAAGAGGTGCAGAACAATAAACAAGTTCCTTGTTGCTTTGTTAAAAAATGTTGCATTTCAAAAAATCCGATGCACCTTTATGAATCTAATCATCACTAAAACGTCCAATCACGTCATGAAAAATGGGGTGAGCTCTAACCCGTTTACCTCTAAAAACATCATCGACTGTACGTGGATCATTATCTTGATGGGGATTTTAATCAGTTTGGAAAATTCAGAATTTTTTCAAAATCTGGCTGAATTCTGCAGCCAACGCGTTAAAGATAAGCCCCTGAACGCGCCTATACCGCATTTTATGCCCTTAAAAGAAAACAGCTCTTATGCGTTACCATCGCCTCAATCCGTCCGTTTATTTCAAATAGATTTTTCGTGGAAAATCTTAACACAGATCTCGGGACTTTCTTTTTCTATTTTTCTGCACTATAAAAGCCCCAAAAAAGAATCCTGTCATTTTATCGACAAGAGGATTGACTGGAAATTTGTATCTCAAAACTCTAAGTCTGTAAAGATTTTCCTATCATCTCAATCTTTTTTTCCAACTCATCACTTAAAACACGCTGAATACTCTTCTGTTATTTCCAAATCCATACTTGAAAAATGGCCACCCGCAATACAAGACTCTAGGAAAATTTCTGGGAGTACTCCTATTCAAACTCATCATGTAAACTAATTCTTAAATCAAATCTTTTCTATCCCCGTACCAGAACAACATGGCCCCAGAAAGACCTCGCCCAAAATCCCGCAGTCCACTCCCCTCCCCACCAGCATACTCCCCCGGATTTTGGACCATTTGCTTCGACGATGCCTTGCGATACAATCGCTGCTTCCCCTCAGTTAATACCCTACTTTCCTGAAATGGTAAAACAAGAACAATACTCAAAATCTGACCTATCCACTTCAAGCTCTTCTTACGCCCCCACCGCACCAACTTTACCTGGATCAAAAGAGGCCAGCAGCAGCTCTGCTGTGCAAGCTGCACTCATCCTCAGCCTCCAGACTACATCATCTGTGAGGGCAGAGCCGAACAATCTGCCTTACGAACAAGGCGCCCCTGTTGCCAACACGAATACTCCTGCAAACACTCGGACTGTCTGGGAATTGTATTTGGACACTTTGAATGAAAACGATCGAAAATCTCAAGAAAAGTTTTTGGAAGAGTCGTGGTCCATCATGTTGAGCAATCGCGATTCGTATGATTTTTTAAGAACAGATACACTGAAATTCATGAAAAGCAAGATTTACTTAAGCTCTGGCCCTGTGCGAGATGAATTAAGAAGAAGATTCATTGACCATCGCGTAAACTAAGCTTCGGCCTTATGTGCCGATTCCGGGCGTTAATCCACATAAGTCTAAATTATAAAAAGGAAGCATCAATAAAGGCTTTGCTTCCTCTATTTAAAATATAACTGTCCATTACCAAAAAAAAATGGCGGCAAGAAAAATTTAACTCTAAAGTGATAGATCACAATAACCCTGCAAAAAAAACGATACCCATATGCCTTTGTTAAAAAATAACGGCATCAAGAAGTAAAAAAACGCTTATCTTAAAAGATTTTCAAACGGCATATTTCTTTCCTTGCAAGATCTAGGGGAAAATCCACGGGCAAATAAAGGAATAAAATCTTCAGATATAAGAAAATTTAGTACATTCCCTAGATTTTTAAAGAGAGGTCATTTTTTTTATTTAAAAACGATTCCAAAGCCATCTTTTAGGCATAAAAAAACCCTCTCCCCCCAAGGAGGGGGAAAGGGGGCTGTTTTAGTTAGACACTTTCACAATTAAATTTTATTAACCGCGAATAATATCCAACAATTGCTTTGTTCTTCTGACAGCTACTTCATATTGAGGTGCAGTGACCGCAGGACGTCCAGCGCGATCAGCAACAGCAGCAGCAAGGGCACTGTTGGCCAAGTCTGTCACTGGCCTTTTGTTAATCACGCAATCAAAAATAGATGCCAATGTCTGACGCGCTAAGTCATTTTCAGCATTAGCTCTGGCAAAAAGATCGCCGCCGATCTGACGTGAAGCTTGATCTGCACGTGCCACATTCGCATAAGCGTTTTGAGCTGGGAAAATTTCCAGATCCCGCATCCAGGTCTGCACACTGTTTGCAAACTGATTGATCTTGTTTGTCTTGTTCTGGAAGTGATCTCTGACAGCTTGGTCTTGCTTCAAATTATCCACATTCAAGCCATCAGCAGATGAGCAACGCTTAATCAGATCCACAACGGTTGTGTTACCAACAAGCATGTCACCTAGCTTATAATCGCCAACTTTTGTTTTCTTGCTCTTTGTAGGAATATATCCAAAAACGTTTTTAAGGTTTTGAATTTCATTTGCGAAATGAGTGTTCGCAGCATTCAATTTACCAAAAGTAGCAACGTTACCATGAGCATGACGGGTGTCATAGTTAGTAACCGCGAAGGTAGCCATAGCTGCTACAAATTCTTGACGCATATCAGCGAAAGTAGAACCTTTAATAAAGGAGTCTAAGACCGCTCTTTCATCACTTGTCAAAGCATTAGCAGTATCAGAAGTCAAACGAATTCCAATCTTATTGAAATTGCTATCTTCAACATC
Source organism: Alphaproteobacteria bacterium 40-19 (assembly GCA_001898075.1). Taxonomy (GTDB): domain Bacteria; phylum Pseudomonadota; class Alphaproteobacteria; order Holosporales; family Holosporaceae; genus 40-19. The sequence goes on from MKSD01000001.1 coordinate 529,702, forward strand.
TTCTACACAACCCTGTAATTGAGCCACAAAATCATTAAACTCTGTAGTCTGAGCTGCAGTAATAGTACCCTTAGAAGCTTTTAGGCTGTTTTTGTAAAGATCAGCTGTAGGTTGATCAAACAATTTCTTTACAACGGAATAGACACTGGCAGAAGCCTGAGCATCAGAAGCAGTATATGTTCCATTATCGCGCAAGTATTCAACTCTGGCAGAAATGTTGTCAGAAGCAACTTTTTCAGCTTCAAGGGCTTTCAAGCCGGCACACATCGTTCCTTTAACAGCCTCAGATGCTGCAACATAAGCTGCGCGAAAAGCCTCAACAGCAGCATTCAAGTCAGCCAATTTTGCTGTCCCCTGGAAATTAGGGTCTTGCAAATAAAGACTTTGTACCTTAGAAACAACATCTGCATCACTCAGAACAGGTGCTGTCAAATTTGTATATTGAGGATCCAAGCTGGCGAAAAGAGCTTTCAAAGCCTCAAACTTTTTGGTCTCATCTTTTTCTGTCAGGGCAGCGTTCAAGTCTTTGACCAACTTTTCAGAGTTGAATTTTAACCCTTCGCTAAACCTTCTGCTTAGATCTATTTCCTTGTTAACTTCTGCAATCAACTTGCTGCTCTTCAACAGAGCGTCAAACTTAGCAGGTGCAGATTCGGCTGTAGCTGTGTCCACAACTTTGAAACCAGCGTACTTGCCGCCAAAAGAACTGACGATAGCTTCAAAACTAGAAACAATTTCTTCTGGTTTTACGTTTGCGCCCAAAGCTTTAGATAAATTTTCCTGAATCTGTTTTGACAAAACTTTGGCTTCATTAACCTTTGCTTGTTCCTCGGGTTTTACGTCTGTTTTAACAGAGTAAGCAAAAATCTCCTTCAAAGCAGCTTGCATCTCTTCAAGAGATTTCGCATCCTGAAAACCGGCTTTCTTTGCAACTTCAGCAAAAGAGTCATTAGGATTTTGAGCAGAAATGAGCTTACCCAGCGCTGATACTAACTTTGCAGCATTTTTCTTAAAAGAAACTTTTTTCCCTTTTTTACCTTTACCTTTTTTACCTTCAATTGTCTCTTTAACAGTTTCAGTCTCTTTCACAATATCCTGAACTTGTGTTAAAATGGCAGGATTTTTTTCTACCATTTCAGAAAGAGTCTTAGCAACATTACCAAGAGCCTCTAAATCCTCTTTTTTTCCAGCAGAAAGCTCAAGAACTTTCTGAACCAGATTTTCAGAACTGAATTGAACGTCTTTATTAGTTTTTATTCTTTTCTTGTCTCTACTCTTTCCTCTTGCACGCGCATCAACGTCAGAACCGAAAAGCATAGATAATGCTAATAATACTGTACTTAATTTTTTCACTTGTACGTCTCCAAAAATTATATTGACCGATTTTTTTTCCGATCAACAACCACATGCACATCCTATCTTAACTCACACTCCTTGTCAATACTTTTTTCACGAATACTACAGCGAACATTACCCTCATTAAACAGTTCTCAAAAAAAACAAATATTTAGACCTTATAAAAAAAGAATTATTTAAAAAAAACTTCAATTAACTTTTAAATTTTAATGAGTAAGATTACTTTCTATGTCTTCCAAAATAGATAACGTCCGCAAGGCTTCTGTGCCGTTCGTCTTAACTGTTGTGCCATTGAGCACGTGATTCATAAATACTTGGCACTCTTTGTACAAAGGAGAAATCGTTTCATAAGAAATAAAATACTCTGCGGCCTCTGGGACGGTCATGGCGTAGACAGACTGAGGTTGAAATAAAAGTTCTTTTCCTTCCTGCGCGCAATCATCCAAAACAAAAGTACCCTCTTTGCCTAAAATCGTCATGCGTTGTTGTTTGGTGGGCAAGACCCAAGAAGCTTGCAAGCGCGCGATGACCTTGGACGCAAAGCGTAATTGAACACAAACCCAATCTGCAGACGTTAAAATTCCTCCACCTTGAGCTTGCACAGAAACCACTTCTTGACATCCCGGCAGCCCCAACACGGCAGACACATCATGGACCAGTAAATTCCAAATGACATTGCGCTCTTTTACAGAAACCCGTCCCCAGCCGCAGCGGATCGTATCAATCAACTGAATATCGCCCACTTTGTGCAGATGTTCTTGTAAAGCACAGTAGGCAGGATGGTAATGAAGAATATGCCCTGTCATCAACACCAGTTGTTTTTCTTTGGCTAAACTGACTAAGCTACGAGCTTGCTGAAGGCACAGAGTTGTAGGCTTTTCGACAAAAACATGCTTCCCCGCCTTCAAAGCTTGTTCGATTAAAACGGCATGTCCATCTGCTGGCACACAAATAGCCACACCTCGAATCTTTGGATCTGATAAGATCTTGTCCCAAGGGCAGGCTTCCACGTTATACTGATGCGCTAATTTACCACAACAATCGGGCTCTTGATCCCATACAGCTGAAAGAGCTTTTAATTCATAAAATGTGCGGACTACATTCCGACCCCACAAGCCACAACCAACAACACCTATCATCTTTTTTTCACTTTTATGAATAACTGAACTTAGCGAAAAGAAACATCTTGAAAGCCTCTAAGCTCCGGAGAGTGCAGAACGTCTGGATCGATGTGACGTAACATCTCCATAGCGCGTATTCCTACATCAAAATGCTGACGCACCCGCTGGCGGTAAAAATTCTTGGCCAAACGTTCCAGTTTAAGTTCCCCGTGAAAAGGACGATCAGATACACACAAAAGTGCCGCATAAGGGACTCGGTATCTTAATCCATTGACCGCAATAGTCGTCGTTTCCATATCTACTGCCACAGCCCGACCCAGCACCAAAAGGGTCTCCATCGCTTTAACGCTTAGCTCCCAATTACGATTGGCCACGGAAAGCACTGTCCCCATCCGCACCCGCCGCGGCATGGCTTGTTCATCAAAACCACACACATCACCAATGGCTTGTTTTAAAACCTCGTGAATAAGCAGCAAACTAGGAATGGGCACATTCAAAGGCATTTCATTATCCAGAACATGATCTTGGCGCATATAACCATTTGCCAAAACATAATCTCCTAATACTTGACTGTGACGTAAACCGGCACAATGTCCCATCATCAACCAACAATGGGGCCGCAATACGGCCAAGTGATCTGTGATAGTCCTGGCATTGCTGGGCCCCACCCCAATATTAACCAAGGAAATACCATTACCATCTGGTCTTACAAGATGGTAGGCCGGCATTTGAAAATGAATGCCGGATTCTTGTAATAAAGATTGACTTAATTCTTGCGGACCCAGAACCCTATCTTGAGGCTCGACCCAACAGGTGTACCCTGAATCTGGATCTTGCAACGCCTGTTGAGCGTACTGAAAAAAGAGATCAGTATACCGATGGTAATTGGTCAAAACAATAAAACGCTGAAAATGTTGGGGTTGGGTTCCACAATAATGTGCTATACGGCCCAAAGAATAATCAATCCTTTCTGCCTGAAAATAGGCCAAAGGCTTGATAGGCAGATGATGCCAGTCCATTTTACCGTCCACAATCTCATCGTCAATAGAACGCAAACAGGGCAGCGGTAAAAGAGATTGAATGTCTGCAACATCTTGAACTCCGGCCAAAATATCCTCTTTTAAAAAATAAACAGGGATCGGCTTAGAGCTTTTAGCAACAATGAACAAGACTTGATCGTACATGGCAATACTTTCCATCTGCTGCAACAGATAAGACTTAAAAATATCTGGTCTGGTCACAGTAATGCCGTGAAAGCCTTTTTCTCGCAATATTCCAAAAGATTTGACCGTTTCAGAACTGCCCAGAGTTTTCCCCCACACACCTAAATAAGGATAGACTCCTTCTTTTTCCTGAGACAACAACTGCAATTTTAACGGGGAAAGGACCGCCTGGCGTAATTTTCCCACGCTTTCTTCATAATACGCCTCTAGACACGCAAAAGCTTGCAAAGGACACGTAAATACTTGCACATCTTTCACGCCAGCTTCTTGTACAAATGTATCTACAACCTTGCTGATATCGCTTGCACTCAGTTCTATCGCTTGTTCCATTCCTAACAACATTTTATCCTCAAATTATCAAGCATCAATATTTAAAACGTTCATGGCGTTTTCTTGGATAAAAGCCCGTCGTGGTGCCACCGTGTCCCCCATCAGTACCGTAAAAAGATGATCCGCCGCTAACGCATCTTTGATGTCAACCTGTAATAAAGTTCTGGACTCGGGATCTAAGGTTGTTTCCCACAGCTCACTAGCATCCATTTCACCCAAACCTTTGTTGCGTTGAATCTCAAGTCCCTTACTGCCTATGTTCATCACGTGTTCCCATAACCCACAAGGACCTGTAATAGCCATCGTCTTATCTTTGTAAGAAAAAGTTCCCTTAGCAGAAAAAATGGCTTTTAAAGATTCATCCAATACGTCATTTAATACACGCAATTCTCCTAAGCCCCAAAAATCTTGGTCAATTTCAAAACGCATCTGCAGTCCGTCCCGTTCATAAGAAAGACGAACCCTGGCCTGCCCCTCTAAAGGTTGAACAGCCCAATTCCAAGAGCCTAATTCCTGCAAAGCGTCCTGGGCTTGCGCACACCAAGAATCAAGATCCTGTGGCGTTCCCTTCAGCAATCCCCTTAAAGCTAGAAACTCTGTTAATTGTTCTTCCAAACCATGATAAGAAAGCCTTTTGATCAGCTGGCTAACCTGTCCACATTTCAGCAAAAAGGCTTGTAAGGCTTCCCCCACCAAAACATCATCTTTTCCCTGGAATACGCCTCCTTTCAAGCCATTTTCCAGCAAAAATCTCTGCAATGCTGAATCATCTTTAAGGTGTACTTTTGCAGACCCCCGACGCACACTGAACAAAGGAGGCTGAGCAATATACAGATGACCTCTTTCAATCAATGGGCACATGTGACGGAAAAAGAATGTCAACAAAAGAGTCCGAATATGACTGCCGTCCACGTCTGCATCTGTCATTAAGATGATGCGATGATACCGCAACTTTTCGATATCAAAGTCCTGCCCAATACTTGTGCCCAGGGCTGTGATCAAAGTTCCAATCTCTGAAGAGCCCAACATTTTGTCAAATCGAGATTTTTCTACATTCAAAATTTTTCCGCGCAAAGAAAGAACTGCTTGAAACTGACGGTTTCTAGCCCCTCGGGCAGAGCCTCCGGCGCTGTCTCCTTCCACCAAGCAAAGCTCTCGTTTTTCAGGATCTTTTTCTGAACAGTCTGCCAACTTTCCGGGTAAAGAAGCGATATCCAAGACACCTTTTTTACGGGTCAACTCTCGGGCCTTACGAGCAGCTTCCCGGGCCATAGAGGCCGCATGAATCCGCTGATAAATCTTTTTGGCCTCTGCCGGATGTTGTTCCAGCCACTGGGACAAGAATTCTACAACGGCAGATTCCACGAAAGGGCGCACTTCGGATGATACCAGCTTGTCTTTGGTTTGGGACGCAAAACGTGGATCAGGAATCTTAATGGCCAATACACTGGTCAAACCTTCACGAATATCTTCCCCCGTAAAATTAACTTTTTCTTTCCTTGGAAATAAATCCGTTGCGTTAAACACCCGGGTCAAAGCTCCCCTCAGGGCCGCCAAGTGCGTGCCTCCATCTTTTTGAGGAATATTATTGGTAAAACACAAAGAAGACTCGTAATAACTTTCATTCCATTGCAAAGCTACTTCCATGGTCATATCTTCTTTGGCTGCTTTCAAAAAAATTGGAACCTCTTGCAAAGCGGTTTTCCCGCGACTGAGGTGCTGCACATACGAACTCAACCCCCCTTGATGCGCAAACACAGCTTCTTTTTCAGGTTCTTTGCGCTGATCTTTTAAAATCAGAACCACTGTTGGATTTAAGAAAGCCATTTCTTGCAGACGATCATGCAAAATCTTAAAGTCAAATTCTGTGATCTTAAAAATGTCTTTGGAGGGTAAAAAAGTAATCCGCGTTCCTTTTTTATTCCCAGGAGCCTTTCCACAACACACCAGTGGTGCCTGAGGAACTCCGTCGTGAAACCGCATATAATACTCGTTTCCATCTCGCCAAATCACCAAATCCAAATAAGCCGCCAGAGCATTCACAGCGGAAACACCCACTCCGTGCAGACCACCAGAGACCTTATAGGAATTTTGATTAAACTTTCCCCCGGCATGCAGGCGCGTCATAATAACCTCCGCCCCGGAAACACCTTCTTCTTGGTGGATGTCTACGGGAATACCTCGACCGTCATCTTCCACCGTCACACTGCCATCTTTGTTTAAAATAACTTCGATACGGCTACAATGCCCTGCCAGAGCTTCGTCGATGGAATTATCCACCACTTCCCAGACCAAATGATGCAATCCGCTTCCATCGTCTGTATCCCCAATGTACATACCCGGGCGCTTACGCACCGCGTCTAAACCTTTTAAGACTTCAATATTTTGGGACGAATATTTTTCCGTCATTCCCTACTCCTTAAGCTCTGCTTGAATGGCCAAAGTTTACGTTGCAACTTCTACCCCTCTTTTGCATCATTCGTACTAAAGAGGAATTTTTGCAACAGACTTTCTAAACTCACCGGAGGTTGAGTCACGGAAATGATGTCCCCCGGCCCTAAGACCTTACTTTCATTCCCAAGAATCAAATTCAAATAGGCCGACCCTAAAAGTACTCCTCCGGAAATAGTTGCCATACTGTCCTGAGCGACAGGAATAGTCTTGTCAATTTTAAAAGTTACTTTAACTGAAAATGTCTCGGGGACCAACGAAATCCCCGTTACTTCTCCTACCGAAACGCCGTTCACCTTAACGGCTGCCCCCTTCGTTAACCCTTCCACCGAATCAAAATCTGCCTGCATGGCTACAAAAGACTGGTCATAGCGATATTGGTAAAAATAAGCTGCTGGAACAAAAAGCGCGACTACCGTCAACACTACTGCGCCCAAGAGAACTTCAAACCGCTGACTTTTAGGATTCACAAGCCTAAACAAATCACGACAATGTTTCAGGAGTTTACCATTATGTTAGAAAATAGACAAGATTAAATTTAAATCCCAAAACCCGGCATTAAAAGTTTTAACAATATAAATAATCTGGCAATTTTGGGGCTCTGTGTTTTTTTCTTATCATTTTCCGTAAAAACCACCTGAGACAGGTACAAATTACTTACTTTAAATGAAAGGAAATCATCCAAATTCTTGAAAAAAGAGAGCTTGCATTTATATTATTGAGTTTTATTGTATTTTAAACTAGAATAAAAGAAATATTTTTAGAGTAAATTGTGGACTGTTTTCGTATTATAGGCAATGGCCCCCTGCAAGGGGTCGTAGAAATTAATGGAGCCAAAAATGCAGTTTTGCCCCTGATTGCTTGTGGTCTACTGACGGACCAGGAGCTTTTTTTAGAAAACGTCCCTCTTTTGGGCGATGTGCACTGTATGATTCAGCTGGTCCGCAGCCTGGGGATGGAAGTCACACGAGCTGACCACTCTTTGACCCTCAAGACTCCTTCTGTCACCAACTTTGTGGCCTCTTATGACTATGTACGCAAAATGAGAGCCTCGGTTTTAGTTTTAGGAGCTCTGTTAGGCCGGTGTGGTAAAGCAACTGTTTCCTTGCCCGGAGGGTGTGCCATTGGCCCTAGACCTGTTGACTTACACATTCAAGGATTAGAAGCCTTCGGAGTCCATATTGACCTGGTCAATGGATATATTGTCGCACATGCCCCTGGGGGGCGGGTTTTGGGTGGAAAATATACCTTCCCCAAAGTCAGCGTTGGAGGAACGGAAAACCTACTTCTGGCTGCGGTCTTGGCCAAGGGGGAAAGCTGCATCGAAAATGCTGCCCAAGAACCCGAAGTGTCTGACCTGATTGAGTGTCTGTGCAAGATGGGGGCAGAAATTGAAGGCAAAGGAACGTCCACACTGCACATTCAAGGAAAGGATTTTTTAAACGGTACTCGACATTATGTCCTACCCGATCGTTTGGAAATGGGCACTTATATTGCGGCTGCTTTAGCCACAAAAGGCGAATTAGTTCTAAAAGGTTGCAACGGAGAGCTGATGGCCTCTTACAAGCCAGTCCTAGACCAAATGGGCGTCCTATTACGAGAAGTCCAACCCTCCGTCTTTCATATTAAAAGCCCCGGTTCTTGGCCCGGCTTTCACATTCAGACGCAGCCTTTTCCCGGATTTCCTACCGACCTCCAAGCTCAATTCATGGTATTGGCCCTTTTTGCAAATTCTGCGTCCAGTATTGAAGAAAACCTCTTTGAAAATCGGTTTATGCATGTGGCAGAATTAAATCGTATGGGGGCAAACATAACAGTAGAAGGCAAAACCGCCTTTATTCCCGGGCAAGCTCACCTGATTGGAGCTCCTGTTATGGCCACCGATTTACGAGCCTCTGTCAGCTTGGTCTTGGCAGCCTTAGCAGCCAGCGGCGAAACTATCGTACGGCGCGTTTACCACTTAGACCGAGGATATGAAGACTTGGTAGGCAAACTATCCCGATGCGGGGCTCAAATAGAACGATTAACTCAAGAACCGGGACAAACAGCTCCTTTGGCTCATCAAGGAGTCTAAATTTTCAAATCATCTTCTTTCAAAAACCTGCTTTTGTTCATTAAAGAACTCCTTAGGATAAATCAATTAAAAACAATAAAACATAAACATAAAATTTATGTTTATGTTTTATGTGCTAAATGATAGTGTTAATTGATACTAAAAATTAAAAAATTTTGAAAACCAATACTTCATCTTGGAAACAGCAGGAGTAGAAAATATTTCTTTACAGACGCGCAATACTAAGCTACATACTTTCGTAAAAGATTTAGTAGAAGTTATAAGTAGTCACGATAATGATGGCTATCATCATCTAAAATATCAAAATGCCGTACAAAATCATCAAAAATTAAAGGATTCTATATTGTGTATGAAAGAACTCTTGAGCGATACAAAAAGTCGTTTGATTCGTCATGAAGACCGCCAGTCATTTTATAATATACCTCGTCAAATCGGATATAAAAATAATTTAAATTTTGTAGACGATTCATACGTTCTAGAAACGAATATTCCTAGCCTAAAGGATTTTCACAAAAAGAACTTGCTAACGCAAGACGCACTTATCAAAAATTTGAATAGATCTATGGAAAGTTTCGAAAAATTAGAAAAGGAAACACTCCCTAACACAAAAAAATCAGTAACGGAGTCCGATAAAAAAATGCACCAAACTGTTATAAAATACCTAATGAGGATTAGTGTTTTATCGTCGATTTTTTTTTGATCTCTGATAATGCTAACAGCGCAAGCGTTTACCACACCTAAGCTTCTTAAAACAGACTCTACCAAATCAACATGGCGAAAACTAAAGGTGATTAAAAGACACTCTGTTAATAAAATTCCTTATCCTCATTACGCATCAGTAGCAAAAATACTTTTAGTTTTTAAAAAGTTCTCTGCTTCGCCCACCACAACTTCTTCTTTACAAACCGGGCGAACTATTCCTTTATTGTTTAAAAAAAATCTTTCCAGTTTCTTTTTCCTACAACTTTTTTATCCCACTCTTTCAATCCATTTTTTCCGGTAATCGCTTCTTCTATTTCAAGAATGGCAGAACGCAATTGTGAGTTCGTCCCGTAACTTCCCTTTAAGCTTTTAAAAAGCGCCTCGAACTCTTCTAAAGAATAATCGTCTTTAGAAGGCTCTTTAGCACGATCAGCAGGATTAGATTGCAAGAAATTAACCAAAGCCTGGGCAAACTGCACTCTGGTTTTTGCAGGATCTTCTTGAAGATCTGAATATTTTTTTATCAATTCTTCAGAAGGTTTCACAAAGCCAAACACACCTAAAAATTCTTCCACAATAACTTCTGGAAGGTAAGAAAAACATTTTTGCCCTAATGCAATAAGTGCTTTAGGAGTCTTTAAAACCCCATCTACAGCTACCACCCACAAAACAGGAACCTCCTTTGTAGAGAACAAAACACTTGCAACATCCTTCCAATGAAAAGTCTCCTGTTCCAAAAGGTGTAACATACGCTGTGCTTTCTGTTCGGATTCTTTCAAAGCAGAAATATCAGCTTTTAATCCCGCATTCTTAAGGACTGGTTCAATTTTTTCAGATACAGGTAAAAAAGAAATGCTGTCATCTGGAACTGTAACAAAAACTTCTGAAAGTTGTTCTTCTGTTTCTTTCACCTCTGTATTACGATCACTTGTTAAAAACGCTACAAGCTCTGTTTGTTCTTCTTCCGGCAGCTCAAGAGCATATTCCAGCCCAGCCTCTTCAAGAATCTTTTGAATTTCCTTAGAATTCAAAGGCTTTTCTTCTTCTGTTTTGACCTTCTTGCATGGCTTTTCCATTTTTTCCAGATCTATTTCAGAACCTTCTTTATCTTGCGAAACCATTGTCAGCTTTTCACCTAAAAATTCTTGCACATCTTTTAATGCTCTGTCTGCAGCAGGAGACGAACCAACCAAGCTGCCATCCTCGCAGACATAAAATTTATACGGACCACCTTCTGCCCAAACAAACACGGGGCAAAAAGAAGCCAAAAAAACCATCCACTTCTTCAACATAAAAACCATTAATTTTCGTAAATCTCTTGGGTATTATATTTAAAAAATAACCTTTTGTGAATATGTTTCTTAAAATAAGCATTAAAAATATCGCTTTTGCAATTGACAATACATACATATGTTATATTTTAAATTGCATTATATAAAGGTCTTAATGAAAAAGATTTTAATATTTCTTTTTATACTCCTGCCTCAAGCGGATGCTCAAAATTATGAATTGTCTCTGGATTTAACTAATTTTAGCGGGCAGCATTCTGACGCCGCTAGTCTTGAAAAGGTAGCCTTAAGCGATGACCCTGAAGCTTTCTATGCTTCTGTAAAAAATGCTTTTATTCAAGCTCTACACTCTTTGAATCATGAGTTTATGAATGTTACTAACATAAATGGGATAAGTTTTAAAAATTTTGCAATCTCTAGCCCAGAAATCAACAGGATGTTAGAAGCTTTGGTGGACTGGACTTTAACCCATCAGCAGCCTGAAAATATCCACAATGCTTGCTGGCGGATTCGCTTTGACAAGACGTACAGAGCAGAAGAAATATCCGCCTATTACGCAAAGCACAACCCAAAAAAAGATACCCCTGAAGAAATCATTATATACTTGAAAAAAATAGATTTGAGCGAGTAATTTTTGTTATTTGGTGGCTTTTTAGGGCGGGCACATCCATCAAACGAAGCACTTCTTTTTAATGGACAAAGAAGTGCTTTTTAAAGGGATTGAACTTTAAAAATTCAAAGCCCTAAACCTATAACGCTCTGATATTTTTTAAAAATTTAATTGTTATCAGGGTTTCTGGTAATCCGCATCCTCAATCCTACAGACACAGGATTTGCCTGATTAGGAACGTTGTATCTATAATCAAGATTTCCTTCCGCAATATTCGCAGTAATCAAACAATGCCCCCATGGATGTATTCCTTCATTTGCTGGCATTTGAAAAACTTGCCCAACACGAATCTTCTCTGCCAAGCCGGTCACTGCCCAAATGACGGGATCGTTTAGCCGCACAAACTCTTTAAACTTCATGCCATCTATCATCAAATTCTGAGACTGGACATTCAAATGCTGTATTGAGGCATAATACTGATGCAAACACAAGTTACCAAACTCAATTGGATCTGCGACTTCAGTGACAGTTGCATTATAACCAAAAAGTTGGTTATTAGGATCAATAAGCTCTACAGAGACTGTGTAGTCTTGGGCAGAAGCCGTGCTTTGAAATAAGGATAACGCAAAAAGCGCTGATAATAAAAATTTTTTCATAAAAAGTCTCTTAAAAACAACACCTCAATGTATCATTGATTTTAATCAAAAAAAAAAGATGGACTTTTAATTTTTTTTAATATTTTTTTCAAATATATTCTTCAACGTAACCCCAAATCCTGCGATGGGTTTGCTTCACTGACCGACCTTTTTCCAGAAAAATACAGTCAGAAAACTCAAGATAAGCATCCGCAATTTTCTGATGACACTCTAAAGTCTCTTGGTCCCAGTGGTTGGCATAAAAACGTCTTTCACAGCGCCTTTTAGAAATAGCGACATCTTCTTGCAAAACAAAAGTCATATCTGGGATCAATAAAGCATCACACAACTCGTGCATTTTTAAAACTCTCTCAACCCCTAACCCCTGAATGATTCCCTGATATACCAAACTAGAGTGAATAAAACGGTCACACAACACCCACTTCCCCTGAGCTAACGCAGGACGAATCACCTGATGAATGTGATGGTGTCGTGCTGCCAACAGCAAACAAAGCTGGGCTTCAGGATCCAACTTTAGATGCTTCAGGTCCAACAAGATTCGACGCAATTCTTGCCCCAAAGCACTCCCACCTGGTTCTTTGGTCTGCAAAAAAGGAACTCTAAACTCGGCCAGTTTTCGGGTTAATAATTTAACCTGAGTGCTTTTTCCCACTCCTTCACCGCCCTCAAAAGTAATAAAAATAATTTTTAACAGATAGCAATCTACCCCTTAAAGTGTAATACCCCCCTTTAAAAAATAAAAGGGCCACCCAAAGGCGGCCTCGCTTTTGCCTCTGTCACAAAAGGCTTTTATTTTAAAATAAGATCTGATATATTGAAAATGAGGCGGTCGTGGCGGAATTGGTAGACGCGCAGCGTTGAGGTCGCTGTGAGGCATCTCGTGGAAGTTCGAGTCTTCTCGACCGCACGCCTTTACCTAACACAAATAATCTTGGCGAATAAAATGGACGTAAAACCAGGTTTCTTCGTGGGGTATTTGAACTATTTTTTCTTTTCCATCTTCTTGCTTCTCTGTTTTTTCAATCATCATGATTTCGGTTTCATAAGAACACTGATAAGAGCGATAGAGCATATCAACATCTTTATGGGAAATCATGATTTTAACCTGTCCACCCGCAATCGCTTGCTTTAAAGAAGCACCTTCTGGATTCTTTTCCAAATTCACAGAATTTTTTCCCTCTTCCTGTTGCGCCACAACTATTGCAATCATCTGCGTAGCATCCTCAGGTTGATCGGGCGACCAACTTGCTCCGAAGTCCAAAGGCTGCCCAGGCAAAAATACCTGATTTGCGTCAAAAGTTTTAAACCTCATTTCATAAGGCTCGCTTTTAATTTCAAACACATTGTGGCTGGCATCAAAACGATGAAACAGCCCTTGGTGCAAAAATCGACCCCTTTGTTCCCAAATAATATGAACCCCGTCTACCACGCTTTCTTTTTGCAAAGAAACTTTTAAATCCGCTTTTCCAGGTTCGGCTTGAATATATACCATTTCAGGAACCTCACCCGTAGGCTGGATGGTGGCTTTGATCATCATTTTTTTAGGAAAAAAGTCTGTGGCATCGATCAAAGGTTCTTCTTCTGACTCAATGATCAAAATAGCTTTTTCATAATGATCTGATTCTAAGTTAGTGAGATGATTATTAGGCATTTTTCCTTACAGTTTATGTTTTGTTCAAACAGAAATGATACTGTTTTTACAGACAAAGATTGGATTACGTATGATAAAACGCTTTTTTTACCTGCTATGGCTGATCTCTGGCCTACTACACGTCAGAATTGAAGGAACAGCAGATAAGGTAGATAAAATAAAAGATGAAGTAATAAAAGAGGCGAAAAAATACCGGCCTTCTTCCCAAGCGCAGGAAGAAGAATTTAATGCACTTCTTGATCACCTGAAAAAAGCCAGAGACATTGAAAATGTTCAAAGGCTTAAAGAACGCCTTCAAAACTTTTTTACATATCAAAATAAAAAGACGAATAGACATTGATCTCCTGGTTAGTATTCTTCTAATTCCAAAACCCATCCGGCAGACTGCTTCCATTCATCGTATAGGACAGAAAAATTCTTCACCATCATGTACAAGAAAGGACGATAACTGATGTACCCCTTCAATCCCTTAGGGACTTCAACTTGATTCCCTTTGCATAACAGCGGAAAAGTTTCGTTTTCATCAATCAACAAGACAGATCCTTCCACTGCAGGCCTTTTCAGGACAACTTTTTGTTGATGAACCTGATGAGTCACAAGAGGTTGAATGCAAGCAACTTTTAGCAAAACTCCGGGCCATAAGTCTTCTAGGTTGGGGGGCTCTTTATCTTGACACTTAATCACTGACCCATATTTTTCAAGGACACCTAAATTTAAACAATGTCCCGAAACAGTTCTCACAAAATGCCCCTGAGACAAGGGAAAAAGAGTTTGGCTGCACCCCCTGACAGCCTCAAGAGGTAAAAGCAGAGGATATTGGTCTTCAAAAGAAGGCGGAGTAGCAAAATCCTCAGTTTTTTTCTGCAGGACTTTGAACAAAGCAAGATCTGTAGCGGTATGCATCATGGACAATAAAAGGCTTGACAAGTTTTTTTTAACGGTATAATCTTAAATCAGAAAGCGGGCGTAGCTCAGTGGTAGAGCATAACCTTGCCAAGGTTAGGGTCGAGGGTTCGAATCTCTTCGCCCGCTCTTTCTTTTCCTTTTTCTGTATGTTTGTTTTTAAGGGTTCAAAAAGGACCTTTTTTCTGAAATAAAAAAATTAGATTTTTTTTAATATGAAGTAATATGAAAATGGGGGGGGATTTTAATGTGCCCAGAGCAGGAATCGAACCAGCGACACAAGGATTTTCAGTCCTTTGCTCTACCAACTGAGCTATCTGGGCTAATCCTTTGTATTATGTCACGACGGATTTCCCTTTGTCAAGAAAGGATGTTTATTTTTTTGATCTGATCTTCGATTATATGCGGCTCAAAACCTTTTTTCACTTTTGCCTTTAATTTGCCTTTTAAGAAATAAAAAAACTATAATAGAAAAGTAAAATAAAAATAATTTTGTATCCATGCAGGCTGATGACCAACAGTCCGGTTTAGTCAAAAAAAGCCTTTCGCTTTCAGGAATTATTTTGATTGCGGGATGCAGTACTCAAGAAATCCCAAAAAATGTCACCCTCTGTGATCACTCTATATGCCCTGGCAGCTTGCGGCCCTACGAGGTCAAAGGAGTTTGGTATACACCTCAAAAGCATTACGAACTAGAAGAAATTGGCATTGCATCTTTTTACGGCGTTTACGACAATGAACACGGCAACGCAAATGCTATGGGAGACATCTACAACCGTTATGAAATGACTGCTGCCCATAAAACGCTGCCCCTACCTTGTGTGGTTGAAGTGACCAACCTTGAAAATGGAAGAAAAGTAATTCTGACTGTCAAAGATCGCGGACCCTACATTCCAGGACGGGTTATAGATTTATCCTACAGGGCCGCTGAATGTCTTGACATACACAAAAAAGGGACAGCCCTGGTAAAAGTAAAAGCTCTGGTAGCCCAAAGCATTTTATACGCTCGTTATTACAAAAATTACAAAAAAAATCGGAAAAACAGCAAGCTCTGCGGGACTAAAATGAAACCCTTTACTCCGTGCTTAAATTTCCCCTATGCCCCTCCACCTTTACAAAAGATTGAAAAAAAGAAGCCTGATCCTTTACCTCTGAAAAACCCCCCTGTCACGTTAGGCAAAACAACTCCTGACAAAAGGTTACGCTTTGCAAAAAAACCACCCGTCCACATTATCGTCTACACCACCTCTTTTGATCGCTCTGTCTGGTTGCAAGCCCACCTAAGATCTTACGGAAAAGTCTCTATCCAAAAGGTACAATCCAAAGGTAAAACCTATTATCCAGTCATAGCTGGGCCTTTTTTGACCGAAAAACAAGTTCAAAGTGCCTTGGCACTCTTGCATCGCTATAAAATTCAAGCCAAGATGTTCTTTGTAAAGCCAAAGTAGTTGTGGGTTGTTTTCTTGAAAAAATCTTGTTTGCGTTATCACTTTTTGGTTTTGGGGTTGCTAGCTTTACAACAAGTCATAGCTGCACCTGAAAAACACTCCAATTCTTCTGGCAATCCTCAAATTTCTACTCTTAAAAAAAACACTTCCCAAGGGCATTCTTTGGCACCCTACGTCTTTTTAAAAGACTTAAGTACGGATACTGTCTTAATGGATAAAGACTCAGAAGTGCGAATGCCCCCTTCATCTATGACAAAAATTCTTACAGCCTATGTGATTTTTAAAGCTCTTAAAGAAGGAGCTCTTAAACTTTCTGATCACTTTGTGGTCTCTCCTGAGGCGGCTAAAAAAGAAGGAAGCAACATGGTCTTAAACCCAGGACAGTCTGTATCGATTAAAGATCTTTTAATTGGTGTTATTGCCGCTTCTGGAAATAATGCCTGCTGCGTGTTGGCCCAAGGGCTGGCAGGAAGCGAAGAAGGGTTTTGTGAACTCATGAACCAAGAAGCACTCAACTTAGGAGCTAAAAATTCACGTTTTAAAAATGCTTCTGGCCTTCCAGATCCTGAACACTGGAGCACGTGCCGAGATTTAGCCCTGTTTTCAGAAAAGACTTTGCAAAATTTTCCCCAAGAATATAAAGATTATTATGCCATTCAAGAGTTTACCTTTAATAAAGCCAAGCACCTAAATCGTAACTTACTGTTACGAAATGGCTTTTCCGATGGCTTTAAGACTGGCAAGACCGACGCGGGCAAGTGTGGAATGGTCGCTTCTAGCCAGCGTGAAGGACGCCGTTTATTACTGGTCGTCAATGGTATTGCCAATGAAATTTTAAGAGCTCAAGAAGCCCGACGCTTATTGGATTGGGGCTTTTCCTTCTTCGTTCCCGCCATCGTTGCCAGCCCCTCAAAACCTTTTACTTCTATTGCAGTAAAAGGAGGCAAGGCCGATTCTATACAGCTTGTCACATTAAAAACCGCAGGGATTTCTCTGCCTCGGCTTTTGTTAAATAAAGGACAGGTTAAAGTAGAACACTTTTCTCATGCGCTGGCCCCAGTCAAAAAAGGCCAACCTATGGGCAGGATTCAGATTCTCGTTCCCGAAAAGACACCCATGGTCTTTACATTAGTTGCTGATCAAGATGTAGCAGCACTTTCTTTTTGGGATAAAATAAAACATTTTTTTCACTCGGCTATTAAATAATCTATAGACTAAACATTTAAAACTTCTTTCCCAGTTTGACTTTTAGATTTTAAAGAGTCATCTTTTACAGAGTTTTTTTTTGCGTCAAAGTCAATGATCAAATCAGTTCTGAAAAGCGTCATTGCTGGAACTTTTTTATGGTTGGCGTCTCACTCAGTCCGTCTGGTTCTAGAAAACTTTCGTCCTTGCACCTTAACGGTCAAAGGGATTGCCGAGCGAAAAGGAAAAGCTGACTTTGCGGAAATTACCATCACCGTATATGACACCGACGATTCTTTGGAAGGCCTTTCTAAAAGCTTAGACACTTCTAAAAAGAAAGTTCTTGCTTTTCTGGAACGTTATGGTTTTGATCCTAAAAAAGTCACGGAAGGTATGGTTAATTT